>CAZXRG010000018.1:0-23982 GCA_964642935.1 uncultured Rhodobacterales bacterium | reverse complement strand
AACAAAAACCGGTCGGCCTCCTATCAGGCGGAGAACGCAACCGCGTCCACATGGCTCGCCTCCTCAAAGAAGGCGGCAACGTCCTCCTGCTCGATGAGCCAACCAACGATCTGGACGTGGAAACACTCCGCGCCCTAGAAGACGCCATCGAAAACTTCGCAGGCTGCGCCGTAGTCATTTCCCACGACCGCTTCTTCCTCGACCGCCTTTGCACCCACATCCTCGCATTCGAGGGCGACAGCCACGTGGAATGGTTCCAGGGCAACTTCGAGGAATATGAAGAGGACAAAAAACGCCGCCTAGGCCCAGACGCGCTGGAGCCAAAACGCGTGAAGTACAAAAAATTCACAAGATAAAATGCCCGGAGGGCTCCGAACACTAGATCGGAGCCCTTGGGCCCAAGTCAGTCTTCTAGAACAAAAGTGACTTTCAAAGACACACGATACTCGTCAATCTCGCCATCTTTACAGGTGACCTTTTGACCATCGACCCAAGCACCCTGAACATTTTTCAAGGTCTTATTGGCCCGGGCCACTCCAACTTCAACTGCATCATCAAAGCTCTTCTTTGAGGATGCTATAACTTCCGTAATACGTGCTACGCTCATGTCTTGTCTCCCTGATAGATTTCGGTGGCCCATCACTACGGGAACAAATTTTGCAAACAAGGCGCCAGAGAGCACGCTTACTCACGTTCGATCAACACACCGCGATCGCCTATTCGAACAGGCGTTAAACGGCAAAGTTAACGCCGCTGATCCACAGTTAATATTGTGGTAATAAATCTTAACGAGACGCCGAAATTTGGCCGCCGCGATATTTGTCATACACGTTTCACGCGGAAATCATACGCGTGTCACAGGCACTCGTTTCAACCATGAATTGCATTAAGAAAGATTAACTTTGGGTAAGCATTTGACCGCCGAAGCCACTTTTTTTAAGCGATAACGCTTGCAATCACAGTAAATGAGGCCCATATCCGGCTTACAGATGCTCACTATCGATACCAGCTGTCTCCCACAAGGCTACAGTCTCTCGATACTAAGTTTGACTGTACTAAGGGATCGTAATACCACGATTTCAATGACTTAAGGAGACATCACGATGGCTAATGGCACCGTGAAATGGTTTAACTCTACTAAAGGCTTCGGCTTCATCCAGCCTGACACTGGCGGCAAGGACGTGTTCGTACACATCTCTGCTGTTGAGCGCGCTGGCTTGACTGGCCTTGCTGACAACCAGAAGGTTACTTTTGACCTGGAAGCTGGCCGCGACGGACGTGAGTCCGCGACCAACATCTCACTGGTAGATTAATACTTTAACTTATTGATCTAATACGAAAATTGGCCCTGCGCATATCCGCGCTGGGCCTTTATTTTTGTCCAATTTCCGCCTATTGCGCCAAGGGCGATTGACGCCACCCCACATCCATTTACACTCCCAAAACGAGCTCTTAATGGACGATTGAATGCGCAAATTAGCGATCATTTTTCTGCTTCTGGCATCTTGTACTGCCGTCGAGACTCCGAATCTGTCGACATCACGCCCAGCCCCCACAGCCACCCGCTCCCCCCAACAAGCTGTCGACGCTTATTTGCGTGTCGGCTCCCGCATCGAGCGCGTCGCAGAGCAGGTGTGCCGCCAAAAGAATCCCTCCCGTCCTTCAACTTATTGTGACTTCCAACTGAAGGTCGACACCTCTGAAACCAATGTTCCAAACGCATTTCAGACAATCGGACAAGATGGCCGCCCGATAATTGCCTTCAATATCGCCATGCTTGCCACTGTACAAAACGACGATGAAATCGCCTTTATCTTAGGCCATGAAGCTGGCCATCAGATCGCAAACCATCTGGTGCGGACCAATACAAATGCCAACCTGGGCGCGCTCCTTTTGGGCGGGCTTCTGGCAGCTTCCGGTGCAGACGCCACTTCAATTCAAGAGGCCCAAAACATAGGCGGCTCAATCGGAGCGCGCGCCTATTCCCAATCCCATGAGCTGGAGGCGGACGTCTTGGGCACTTATGTGGCCGAAATGGCCGGTTACAATCCGGGTATAGGCGCACGCAGCTTTGCCCGTTTTGCCGGAGGTGGTGGTTTTTTGTCGACCCACCCCCCGTCGCAACAACGTATTGCCGCCGTGAACCGCACAATCCAAAAGATCAATCAGGACCGCGCTGCGGGTAGAGCAATCATGATCCCCTAGTTTTCATATCATATAGAGCCACCGCCAATTCGCCATTATTTTGGCACGTTTAAAAGTTAAACCCAGAGAAGAATTAAGAGACGACGGAGTGAATGGATGAAGACGCCTGAGTTTACAACGATGAACCGAAGAGGGTTCCTGATCGGCTCAAGCCTTGCCCTTTGCCCAATCGCCGCACACTCAGCATCCAACCCGATCTCGACCATGATCGCCTCTCTCACCGATCAAATGCGCCAAAACAAAGGGCAAAACGCTCTGAGAAACTCGAACCGCCTCAACCACGCCGCCGAGGTCTTCTCGCAAATTCTAGCGCAAAGCCAAGAACTCAGCCACACGGCCGACGGGCGAGACCTAAGTTACCGCGCCAATTCTGTCGGCTACAGCTTTGAGCGACTGGGCGAAAACATCGGGTGGACTGCCGGACCGTCAACACCCGATAGCATTGCCGTTGATTTGGTCGAGCGCTGGATGGCCTCACGCGGCCATCGGGTTAACATTCTCAACCGACGGTTCCGGGATATTGGCGTGGGCGTCACCCAAACCGGAGGGCGCACCTACGCCGTTCAAATCTTCGGAACACAAGCCTAACCCATGAAAGACAGGCTTTGTTTTGGCTACGGGTCCCTTGTAAATCGCGACACGCACGCCTTTCAGGATCTCATTCCGGCCGAGCTCATTGGCTGGAAACGAAGCTGGACCCATCAAAGCCGCTCCAAACATTTCGCAGCCTCCTCCCTCAATATTGAGCCTTCAAAAGATACGGTGATTAAGGGGCTGATTTCTCGCGTCGCGCCAGATCAGATCCAAGCGCTTGATGAACGGGAAAAGGGCTACGCGCTCCACCCTTTGTCACCAGACACTCTGAGAGCAAAACACCCAGAGAACGTGCATACTTACATTAGCAAAAACACCCAGACTGGTGACATGGATCATCCCATCCTCCAGTCCTATCTGGACACAGTGCTAAGCGGTTTTCTAACGGAATTTGGTGAGTACGGCGTTCATCATTTCATGGAAACAACATCTGGTTGGGAGACGCCCATTCTACGCGACAGGGCTAACCCGATCTATCCGAGAACCACCAAGTTAAACGGCAAGACCGCCGCATTCTTTGATGATGTTCTCAAAACTGCCAAAGTGAATTGGCTAGACTGAGCGCCAATCACCAATGCCGATAAGCGGCTGTCTTAAGCCACCAACGGATTGGCTTGTTCTTCAACGCGCCAGAAGGAAAGCAGTGAGATCGAAACCAGCGTCGCAGAGCCGCCGAAAGAGTAAATCAGGAATGCAGAGATAAAGCCCGCACCGGATGACAGAGCCATTGCCGCAAGAACGAAAGCGACGACACAGGACAATCCAAGAAAGATCAGCGGCTGAAAACTCATAATACTCTACTCCCACATTACGACAAACTCAGGTTTAGCGATAAATCCGGCCCAAAATGTGACCAAATTCACCTTCTTTGTGGCAGAGTAAAATAAAGATTAACTTAACAGGCGGGATCTTTCTGAAGAAGCGGCAGTAAGAGCGCCATATCTGGCCCAGACTTCTGCCCAGATATTGCCATACGAAGCGGCATGAACAGCGACTTCCCCTTCCGGCCCGTCTGCTCTTTCAACGCACTTGTCCAAGTCCCCCAAGTCTCCTTGGTCCAGGGACGCGCAGGCAGATCGCCCAAAGCCGCCGCAATGAACTCCCGATCCTCATCCGCCACAAGAGCGGTCGCGCCATCGGTGCACACCTTCCACCAAGCCGCAATCTCACCGCGCGAAGAGATATTCTCGTGGATCATCTCCCAAAAATCAGCCTGAAGTTCGGACGGAATGCCCAGATCGCTCAACTCGCCAGCCACCGCATCCAAACTCAGCCCCGCCAGAACCTTCGCCGAGAGAGGCTTCAAGTCCTCAACATCAAACTTCGTGGGCGGCGCTCCAAAGGTCGACAGCTCAAACCCGTCCACAACCTCAGCCACCGAGGCACGCACCTCAATAGGCTCGCTGGAACCCAAACGGGCCATATGCGAGAGGGCCGCCATCGGCTCGACCCCGTCCTTGCGTAGATCACGCAAAGACAAAGTACCAAGCCGCTTGGACAGCCCCTCCCCTTGAGGACCCGTCAAAAGCGAATGATGGGCAAACCGCGGAACCGCCCCGCCCAAAGCCCCCATAATCTGAATTTGCGTGGCCGTATTGGTCACGTGATCCGACCCGCGCACCACATCCGTGATCCCCATCTCGGTGTCATCCACCACGGAAGCCAGAGTATAAAGGAACTGCCCGTCCTCACGGATCAACACCGGATCCGACAGACTGGCCGCATCCACGGAAAGATCGCCCAGAATACCGTCCGTCCACTCAATCCGCTCCAAATCAAGCTTGAACCGCCAATGCCCGGCACGCTCCGCCCGCAGAGCCGTCTTCTCGTCCTCAGACAGGGCCAAAGCCGCACGGTCATAAACCGGAGGCTTACCCATATTAAGCTGCTTCTTGCGCTTTAGATCCAATTCGACACGGGTCTCAAAACACTCGTACAACCGGCCCATCTCCTTGAGACGATCCGCAGCAGCCACATAACGCTCAAGACGCGAAGACTGGGTCTCGATGCGATCCCACTCCAGCCCAAGCCAGTTCAAATCCTCTTTGATAGCCTCGGCAAACTCAGGTGTGGAGCGCTCAGGGTCCGTGTCATCCAGACGCAAAATGAACGTGCCACCCGCCTTTCGGGCAATGGCATAATTGAACAAGGCCGCCCGCAAGTTTCCAACATGAAGAAAACCGGTCGGGGAAGGTGCAAATCTGGTCGTTGTCATGTGCGTAAAGCCTGTGCTGGAGAATGGAGGCCTCTATAGAAGCGCCAGCCTTAAAACACAACGATAGAGCGGGCTAATCACTCACTCAAAAGAGCGCTCGATCTCATCCCAATCCTTCAAAATCTCGTAACAGAGCGTGACTGTAAGGTTCTGAGGGTCCCAAAACGCATTGGCCTCCCCACATTCCGCCGCCTCAAAATGTAAATTCTCGGGCCAGTCGAAATTGAACTGGGCATATTGGGCCATGTCATCGAGAAGGCTGCTCTCGATCAAAGCCGCCCGCCAATCGTCAAGCTCCGTGGGCTCATAGGAGACCGAAATGGGCGTCACCCCGACCCCCTCCTCCAGAGTGATATCCGCGAGCAGAACCTCCCAGCTGTCATAAGCCAAAGGCCCCGTCTCCTCGCAGACCTCTTGGGTGTCTTCGGGCAATTCCGCCCATTCCGCCGCATCCGCGTTGGCCTCAGGATCATTGCCGTAAAGGTGACAAATCACCCGATAGGCCCGCTGGGCATCCAGATCATGGATACTATAGAAATCAAGCTGATCCCGATCGGTCATCGCATCCATGGCCAGCCAGCCCGCCGCCACATCAATGAGGATCGGTTTGGCGTCCTCCTCAAAGAAGGTCATCACCTCAATGGTGGCGAATGCATCCACCGCATCTTCCTCCTGCCCGATCACAGGCAGTTGGAACTGATCAATAATGGCATGACCAATCTCGTGAAACAGAGTGTGAATAACGTTGGATTCCACAAAAGGCGAAAGCCCCTGCGCCATGCCCACAACAGGCTGACACATCGACATAGCCAAGCCCGCTCCCAAAACCGTCGCGCGCATCCCCATCACCTTCCCCTCTTAAAAATCCCCACCAGCACCCTGCTGCCAAGGCTTAACCAGATCAGAGAACCGCGTGAACTTGCCCTCAAAAGCCAGATCAACCGTCCCAATAGGACCGTGACGCTGCTTGCCGATCACAACCTCGGCCTTCCCCTCAAGATGCTGCATCTCGTCCTGCCATTTCATCATGGCTTCCGTGTCATGCTCACCGGGCTTCTCGCGCTCCTTGTAGTATTCCTCGCGGAACACAAACATCACCACATCCGCATCCTGCTCAATGGAACCGGACTCTCGAAGGTCCGAGAGCTGCGGGCGCTTATCCTCACGGCTTTCCACCTGACGAGACAGCTGGGAGAGCGCCACCACCGGAATGGCCAATTCCTTGGCAATCGCCTTAAGCCCCTGCGTAATCTCGGAAATCTCCTGAACACGCCCATCCGAGCGCGACGATGCGGGTCGCAAAAGCTGAAGGTAGTCGACCATGATCACATCAAGACCATGGGTCCGCTTCAGCCTTCGCGACCTCGCCGCAAGCGTTGAAATGGGCAAGGCAGGCGTGTCGTCAATGTACAAAGGACAGGCCTCCAAAGACTTGGCAGCCTCCACAAACCGACGGAATTCTTCTTCGGTCATATCACCACGACGGATTTGCTCCGACGGCACCTGAGCCGCCTCTGACAGAATACGCGCCGCCAACTGTTCCGAGGACATCTCAAGGGAAAAGAACCCGATCACACCGCCATCAACAGCCCCCTCGCTCCCGTCAGCGCGCTGGCCCTTCTTGTATTTCTTCGCAATATTAAAAGCGATATTGGTCGCGAGCGAGGTTTTACCCATGGACGGGCGACCCGCAAGGATCAGCAAATCCGACGGGTGAAGCCCGCCCAATTTCGCATCCAAATCGGTCAGACCAGTGGAGACACCAGCCAATCCACCTTCCCGCTTATAGGCCGCATTGGCCACATTCACCGCGTCGGTGACAGCTGATAGGAACGACTGGAAGCCCTTATCCACCCGACCTTTTTCGCCCAAGGAATAGAGGTTCTGCTCGGCATCCACGATCAGCTCGGCAGGATCACTTTCAACGTCTACATGACTGGCATTAAAGGAAATATCCTCACCAATGCGGATCAAATCCCGCCGAATGGAAAGGTCATAAATCATCTGCGCATAATCGCGAGAGGCAATCAAAGAGGTCGCCGCCCCCGCAAGACGCGCCAGATAAGCAGGACCACCCAATTCCGCCAGTCCCGGATCATCCTCCAAAAACGCCTTGAGGGTCACAGGAGAGGCCAAAGCATTCTTCTGAATCCGCCGCGCTGCCACCTCAAAGATGCGCCCATGCACAGGATCGAAAAAATGCGATTCGTTAACGATGCCGGAGACCCGGTCATAGACGTCATTATTGACCAAAAGAGCGCCCAGAAGCGCTTGTTCCGCCTCGATATTATGGGGTTGTGCCTGTCCCTCTACGTCCGGCTCTACGCCTGATCCGTCTGCCATGTCTCGCCCTCGTTTTTGTTAACGCGAGCATACATCACTTCAAACCAAACGTCCCCTGTGAAAGCCGTGGATAACTGGGACAACTTCAGTTTTTAACGCCCACAGGCAGAAAACCGCAGGCTCCCTTAGCTGTTATCCCGCCACCGCATGGCAATCGGGTAACGCCGATCCAGCCAGAACGCCTTATGGGACAGCCTTGGCCCGGGAGCAGACTGAAACCGCTTATATTCGGAGATATAAAGGAGATGCTCGACCCGCTTCACAGTCTCCCGCTCATATCCAGCCGCGACACAGTCAGCGACCGATTTATCCTGCTCAACCAGCATATCCAGAATGCCATCGAGCACCTCATAAGGCGGCAGACTGTCCTCATCCTTCTGATCATGACGCAATTCCGCCGTGGGCGGCTTGTCGATCACACGAGGCGGAATAACCTCGCCCTTTGGCCCCATCATCCAGTCGCGATGGTTCTTGTTGCGCCAACGACAGCTCTCAAAAACCCGCATTTTGTAGAGGTCCTTAATCGGGTTATACCCCCCCGACATATCCCCATAAATGGTCGCATAGCCCACAGCCACTTCCGACTTATTGCCCGTGGTCAGCAGCATTTCCCCATGCTTGTTGGACAGAGCCATCAGCATCAAACCACGCAGACGCGACTGGATATTCTCCTCGGTCACATCGGGCTTTTTACCCTCAAAGAAAGGCTCCAAAGTATCCGTAATCGCCTCGCGCCCTGCGGCAATCGAGATCGTATCAAGCCGCGTCCCCAAATTATGGGCCACCTCAGCCGCATCATCCAGCGAAGTCTGGGACGTATACTCCGAAGGCAACATCACACAACGCACGTTCTGAGGCCCCAAAGCATCCGCCGCGATGGTCGCCACAATGGCCGAATCAATACCGCCCGATAGCCCCAACAGAACCTGTTTGAAACCAGTCTTCCCCATATAATCGCGCAATCCTTGCACCATCACACGGTAATCCTGCTCCCATTCATCGGGCTGGCTGATCAAATCTCCGGCCTCAGGCACCCATTGCCCGTCCACCAGTTCAAAAACCGTATGGGAAATCGCCTCGTCAAACATAGCCATCTGCATGACCATCTTCCCCTTACGATCCAGCACAAAAGACCCGCCATCAAAAATCTGATCGTCCTGCCCGCCAACAAAATTGAGATAGACCAAAGGCAGCCCATTCTCGATCACTCGGGCCACCATCGTGTTCATGCGCCGATCAAACTTCCCCCGATAATAGGGCGAGCCATTGGGGATAAAGAAGATCTCCGCACCGGACTCCGTCATCGCCTCACAGACATCCTCGTGCCACGCATCCTCACAAATCGGAATGCCCACACGAACCGGCCCGATCTTCACAGGACCAGAGATAGGACCCTGCGCAAACAGGCGATGCTCATCAAAAACATGGGTATTTGGCAGTTCATGCTTGAGAATGCTGGCCGAAACCTCGCCCCCCTCCAGCACGAAATAGGCGTTAAACAATTCACCATCCTGAAATATGGGCGCCCCAATCCCAAGCGCTGGCCCATCGGCACAAGCCTTTGCCAGATTGGCAATATGCACTTGGCAATCGGCGACAAAAGCAGGCTTCATCACCAAGTCCTGCGCCTGATAGCCGGACATAAACATCTCAGGCAGCCCGACAAAATCAGCACCTTCCGCCCGACCCGTCTCCCAAGCCTCAACCGCCTTCTTGGAATTGCCAGCAAGGTCCCCCACGGTGGGGTTCAATTGCGCCAAAGTGATCTTGAAACGTGTTTGCATAGCCTGCAACTCCGAGGTTTTGAACTTGCCCAAAGGGTTACGGGAGACCCTCCCCTCTTACAAGTAAGATTGGCCCAGTCTAAGACAAATCCCAAACGGTAAAAAAGCGTTGAGCCTTGGGGGTCAGTTCAGTACATTCATGCCAACTAGAAACAGCGACAGAGGGACCTGTGCGCCGAATTGGGCAAACAGGGCAAGGGCACCGTGATAGGCAATTCTCGAAAAAACGCGACTGCTCTGGCAGTAATCTTGGCCCTTGGACTTGCTGGACCCGCTTTTTCCCAGTCAGAAACCACGGTTCAAACCAAGCAATATGACACCGGCGGGATTTATGAAGGCGAATTCAAAGACGGCAAACAACATGGCACCGGCAAATACACCCTCCCCAACGGCTATGAATACGTAGGCCAATGGGTCGAAGGACGCATCGAGGGTACAGGCAAAGCCAACTTCCCCAACGGCTCGGTCTATGAAGGCACATTCGCCAATGGCCGCCCTGAGGGCAGAGGAAAGATTATCTTTTCTGATGGCGGCACCTATGAGGGCGACTGGCTCAACGGGAAGATCGCAGGCAAGGGCATTGCGGTCTATGCAAATGGCGTAACCTATGAGGGCTCCTTCAAAGACGCCGTGCACGACGGCTTCGGCGTCATGACCTCCACATCCGGCTATCGCTATGAGGGCGACTGGGTTGCAGGCACCAAAGAGGGCCGTGGGAAAATCACCTATGCGGACGGGGCCGTCTATGAAGGCGACATCAAAGCAGGCGTGCGCGCAGGCCAAGGCGCTCTGACAATGCCAGACGGTCTGATCTACACAGGCGAGTGGGCTGGTGGCCAGATCAACGGCACCGGCATTCTGACCCATGGCAATGGCGACCGCTATGAAGGCGCTCTGGTCAACGGCCGTCGCGAAGGCAAAGGGACCGCAACCTACGCCAATGGCGACGTCTATCTGGGCGACTTCAAAGACGACCAGCGCCATGGCAACGGCAGCTTCACAGGCACGGACGGCTATAAATACGACGGCGCTTGGGTTGAAGGTCGCATTCAAGGTTCCGGAAAAGTCACCTACTCCGACGGCTCCATCTATGAAGGCACATTCGCCAATGATGTGGCCGAAGGAAAAGGCAAAATCACCTATCCCGACGGCTCATCCTACGAGGGCGAATGGAGCAATGGGGTGATTGAGGGAAACGGAGTCGCTAGATACGACAATGGCCTAGTCTATGAAGGCGCGTTCAAAAACGCCAAAAACCATGGCCAAGGCACAATGACCTATGGCGACGGCTACAAATATAGCGGCGCCTGGGAAAACGGACTGCGCCACGGCGGCGGAATAGCCACCTATTCAGACGGCACAATTTATGAAGGCAACTTTGTAAACGGCCAACGCGATGGCAGCGGCTCAATCACCATGCCGGACGGATTTGTCTATGAAGGCTCTTGGAGCAGTGGGGAAATCGACGGCGACGGCGTGGCCACCTATCCAAATGGCGACGTCTATGAGGGCGAGTTCCGCAAAGGTCAGCGTCAGGGCACAGGCTTGATGAAATACGCAAATGGCGAAGAATACGACGGCTTCTGGGCCAATGGACGCCAAGCAACCGCAGAGGAAGCGGCCAAAGCTGAAGAAGAAGCTGCAGCGGCTGAGTCCAGCACATCGTCAAACTGAGCTTTTTGAGCGATAAAACGAAAAAGGCGATCCAATCGGGTCGTCTTTTTGTTTGGCAGTATAGTATCGCCTAAATCCGCTCGCCTTTGTCCAATGTTTCCAGAACCGCTCCGGCCTTTTTCTTCAAGCTGGTTTGATCCTCAACTTTCATCCGGTCCCAATTCCGATAAGCCAGCCCCAAACGCGCATTCTTCCCCAAAGTCTCGCGATTACGGTCCAGAAAATCCCAGTAAAGCGCATTAAACGGACAGGCATTCTCTCCCGTTCGATCCTTCACATTGTATTTACATGACCCGCAGTAATTGGACATTTTGTTAATATAAGCCCCCGAAGAGGCATAAGGTTTGGACGCCAAAACACCCCCATCGGCAAACTGGGACATGCCAATCACATTGGGTGCCTCCACCCATTCAAACGCGTCTGCATAGACCGCAAGATACCACTCATGGACCTGAAACGGGTGCACGCCCGCAAGCATCGCAAAGTTCCCGGTGACCATCAGCCTTTGGATGTGATGGGCATAAGCCTCTGTCTTTGTTTGGGAAATAGCCTCCCGCATGCAGGCCATATCGGTATCCGCAGACCAATAAAAATGCGGTAAGTCCCGTGTCGCGTTCAGATAGTTCGACGCCGTATAATCTCGACCGGACCACACATAAATGCCCCGAATATACTCACGCCACCCGATAATCTGACGAATAAACCCTTCCACCGCATTCAACGGAGCCTGCCCCGAGCGGTAAGCGTGCTCCGCCATCTGACACAGCTCCAAAGGCTTAAGTAGTCCAATGTTAAGGTAAATGGACAAGAGCGAGTGATAGAGAAACGGCTCACCCGTCAGCATCGCATCCTGATAATCCCCAAAACAGGGCAGAGTACTCTTGATGAACTGTCGCGCAGCCTCCTCAGCCCCAGCCCGATCCGTGGCAAAATTGAACGGCAGCAAATCCCCAAAATTGTCGCCAAACTTGGCCCCAACGAGATCAAGAACCTCTTGGGTCACCTTATCTGGTTCAACTCTATACGGCTTTGGCATAAACAGGTCTGGAACAGCGGCTTTCCGATTGTCCGCATCAAAATTCCACTTGCCCCCAACGGGCTTATCCCCATCCATCAGCAGACCGGTTTTGCGCCGCATGATGCGATAAAAGAACTCCATACGCAGCTCTTTTCGCCCCTCAGCCCAGTCACTAAACTCTTGTTCTGACGCAAGAAAACGATCATCGGGCAAGATCGTTACAAAAGGCATCTCCAACAGAGCATCCCGCACCCGCCACTCCCCGGCTTCGGTGGTCACAACACCCGACGCACTGTGACGCGCAACTGCTCTATTCACCTCTCCAGAGAGGGTTCCAGTGTTCTCAGGATTATCCAATTTGATGTAGTCAACCCGCCATCCACGCCCGATAAGTTCATCTCTAAACTTTCTCATAGACGCGAAGATCAACGCAATCTTCTTGGGATGATGACCCACATAAGAGGCCTCCCCCATCACCTCCGCCATTAAGACAATGTCCTGATCCGGATCACCTTCCCTCAAGCTCGACAGATCAGGAGAGAGCTGGTCCCCTAAGACCAATATAATCTTCACCACGTAACCAGATTACCTTTCCAGTCAAAAAAGCCACCGGTGTCACTAGCCTCTAAACCGCTCAAAACATTCAGAATATTTCCTGCAGCCTGCCCTGTCTCCACAGCCGGATGCTTACCCACATACTTTTGCGTCAAAGGCGTTTTGACCGTTCCCGGATGTATGGCCACACAAATTGCCTGAGGATGGGTCCGCGCCAACTCGATGGATGTGGTCTTAACAATCTGGTTCAACGCCGCCTTCGCCGCGCGATAAGACATCCATCCCCCCAAACGATTATCCCCGATCGAACCGACCCGCGCAGAAAGACTTACAAGACAAGATCGACCTTCTCGCGGCAAATGCCCCATGAAATGCTTGAAGATTAAAGCAGGCCCAATGGCATTCACCGCAAACTGCCGCGCCATCGCTTCTGGATCGACCGAATTGAGAGACTTCTCAGGCCCCTGCCCGTCAACTTCCAAAGCCCCTGTCGCATCAAATATAAGATCAAACGGACCGGGAATGCTCTCCGCACAGCCCCGAATCGATGCCTCATTGAGCAAATCAAAATCCCCGTCGGATCGGGACAGGCAAACCACCTCACCCGCCTCAACAGTCTCGGCCAAAGCACGGCCAATTCCACCAGAAGCCCCGATAATCAAAGCACGTTCAAATCTCATGACCCTAAAATTGGCGCAGCTTTGTTCGAAATCCAGCAAAAATGACTCTTTATCTTTACAAAATCTGCGATATAGTCCGCCCCATGATTTGCAGATGCGCAAATATGGGTCCAATTCGGGCCAGCCTACTCGGCCTCCTCCTTAGCAGCCTCTGAGCGCGCCAAGGTGACGGGCGCGTGCGCTCAGGGGATATTTCGCGCCGCATCTGACCGAAATCTAAGGAATTCATAAAATGACCGATATTTCCAAACAGGATCGCGTCCTGATCTTTGACACCACCCTTCGTGACGGGGAGCAATCCCCCGGAGCGACCATGACCCTCAGCGAGAAGATCGAGATCGCTTCGATGCTCGACGAAATGGGCGTGGATATCATCGAGGCTGGTTTCCCCATTGCCTCTGATGGAGACTTTGAAGCGGTCACAGAGATCGCCAAAGCCGCCCCGAACGCTGTGATCTGCGGTCTGGCACGCGCCAAAGACGCCGATATCGACCGCTGCTGGGAGGCCGTTAAGAACTGCGCCCGCCCCCGCATCCACACATTCATCGGCACCTCCCCACTGCATCGCGACATTCCGGGCCTCACCAAAGACGAGATGGCAGACGTAATCCACACTTCCGTCACACGGGCGCGAAACCTCTGCGACAACGTACAATGGTCCCCAATGGATGCCACGCGCACGGAGGAAGATTACCTGTGCCGTACGGTCGAAATCGCTATCAAGGCTGGTGCTACAACCATCAACATCCCTGACACGGTCGGCTACACAGCCCCCCGCGAAAGTGCCGAGATTATCCGCATGCTGCTTGAAAAAGTACCAGGTGCTGATGAGATCATCTTCGCCACCCATTGTCATAACGATCTGGGCATGGCCACAGCCAACTCCCTCGCCGCCGTTGAAGCGGGTGCGCGCCAGATCGAATGCACCATCAACGGTCTGGGCGAGCGCGCGGGCAACACCGCCCTTGAAGAGGTCGTCATGGCCCTTCGCGTGCGCAACGACATCATGCCCTATCAAACCGGCATCGACACCACAAAAATCATGGGCATCTCCCGCCTTGTCTCCACCGTCTCGGGCTTTCCGGTGCAGTTCAACAAGGCCATCGTAGGTAAAAACGCCTTCGCCCATGAGAGCGGCATCCACCAAGACGGCATGCTCAAAAACGCCGAGAATTTCGAAATCATGCGCCCCGAGGACATTGGCCTATCCGAAACCAATCTGGTCATGGGCAAACATTCCGGCCGCGCGGCCCTGCGCTCCAAGCTCGAAAATCTGGGCTATGATCTGGGCGATAACCAACTCAAGGACGTCTTTGTGCGCTTCAAGGCCTTGGCCGATCGCAAGAAAGAGGTCTATGACGAAGACCTGATTGCGCTGATGATCGACTCTAATTCCGGTCCCACAGAGGATCAGATCAGCATCAAATCCTTGCGCGTGGTCTGCGGCACGGACGGCCCTCAAAGTGCCGATCTCACCCTCTCCATTGGGGGCGAAGAAAAGTCGGTCAGCGCCACAGGCGACGGTCCCGTGGATGCGACTTTTGCCGCCATCAAGGCGCTGGTAAACCACGCCGCCAAACTGCAGCTTTATCAGGTCCATGCGGTCACCGAAGGCACTGATGCACAGGCCACCGTCAGCGTGCGCATGGAGGAAGACGGGAAGATCGTCACCGGACAATCGTCGGATACCGACACGGTCGTGGCCTCCGCCAAAGCCTACATAAATGCGCTCAATAAACTGATGGTCAAACGCCTACGCACAGCGCCTCCAGAAGAATCTAAGAGCGCATAAGACCTCCCAAAACCCGCATCCATGCCTGTGGACAACACAAGTGTGGATGCAAAGGGCCATATCGGCCTTATTTAGCCAATGTTGAAAAAACACAAATTTTGGTGATTTATACCCCCTTATAATCACTCAATTTATTGCAATCGGACAAGCTGAAATTCTCCACAATCTTTCACTTGTCGTTCACACCTTCGCAACATTATAACCCTTGCGTGGGATAGGGAACGAACGGCGTGGTAACGCGGCGTCTGATTGAGGAATAAGACATATGTTTGGAGCGCTTATCGGGATGTTCACATCCGATATGGCCATCGATTTGGGCACAGCCAACACTCTGGTTTATGTGAAGGGCAAAGGGATTATCCTGAATGAACCTTCCGTTGTGGCCTACCAAGTCAAAGACGGTAAAAAAGCGGTTCTGGCCGTGGGAGAGGACGCCAAGCTGATGCTCGGACGGACCCCCGGTTCGATCCAAGCCATTCGCCCCATGCGCGACGGTGTGATCGCCGATTTCGATGTGGCCGAAGAGATGATCAAACACTTCATCCGCAAAGTTCACAAACGCGGAAATTTCGCCAAGCCCAAAGTCATCGTCTGTGTGCCCCATGGTGCTACGCCCGTTGAAAAACGCGCCATTCGCGAGAGTGTTCTCTCAGCAGGCGCGCGCAAAGCTGGCTTGATCGCAGAACCGATTGCAGCCGCCATTGGTGCAGGCATGCCCATCACCGATCCAACAGGCTCTATGGTCGTTGATATTGGTGGTGGTACGACCGAGGTTGCGGTCCTATCGCTCGGCGACATCGTTTACGCCCGCTCCGTTCGCGTGGGTGGAGACCGCATGGACGAGGCCATCGTCAGCTACCTGCGTCGCCAGCACAATCTTCTGGTCGGCGAAAGCACAGCCGAGCGGATCAAAACATCTATCGGAACAGCCCGCATGCCCGATGATGCCAGAGGCGCTTCCATGGAAATCCGTGGTCGCGATCTTCTAAACGGCGTTCCAAAGGTCACCGAAATCACGCAAGCCCAAGTGGCCGAAGCCCTGACAGAACCCGTCCAGCAGATTTGCGAAGCCGTGATGACCGCACTTGAGTCCACGCCCCCTGATCTTGCAGCCGATATTGTCGATCGCGGCGTGATGCTCACAGGTGGCGGCTCTCTCTTGGGCGACCTTGATCTGGCGCTCCGTGAACAAACAGGCCTTGCCATCTCTGTGGCCGACGAGCCTCTTAACTGCGTCGCACTTGGCACAGGCAAGTCATTGGAGTTTGAGAAACAATTGCTCCATGTTATAGATTACGGAAGCTGATCGCGCAGGAATAGCGCGACAGTGTAACAAGGCAGGCAGAGCAATCTTAAACCGGAGGTGACCGCAACTGGCGCAATCACCCAAAAAGCCGA
Source organism: uncultured Rhodobacterales bacterium (assembly GCA_964642935.1). Taxonomy (GTDB): domain Bacteria; phylum Pseudomonadota; class Alphaproteobacteria; order Rhodobacterales; family Rhodobacteraceae; genus CAKZTM01. The sequence goes on along the minus strand of CAZXRG010000018.1, from coordinate 7,724 downwards.
ATTTTTGGGCCACCACCCGTCGCATATTGATCGGGGTGATGTGTTTCCTGTGCCTTGCGCTCTTTGCCCTCTGGCGGATCGACAATCAAAGGGCCGAGCGCATGCGCATGGCCCTCATCGACCGCTTCGTGCCAACCATTGACTGGAGCTTTGGCCCGATTAACTCAGTGACCCGAATTTTTCAGGATTTTCAAAGCTATACGGGCGTTCACCAGCAAAATCAGGAGCTGCGTGACGAGCTGCAACGCATGAAAGGCTGGCGCGAAGCCGCCGTCCAGCTAGAGCAACAAAATGCCCGCCTGCGCGAACTCAACAACGTCCGCCTCTCTCCCCGACTGACCTTCGTAACAGGTGAAATTCTAGCCGACAGCGGCTCCCCGTTCCGCCAATCGGGCCTTGTGAATATTGGCCAGCGCGACGGCGTTGTTGAAGGGGCGGCCGCCATGGACGGACTTGGCCTCGTGGGACGTGTCTCCGGCCTCTCGCTCAACTCCGCCCGTATCCTATTCCTCACGGACTCCTCCTCCCGCGTGCCCGCCATCGTGCGCCCCTTGGGCCAACGCACCATTGTGACTGGCGACAATACCGCCAGCCCACCGCTTGATTTCATCGAAACACTCGAGGACGTGCGCCCGGGCGACCGCGTGGTCACATCCGGCTCTGACGGCGTTTTCCCACCGGACCTTTTGATCGGGCAAGTCTATCAAAGCGCCGACGGCCGCCTGCGCGTGCGCCTCTCTGCCGATTACCGACGCCTGCGCTACATCCGCATCCTGCGCAACAATCCAACAGCGGAAATCGTGCAATCCGACGAGCTTTTGGGCCCCACGCTCCCCCCGTTCCTCAATCCGGAGCTGGAGGAATAATGGCGGTCTCCCCATCAACCATCTGGTTTGGCCGCGCCGTCTTCGGCTCACTGGCCCTGATCACAACCCTGATCGCCATACTCCCCCTTGGCCTGTCAGCCGAAGCCCGCGCCATGTCCGACCTCTACTTCTGTCTGGTCTTTGCTTGGGTCATCCGCCGCCCCTCAACAGCCCCCATGGGCCTTATCCTTGTTATGGCACTTCTGGCCGACTTCCTGCTCATGCGCCCCTTGGGCCTTTGGAGCTTTACCATCCTCATGGCCTCGGAATTCGCCCGCAGCCAACGCATTCCACTGCGCGAGCAAATGTTCATCATTGAATGGTTTATCTTTGCACTTGTTTTTGCAGCCGCACTTTTTGTGAACACTGTGATCCTGAAGTTCTCCTTTTCGCCGACCCCCTCCTTCAATCTGATGTTCTCATTTTTCGTCAGCACGATCATAGCCTACCCGATCGTCGTCGCCCTCCTCTATTGGGTCTTCCGCGTCCGCGCCCCACAAGCGCCCGGCGGATACACCAGATTGGGACGCACCACATGAGAAACGGACAGCCCTCAAAAGACGCAACCATGCGCACCACACGGCGCGGTCTATTCGTGCTAGGCGGCCAATTGGCTATTGCAGGCGTGCTCGGCTGGCGCATGCGCCAACTTCAAATCCAGCAAGCGGATGAATTCCTGCTTTTGGCGGAAGAAAACCGCATCAACATCCGCCTCATTCCTCCCGCACGCGGTTTGATGTTTGATCGCAACGGCAAACCGGTTGCAGAAAACCGCCAGAACTACCGGATTGTGATGATCCGCGAACGCGCGCGCGATCCAGAAAAAATCCTGCGCAAACTGGCCCAAATCATCCCCCTCACCGAAAGCCGGATCGAGCGGGTCTTAAAAGACGTCAGCCAACGCCCGGGCTTCGTGCCCGTCTCGGTCATCGACCACCTCACATGGGAGCAAATTTCCCAAGTCTCCGCCAACGCACCGGTCCTGCCGGGCATCCTGCCAGAGGTGGGCCTCTCGCGCCATTACCCCCAACGCAGCGATTTCGCCCATATCGTGGGCTACGTGGGCCCCGTGAGCGACTATGATCTGGCCAATACCAACGACACCGACCCGCTCCTTCAAATCCCCCGCTTCCAGATCGGCAAGTCGGGCATGGAAAAATCGCTAGAGCCCAAATTGCGCGGCTCCGCAGGCACCAGCCGGATCGAGATCAACTCGCTTGGCCGGATCATGCGCGAATTGGGCCGCGTTGACGGGGTTGAGGGCGCAGACATCCAGCTCACCGTCGATATGGAGCTGCAAAACTACACAAACCGCAGGCTCGCAGGCGAAAGCGCGTCCGTTGCGGTGATTGATACGACCAACGGGGACGTGATGGCGCTGGCCTCCTCCCCCTCGTTTGATCCCAACTCCTTCGTGCTCGGAATTTCAACCACCGATTATTCCGCACTCAACACAAACCAATACCGCCCACTCTACAACAAAGCCGTCTCCGGCGCCTATCCCCCCGGCTCCACCTTCAAAATGGTCGTGGCACTGGCCGCCCTTGAAGCAGGCGTATTAGATCCGTCCGAGACCTTCTGGTGCCCCGGCCACCTCCAACTGGGCCGACGACGTTTCCACTGCTGGCGTCGCGGCGGGCATGGTCATGTGAACCTGCGCGACAGCCTCAAATTCTCCTGCGACGTCTTCTATTATGAAACCGCAAGACGCGTGGGCATCGACGCGATCACCGAAATGGCCCGCAAACTGGGCTTGGGTGTCAAACATGACATCCCGATCCCAGCGATCTCCGAGGGCCTCACCCCGACCCGAGCATGGAAACAGGCGATCCACGACGAGCAATGGCTTGTAGGCGACACATTCAACTCCGGCATCGGCCAAGGCTTCGTTCTGGCCTCACCCCTACAACTGGCCGTTATGGCCGCGCGCATCGGCTCTGGCAAAATCATCGTCCCACGCTTGATCCGCTCCCTTGACGGCACGCCAGTTTCCCAAGGCGCGCCCGAAGACCTCGGCATCCGCGAATCCAGTCTCAACGAGGTGCGCGGGGGCATGTACGCCGTCACCAACGAGCGTCGCGGCACCGCACGCCGCTCGCGCATTGTCTCGGAAGGCATGTTGATGGCTGGCAAAACAGGCACCAGTCAGGTCCGCCAGATCACCGCGGCTGAGCGTGCCGCAGGCGTGACCCGCAACGAGGATCTCCCGTGGAACCGCCGTGACCACGCGCTGTTCGTGGCCTTCGCCCCATACGACAACCCGCGCTACGCCATTTCCGTGGTGGTCGAGCATGGCGGAGGCGGCTCCAAAGCAGCCGCGCCCATCGCACGCGACATAATGCTCCAAGCGCTTTACGGCGGCACGCCCCCATTGGCGGCCTATCCCAAAGACCAACACCAAGAAATCAAGGACCGCCGCGAAGCCATGCCCAAACCCGGGGAAGAGCTTAAGCCCGTCATCGAAAGCGACCGCGCATGACATGGCTCTCCGAGGGCACCCGCCCGGCCCCGAGCGGCTTTGCCAAAATCCTCCATCTCAACTGGTCGCTGGCCATCCTGCTCACCGCCGTGGCCGCTGCCGGTTTCCTGATGCTATACTCGGTCGCCGACGGAAACATCCACACCTGGGCCCGCCCGCAAATGATCCGCTTTGCCATCGGCCTGATGGCCATGTTCATCATCGGCCTAATCCCAATCCACTTCTGGCGCGGCGTCTCACCATTCGCCTATGTAGGCGCACTCCTCCTGCTCCTCGCCGTCGAGTTTTTCGGGGTCACAGGCATGGGCGCGCAACGCTGGATCGACCTTGGCGTCATCCGCCTGCAACCCTCCGAGGTGATGAAAGTCGCCCTCGTCATGGCGCTGGCCCTCTATTACGACTGGCTCGATCCCAAGAAAGTCTCCCATCCGGTCTGGGTCGCCCTCCCGCTCATTCTCACCGCCATCCCGGTCGCCCTCGTCCTCAAACAACCCGATCTGGGCACCTCGATCCTTCTGGGCGGTGGTGCTGCCGTTGTGATGTTCCTCGCAGGCGTTTCCTTGTGGTATTTCATCACCGCAGGCCTCCTTGGCGTGGGCGCAGTTGCCGCCGTCATCCAGACGCGTGGCACCGAATGGCAAATCCTCAAGGACTACCAATATCGACGCGTCGAGACCTTCCTGGACCCCTCCATCGACCCTTTGGGTGCAGGCTATCACATCACCCAGTCCAAAATCGCTCTCGGCTCAGGCGGCCTCAACGGGCGGGGCTATATGGAAGGCACGCAATCGCGTCTGAACTTCCTGCCGGAAAAACATACGGACTTCATCTTCACCACCCTAGCCGAGGAATTCGGCTTCATCGGCTCCATTGTCCTCCTTGTGCTCTACGCGCTGATCATCGTCTTTTGCATGTCCTCCATGCTCTCCAATCGCAACCGCTTCGGAGCCCTTCTGACAGGGGGCATCACCGCCACCTTCTTCTTCTTTTTCGCCGTCAATATGGCCATGGTCATGGGTCTCGCCCCCGTTGTCGGCGTCCCTCTCCCGCTGGTCTCTTACGGGGGCTCTGCCATGCTCGTGCTCATGGGCGCATTCGGACTGGTGCAATCCGCCCATGTCCATAAACCGAGAATATCCTAAATGATTAATGTCCTATTTTCCGACGCCGATGCCGCTTGGGCCAAATGGGAGGCCCCCCTTCACACAGCCTTCAAAGCCGCCAATCTCAACGTCTCCCTGCACCGCTCCTACGAGAACCCCGATCAGGTGGACTATGTCATTTATAGCCCCTCAAGCCCCCTGCAGGACTTCGCCCCTTACACGCGGCTCAAAGCGGTCCTCAACATCTGGGCAGGTGTTGAAACGATCGAAAACAACCAAACCCTAAAGGTCCCTCTCGCCCGCATGGTCGATCCGGGCCTTACAGAAGGCATGGTCGAATATGTCACCGGACATATCCTGCGCCACCACCTCGGTATGGACTTCCACATCCACAACAAAAGTGAGTGGAACGAGGACACTTCTCCCCCATTGGCCCGCTCAAGAACCGTCGGCTTTCTGGGACTAGGCGCGCTCGGTCTGGCCTGTGCGAAGGCCGCACAAGCGCTGAACTTCAATGTGGAGGGCTGGAGCCGCAATCCCAAAGCCCTCGACACGATGACCACCCATCACGGCGAGGAAGGGCTCACGACACTCCTGAACCGCTCTGAAATTCTGGTGCTCCTCCTGCCGCTCACAAGCGGCACCCGCGATCTGATGAACGCCGAGCGCTTGGCCCAACTCCCCGAAGGAGCCTCCATCATCAACCCCGGACGCGGACCGCTCATCGTTGACGACGCGCTCATAGAGGCACTCAACAGCGACCATCTGGCCCATGCCACGCTTGATGTGTTTCGCGAGGAACCCCTCCCCCAAGACAACCCGTTCTGGGCCCATCCCAAAGTCACAATCACGCCCCATATTGCCGCTGAAACCCGCCCTGAAACAGCCGCCCATGTGATTGCCGATAACATCACCAGAGGCGAGACGGGCCAGCCCTTCCTAAATCTGGTGGACCGAAGCGCAGGCTACTAACCCCTAAAGACGCCCGCTTACATAACAGCCGCGTCCAAGACCCTCTTGCTCTGAGAAAACTCATGGATCAAAGTCGCGGCCTCGCTGCGCTCCAACCGCTCGATCTTGTCGACCATTCCGAGATACACACATGTCAGCATCGACATCATACTAAGCAAGGATAGCTCCTCATCCGTCCAATCAGACGCACGCACCTTTGAAGAGCTCAGCTCCAAAGTGCCAAATATCTGCCCATCCAAAACAATCGGAATACCGGCAAAACTGGCCGGAGAATTGCCCAGAAAATCCTTCCACCCAACCGCATTGGAACGGGTCACATCGCGAAAATGAAACTGGTTCTCACCGGACACCAGAAACGAACTCAAAGTGCTCGAAATCGGATAATCCCGCTCCATATCCCCTTGTGGCAGATTATGTGCAAATATAATCCCGACACGATCATAATCCACTTTGGTAATGACCCCCATCTCCATCCCAAGCGCCTCACAGCCGTTTTTGAGCAAAGCCCCGAACCGCTCGGCATTCAGAAGATCAGGCGCCATGAACCCATTGCACATCCACTCTCGCACCGCATTATAGCGCGACGTGTCATCATGCTTGCGCTTAAGATCATCCAACACGCCATCAACAACCAGCTTCGCCGCCTTCATGCGCACCTCATGGGAGACACATCGCGCAAGCTTGCCCAACATCTCCACATCACCCTGCGTCCAATGGCGCGGCTTATCGTCGATGACACATAAAGCACCGATAGGCTCTCCGTCAGGCGCATGAATGGGAGCGCCAAGATAAGAGGCCACATTAAGATCGCGAATGGCCAGATTGTCTTTCACCAGATCATGGGTCTTGGCATCATTCACAATCAAAGGCTCGCCAAACTGGCGGACATATTGACAGAAGGAATGGGTCAAAGGCGTCTGACGTCTCCGAGCCCAAGGCGCGCTCAGCCCGATCTGACTTTTGAAAAACTGCCGATGATGGGCGTCATCTATAATCGAGATCAAAGCCACGGAGACATTAAACACGTCCTTGGCCAAAGCCGTGATCGCATCAAAGTCTTTCTCTTGGGGCGCATCTAGAAGTCCCAACTCACGCAGACGGTAAGAGCTATCATCACGAGTGGCGGTTTGGGCTTTGCTGGACTTGAGCATTGATCACATCCTCATCGTTTCATCTGGCGCAGAAACTTGATGGGTCTGGTTAATAGAGGGTAAATTCAGCCTTCAAAACCCACGTCATAGGCAATCACACCTATATATTCTCGGCAGGAGTTCGCTCATAAGGCTCAAGTGTTTTGACAGTCGTTAATGTCAGAACGGTGGGGCGTAGCGAGTGTGCGGACAGTATGTCCATTGTAAAAAGTGCTACGAAATAACCCGGCATATTGGTGTGTGTGATATGCCGGGTTTTCGTACCCTTTTAACCCAAATTCCCGGATCAGCTAACCTAAGGCGACGAACGCAGATCGTCTGAGCCACCGCAACAAACCACTCTCAATGCAATAAGGGCGGCTTATCGGGATCAGAACCGGGGGCTGACACACCCTTCTTCTCGACCTCTTCGGGCGTCATATCAAAGCGCAATCCCACTTTGGCCGCTGAGGTCACAATCTCACTGTCGCGCTCTACAAACACCGTATCAAGCGCCATGTCAGGGGCCACAAACCGCATGGCCTCCGCCAAAGCCCCTGCAACCGCGGCGCGCGCCGCATCAGGAATGCCCACAAAGATCATCAAATGCGCCGTCTCATGGGCATATCGCGCTTTCACCAAATAGGCAGACCGCCCAAAACCTGCAAACACCGCCAGTCGCGCATCAATGGCCTTTAACAGCTCCACATCAGACACTTCAGGCGATTGAACCTCTTTGATATTGGCCTCGCCCTCGGACAGCTCCGCATTGGTGCGCTCCAAAATCCAGTCGCCCGCCTCAAAGGGCACAAACATGGCCTGTTCAAACCCCGGATTAACCGCAATCCCAAGACGTGCCCCACTCAAAGCCTCCACCAAAGAGCGCCCGCTCATGGCCACGTAGGGCTGGGGAGCATCACAAAACTCCGCCATGCGCCCGTCCGTATCGAAAGCCAGCACATAACGGGTGCCATCCATCTCCAGCATTTGTGGAGCGAAGGTCTCACCGGGCTCGCTCTCCAACAGCACAAACAATTCCGAGGCCGCCAGCACACCATAATACCGCGCCAGCAAATCCTCATCCGAGGGCGCCTCAGCCATCGCCCCATGTGCGACATCCAACTGGGTCTCAACCATGTGCCAATACCTCCTGAACACGACCGCGCAACCACGG
>CAZXRG010000017.1:13800-24266 GCA_964642935.1 uncultured Rhodobacterales bacterium | reverse complement strand
ACACCCCAATGGCCGCAGCACTCAGCCCCATAATCCGGCGTTGCTCATTGGGGATCTTGGCCAGCATCTCAATGACCTGATCATAAAAGGAAGGGGCCAGTGCAAGCACCAGCCCCTCGATCACAAAGACCATTCCAATTCCCAGTATCAGGGTCGTCATTGAGCCGCGATGGCCCGCGCACCTTGATCGGACTTGAGATAGTTGAAGAACTCACTATCGGGCGAAATCACCAGAGTTGAATTCTCACCCTTCAAAGCCTTCTCGTAAGCGCTGAGCGAGCGATAGAACTCGAAGAACTCCGCATCGCGCCCGAAGGCCTCCGCAAAGATCGCGTTCCGCTCAGCATCCGCTTCACCGCGAACAATCTCGCTGTCACGCTGCGCCTCGGAGACCAGCTCAACCACGGTACGATCCGCAGCCGCCCGCACTTTCTGAGCCGCCTCACCACCACGCGCCCGCTCGTCCGCCGCTTCACGTTGCCGCTCCGCTTCCATACGTGCAAAGGTCGCGGCCAGATTTTGCGCCGGCAAGTCAGCCCGCTTAATCCGAACGTCGATGATCTCAAGACCAAGGTTCGACGCAGAGGCTTTGGCCGAATCTCTAATCCGGCTCATCAATCCCACACGATCCGCAGAGAGAACCGAGTTTGACGTCACAGAACCCAGAACAGCGCGAAGACTATCGTTGAGAATACCGTTGATCCGGCTCTCAGCCGTGGCCAAACCACCAGCACCCACCGCTTGGCGGAACTGGACAACATCCGAAATCCGCCAGCGCGCGAACGCATCCACAACCAGACGACGATCATCCAGAGGAGTGACCTCCAAAGGCTGCGTATCCAGCGACTGAATGCGGTCATCATATTTCACCACATTCTGGATAAACGGCATTTTGAACGCGAGACCGGGATCCTGCTTCACAGCCTTCACCTGACCAAACTGGAGAACCAACGCGCTCTCACGCTCCTCCACAATAAACAGCGACGACAACAGCAGAACAATTGCAACGACAACTGCGCCAATAAGAATACCTGCGCGACCCATCAGTTTGCTCCTCCACTTGCCGGCTTGTTACGACCCAACTCGTTGAGCGGGAGATAAGGGACAACGCCCTGCCCGCCTCCGGAATTTTCGTCGATAATGATCTTGTCCACGTCGCCGTAAACCTTCTCGATGGTCTCCAGATAAAGCCGCTTGCGCGTCACTTCGGGAGCCTTCGCATACTCGTCGTAAACCGCCACAAAACGGCTGGCCTCACCAGACGCCTCGTTCACAACCTGCGCGCGATACCCTTCCGCTTCCTGAAGGAGCTGGGCAGCTTCACCACGCGCTTCCGCCAATGCACGGTTGGCATAGGCATCCGCCTGCTTCTCCAAAGTATCCCGCTCCTGCTCAGCCGCCTGAACATCACGGAACGCGTCAATCACCTCTTGGGGCGGATCGGCACGGTTAAGGTTGAGACGAATGATCTGAACGCCACTCTCATAGCTATCCAAAGTGCTCTGGATCAAATCACGCACTTCGCCACCCACAGCACCACGATCCCGGTTCAGGATCGGCGCCAGTTCAGAGCGGCCAATAACTTCGCGCATCGCTGATTCCGACACAGCCCGAATGGTCTCGGGCGGATCAGCCAGATTGAACAAATACTGCTCAGGATCACGAATGTTCCAAACAACCTCAAAATCGATGTCGACGATATTCTCGTCACCGGTCAGCATCAAACCCTCATCAGAGCGCGACCCGCGACCCACACCGATCTGCTCGGTGTTCTCGCGCGTCACCTGAATGATCTCCTTGGTCACAATCGGCCAAGGGGCAAAGTTCAGGCCCGGCTCACCTACGCTAGAGGCCTCTCCAAAGAAGAACTCCACCGACTTCTCTTCCGGCTTGACAGAATAGAAGGATGCAAACACCCAAAGTCCAGCCGCCGCCAATGCCAACAGCCCCAAAGAGCCTTTGGAAAATCCGTCGCCCCCACCGGGACCACCGCGACCGCCACCAGAGCCGCCGCGACCGCCCATAAGAACCTTCAACTGTTCCTGACCTTTGCGAACGATATCGTCGAGATCAGGCACCTGACCTTGGCCGGGCTTTTGAGGCCCATTGTTGCGACCATCGTCTCCGTTGCCGCCCCAAGGCCCGCGATCATCGCCGCCGCCCTTTTTGCCACCGCCGCCGCCCCAAGGGCCGCCCGTGTTGTTGCTATATGGCATCCGCGTATCTCTTCCTTCTGTCAGAAATAGTATTTTTTCGTCTTATACTCAGTTGGATCACAATGAGCAATTTTCAAGAGCAAAGCCCCCGTCAACTTGAAACCGGCTCCTTCATTGTCACCAGTTCTTCCGCCGCCGTCGGGTGAACCGCCACAGTCGCATCAAACTGCTCCTTGGTGGCTCCCATCTTTACGGCAATCCCGACCATCTGGATCATCTCACCCGCACTATGGCCAACAATATGCACGCCAAGCACCACGCGGGAGACCTTATCGACCACCAGTTTCATCAGCATCTTCTCATCGCGATCGGCAATGGAATGATACATGCCCCTAAAAACGGCGCGATAAATCTCAACGTCATGGCTTTCCCGCGCCTGTTCCTCAGACATGCCAACCGTGCCGATCTCAGGCTGGGTGAAAACGGCCGTCGGGATCAACTCGTGATCCGGCGCAATCCGGTTGGACTTAAACATGGTCTCCGCAAAAGCCTGCCCCTCGCGAATAGCCACAGGCGTCAGAGCCATCCTGTCCGTCACATCCCCAACCGCAAAAATCGAGGGCACATTGGTTTGCGACCATTTGTCCACGGCAATCGCGCCGTTCTTTTTCATCTCGACACCAACGGCCTCAAGCCCAAGGTTCTTCGAATTGGGCGTGCGCCCCGTGGCATAAAGCACCTGATCCACAGTGATCGTGCCACCATCCTTCTTGGTCACCAAAAGACCGTCAGAACTCTTCTCGATCTTGGCCACATCGGTCCCAACCTGAAGATCAACACCCTTCTTGCGCATCTCATCGGCCACATGATCCTGCACTTCCGCGTCAAACCCGCGTAGGATTTGCGCGCCGCGATAAAACTGCGTGGTCTTCGTGCCCATCCCGTTGAGGATACCCGCGAACTCAGACGCGATATAACCACCACCTACCACAAGCACCCGCTCAGGCTGGCTCGGCAGGCTCAGAATTTCGTTCGAGGTAATCGCCAGATCGGAGCCTTCAAACTCCGGTACAAACGGCCAACCGCCCGTGGCCACCAGAATAGTCTTGGCCGAGAACTTGGTCCCATCCGCCAAAGACACCTCATGGGTCCCCGAAATGGTAGCCCGCTGATCATGCAACTCCACTCCCGCACCCGCGAGGTTCTTGCGATAGATATTCTCCAACCGGTCAATCTCGGGATTTTTGACCGCCATAAACTTGGCCCAGTCAAACGACCGCTCCCCGACGCTCCAGCCATAACCAGCCGCATCTTCCATCAATTCGGAAAATTGGGAGGCATAAACCATCAGCTTTTTGGGAACACAGCCACGGATCACACAGGTCCCACCCATGCGATATTCCTCAGCCAAGCCGACCTTGGCACCGGCTTGCGAGGCCACGCGACCCGCGCGAACACCGCCAGAGCCACCGCCAATCACAAAAAGATCGTAATCAAAATCCATCGCAATATTCCTTAAATGCCGCTCACTCGATCTCGGCGGCCGTCTCGCTTGCAGGCTTCACAATGCGATGTTCTCCCGAGGCATAGCCAATGCAAACAGCATCAGCGATATCAATAAACAGCCCGTTTTCCACAACACCCGGTATCTGGTTCAGGATCAAAGAAAGGGCCGCTGGCGCCTCCATTTTGCGCAAGTGAAGATCGAGTATATAGTGACCCTCATCGGTAATATAAGGCTCATCACGAGAAAGTCGGAGCGTCGCATTTTGCCCCGCAACCGCCGCATCGCCCAAAGCATCCTCGATAATCGCCTTGGTGGTCTCCCACCCAAACTTCACCACTTCAACGGGCAAAGGAAACGCGCCCAGATGCGGCACCTGTTTACTATCGTCAGAAATCACAATCATCTTGTCAGACGCGGTCGCCACGATCTTCTCTTGAAGCAACGCCCCGCCCCCGCCTTTGATCAGGTTCAACTCAGGATCAAACTCATCCGCCCCGTCAATGGTCAGATCAAGCCAGCCCACATCATCCAATGTGGTCACTTTCAAACCCAAGCTCTTGGCCAAATCCCGTGTCCGCGAGGAGGTCGGCACACAAGTCACATCAATCTTCTCAGACTGCACCCGCTCGGCCAACAACCGCACCAACCACGCCGCAGTCGAGCCCGTTCCCAGCCCCAATCGCATCCCGTCTTCAACAAAGGTCAAAGCCCCCTCAGCAGAGGCAAACTTCGCGCGATCAGCGGGGTCCAGATGTGTGGGCATATGCGTCTCTTGTGTCATTTTGATCCAGCACCCCGACCTATAGTGCGATTCCAACCGAAGCGCGACCCCAAAGGGCCTCGGATCACAATCGGAATTGACTTCCCCGCCCCCCACAGGCTTTCTGCCCCAAACCAAAAACAGGAGCCTCCCATGAGCATCACCCGCAATCACTCCAACGACCGCATGAGCCAATGCGTGGTCCACGGCGACACCGTCTATCTGGCAGGCCAAGTCCCCAACGACTTCAGCGGCGACATCAAAACCCAAACCGCAGAGTGTCTGGCGAAAATCGACAGCCTTCTGGGCGAAGTGAACAGCGACAAAACCCAAATCCTCTCCACCACCATCTACGTCAAAAACATCTCCGAGTTTGCCGAGATGAATTCGGTTTGGGATGCATGGATCGCCGATAGCCCCAAACCGGCCCGCGCCTGTGTTGAGGCGAACATGGCCGCACCCGACATCCTTGTTGAGATTTGCGTCATCGCTGCCGTTAAATCCTGAACTTGGTCGCTTTGAAACAGGCGGGCTCCCGTCAAACACGCTAAAGATCGGAGCCTAACCAACCCGAGGACGCGCCATGTTCCTGAGCATCTTTGACATCTTCAAAATCGGCGTCGGCCCATCCTCCTCCCACACAATGGGCCCGATGGTCGCCGCCGGACGCTTCCTTGACGCTCTTCGCGACGGTGCTGAGCGCATCCCAGGCTCAGGCGAATTACACAGCCTCAAAGCCTCCCTCCACGGCTCGCTCGCCTTCACCGGAAAAGGCCACGCCAGTGACCGCGCCACGATACTCGGCCTCGCAGGTTTCCGCCCCGACGATTTCGACCCCGACAAAGCCACAAAGGCCGAGGCCCAAATCCACGAGACCGGCCAAATCACCCCAGATGACCTCCCGACCCTCGATTTCGACCCCAAAACCGACCTGATCTTCGATTACGACCGCACCCTCGACGGCCACGCCAACGGTATGATCCTGTCGGCTTTCGACACCAATGGCGCCCTCTACATGGAGGAAATCTACTACTCCGTCGGCGGCGGCTTCGTCCTGACAGAGCGCGAACTCACCCAACAATCCGGCGAAATCCCCCTCCCCGACGTCCCCTTCCCCTTCCGAACCGCCGACACAATGCTCGACATGGCCAAAGCCTCAGGCAAAACAATCGCTCAGATGAAAGAAGCCAACGAACTGGCCCAAGGCTCCCAAACCACCCTCACCACAGGCATCACCAAAATCTGGACAGTCATGAACGACTGCATCAACCGCGGCCTCTCCACCGACGGCATCCTGCCAGGCGGCCTCAACCTCAAACGCCGCGCCCATAAAATCCGCGAAGCGTTGGAGGCCGAACGCGGCCAAAACCAAACCGCCCCTCATATCATCAACGACTGGATTTCCGTCTACGCCATGGCCGTGAACGAGGAAAACGCCGCCGGAGGCCAAGTGGTCACCGCCCCCACCAACGGGGCCGCAGGCGTGGTGCCCGCCACCATCCGCTACTACCTCGACCACATTCCAAACGCCCGCACGGACAAAATCCCCGAATTTCTCCTCACCGCCGCCGCCATTGGCGGGTTGATCAAATTCAACGCCTCCATCTCAGGGGCCGAGGTGGGCTGCCAAGGCGAAGTCGGCTCCGCCTCCGCCATGGCCGCCGCTGGCCTTTGCGCGGTCCTCGGCGGCACGCCTTCGCAAGTGGAAAACGCCGCTGAAATCGCGCTCGAGCACCATTTGGGCATGACCTGCGATCCGATCAAAGGTCTGGTCCAAGCCCCCTGCATCGAGCGCAACGGTCTGGGCGCCATCAAAGCCGTCTCTGCCGCCTCCCTCGCCCTGCGCGGGGACGGCACCCATCTGGTCTCGCTGGACGCTTGCGTTGAAACCATGCGCCAGACAGGGCGCGACATGGATCACCGCTATAAGGAGACCTCACTTGGCGGTCTCGCCGTCAACGTCCCCGAGTGCTGACCCTCACCGAACGCACGAATCTCAAACCCCGCAACGCAAGCGTTTTTTCACCGCACGCCGTGTTTATTTTCGAAAATCAGCCCGTTTTAGTCATACAGGAATCTCACAGGAGTCACGTTGATTGTGACACGTCATTTCAGCCCGTTAACCTTTCAAACGGGCCAAAAAGCGTTAACGCACCGCACGTTCATACATTATCAATCTTGCCCCCCAAGCCCGGCTCCTATAGCGCGAATAAATGACCACAGACACCGCAACACATTCAAACGATAAACTGGTCCTAGGGATCGCCCTGATGATGGGTTTCATCATCACCGGCCCGTTCATTGATATCTTTGCAAAATTGGCCACAGCCGCCGTGCCGGTTGCCCAAATTGCAGCCGCCCGCTTCCTGTTCCAAGGCGCATTCATCGCCCCCATAGCCGCAGCCCTGGGACGCCTGACAAAACCCTCCAAAAGAGACATGAAACTCTACATGGCGCGGGGCACATTAATCCTGCTCTCCACCGCCTGCATCACAGGTGCTGTCAAATTCATGCCCGTGGCCGACGCCATCGCGATCTTCTTTGTGGAACCCTTCATCCTCGCCCTCATGGGCTGGTTCTTCTTGGGCGAAAGCCTCGGTCCACGCCGCCTAACCGCTTGTTTTATAGGCTTTATCGGCGCACTTCTGGTCATCCAACCAAGCTTCGCCGCCGTTGGCTGGCCCGCCTTCCTGCCCCTTGGCACCGCCGTCTTCTTCGCGCTTTACCTGCTTATCACCCGCACCATGGCCCAACGCATCGACCCATTGGCCATGCAAACCTACACAAGCGTCGCCGCCCTGATCGTGGCCGTCCCCATACTGATCGCCTTCAACGGCTCCGGCATCACATTTCTGGACCCCATCATGCCCACAGGCCTGCCCCTCCTTTGGTTGGTCTTAGGCGGGCTCTCCGCCGCAATCGCCCATATTTTCCTGACATATGCGTTCCGATACGCCCCCGTCACCCTGCTCGGCCCCATGCATTACATGGAAATCGTCACAGCAACGATCCTTGGCTATATGGTGTTTGGAGACCTGTTCAACGGCATCGCCGCCATAGGCGTTTTGATCATTGTCAGCTCAGGGCTCTATCTGGTCTGGAGAGAGCGCCAGCTTGAGAAGACAGGCTCTCAATAGCCGCCTCAAGATACTTAAGCGGCAGAATTAAAAGCATTTTTTGCCCCTTTGTCGAGATCCTCATCTCCCCGCCCAAAGCCTCATTGGACGTGCCAATCTGCCCCGACGGTGAAAACGCCAACCCCTCAATGGGCCATTTCAATCCGGTCGATCCAACCCCTTGAACCTCCCCCATGGGAAACAAAGAAACAGGATCGCCCGCCTCCATATGGAGCGTAAAATCATCAGGCGCTAGAAACGTAATATCCCCATCCCCCAAAAGGATCGCAGACTTCTCAGGATAGGCCACAAGCGTGCGCAAACAGGCCAGTGAGTGATCCAGGCGACGCCCCAGAAAACCGACACAAAGATAGGTCTGGGCCTCAATCGAATAAAGGCACTTCTCGAAGTCCGTGCTGTCCTGCTCGTCCAGACGCACCAAATTCACGCCCTTATCCTGCCAAATTTCAAAATTAGTTAATGAGTCGAAGTCACCCACAATGTGCTTAACGGGGATTTCATGGGCGTGCGCGTAATTTGCACCCCCATCGGCAGCTACAAGATATGGGGCTAGGCGCAGGGCGCGCCACAAGGTCTCGTCATCAACTGGTCCGCCGCCAAGTAATGTAACGGTGTTTGGGGCTTCGTGTTCCGGTTCCAACATCATGAATGGATGCGTCATGCAGTACTTTTGGTCAATGGGGGACATTGGCCGCTTGTACAAAATCGAGTGCGTAAGTGCATGACTTTATAAAAGGTACGAAGTAATGGCTGATTTCGCCAAAAAGCTAACGGTTTCATTCGGGGCATTTTCTTGCACATTGTCAGGGTTCGACGACCCCTTCCCGGTCATGAGCCAAGTCGTTGATTACTTTCAGAAACTCTCAAAAACCGACCCAAGCTTCGGCGCTCATCCAGAGCGGCCCGACACAGAGGCTCTGCGCGCATTGGCGGAGAAAACCAGCGGGTTGAGCGTTGGTGCAGAGTTGCATGGCGACGAAGTTGTCTTAAGCTCGGTTCCCGATGAGGTTGAGCCCGAATTTGTTAAGCCAGAGGTGGCAGTCGCACCAATCGCTCCGGTTGAAGAGCCGCTTAATCTTGGTGCACAACAGGTCGTAGAGCCCGCCGATCCAGCGCCTTTCGTCGAAGAAAAAGCACCTACAGCCCAAGCCCCCGCAGAGGACATCGATCAGATCGTCTCTCAGGCTTTTGAAGACTGCCAGGAGACCGAGGAGCTTGAAGCGCCTGCGCCAGAAGCCCTGCCCCAAGAGACAGAAGAAGCCCCGTCTCCGCTTCCTCTGATCGCCGACGAATCACCCGCGATTGATCCAGCGCCAGAAGAGGGAGATGCGTACGCTCACCTGCAATTGGATGATCTTGACGACGAAATGCTCGCAAATCTTAACGCCGAGGAACTCTACGAGACAATCGCGCCAATTGAGAGCATTGCGCCAAATACCGCCGAAATCGAACCCCAAAATACCTATGTGTCCGAAGCGGTCACCTTTGATGATGTGGAAGATTTCGATGCAGAAGACCTGCTCGTGGACACGCCCGAAGATGCGATGGCGACTGTCGAGCAAAGCGAAGCCGTTGATCCAGTTCCGGTGTGGGCAGCCGAGTTGATTTCCGACGAACCCATTGAAACCGTTACGGAAAATTCAGTCACACCCCGCGCAGAAATACAGCCCGAAACTGCGACAGAGGAAGACCACCTCAGCTATGACGAGCATATCGAGGCAGAGCAAAACGCCTTGGCCCGCATTCTGGCCGCCTCTCAGGACACACCGGAGACGGCTCACGTAGAGAAAGAAGCAGAGACCGACGCCGACGCTGCAACCGCAAGGTCTCTGGTCCTAGGCTTCGGCGCCGCCGCCAGCCTCGACGCCACCCATGCAGTCGAAACCAGCACAATCGACGCCCGCACACCAACACCCGCATCAGACGCCCTTGCAGCCATGGGTGTTTATGCGGAAGAGGATGACGACTTCACTTGGGATACCCAAGAAAGCGCTATGCCCGCAGAGACGCCGAGCGCCGCGCCACTTTTGTTGACACCAACCCAGCAAATCGCCCCGATTGAGGATAGCCCGAAGACCATTCAAGAGCCCACGCCAAGCCCGGCCATCAACATGAACCAGCCCGATCCTCGTGCGGAGCTGCGCCGGTTTGCCAATGCAGCGGGTGCCGTGTCTCTGACGGATTTGCTGGAGGCCTCAGCCGCCTACAGCACTCTGGTGAATGGCCGCCCAAGCTTCAGCCGCGGCGAAGTGCTTGATCTTCTTGACGAATTTAGTGGCGAGGAAGGCTTCTCACAGGAAGCACGCATCAAAACCTTCGGATCGCTTTTGCGGGGAGGCCGGATCAATCGGGTCAACAATGGACAGTACGAGATGAGTGGCGATGCACTCTCTGAGTACGCGCAGGCCCGTAAAGCCGGCTAAGCGCCTAACGAAAATCCTCTTCGGGACTTCAAATCCCGGAGAGGCAATTTCTCTAAAAACCGCGTGTCATCAACACGTTACACTCGCCAGCATCATAATCGTAAAACCCGATGTTCGAGGCATTTGTTTGCCAGCTACAACTCACCCGTGGTGAAAACCCGTTCCAGCTAAGGGTCGAGTTCAAGACCGAGCCTGTCAGCGTGAAGTAACGATCATTGCGCTTCATCCCGGTAAAACCAAACTCAGTGTCATACCACCGCAAGCCGTAATCAGCGCCCACAAAGGTCGCCCAACCACCCTTCCAGGTTTTTGAAACACCAAGATTAAGTCCGGCAGTCCGGTATTTAAAAGACGACGACTTGGGCAGCCCACGTCCAAGCGTAACCCCACCGTTTAAAGCAGTCGTGTTATTCAGATTGCGCTGAAGCCCCAGTTTAAAGGTCGCAGACGGCCCGTTTTGGACCTGCAAGGATTTGTGATTGG
>CAZXRG010000017.1:0-13700 GCA_964642935.1 uncultured Rhodobacterales bacterium | reverse complement strand
ATCTCTCGTAATGCTCCGGCATATTGCTGGGTTACGCCGTCTCGACGATCGGTCTCGAGAAGCTCGCGGAAATGAAAACGGGCGGCGGCATAGTCACCCATTAAAAACAGGGTTTGCGCCAATATCTGACGGATCTGGATTTGACCGGGTTGGACCGCAAGAAGGGCGCGATAAATCTTTACCGCCTCTTGGGGCTGGCCTTGCGCCGTCAGAATTTGAGCTTCTAGGAAAAGCGCATCAATATCGCTATGGGGTGTCTCTGCCAGAGCGGCACGCGCTCCGTCAAAATCGCCCTGTTGAACCAGCTGTATAATGCTATCGGCAGTTGATTGAGCATGTGCCGGAAAACCGCTTAACGCGCCGAGGAATGCCGCGCCAATCAACGCGCCTTTGAGACTACCTGTCTTGATCACCGTCCGGATCCTCTCGCCCTATGCCTTTAAACACTGACTTAAACGGCAAAGCCCAGAGAATTCCAAGCAAGATATAAATAACAAGCTCCAACCACTTGGGCGGGGTTGGCATAAACGCAAGAATAGTCACCGCAATGACGATGTAGAGCGGCAACCAGACCAGCAGAAGAAAGATCGACCAGCGCCTGCGTGCTTTGTAAGAAAGAGCCATTAGTCCTCGAATGGATCAGTGACGAGGATCGTGTCCTCTCGTTCCGGTGACGTAGACAATAGGGCAACCGGACAATTGATCAATTCCTCGATGCGCCGCACATACTTAATCGCTTCCGCTGGCAGTTCTGCCCAGCTACGCGCACCCGCAGTGCTTTGCGACCAACCGGACATGGTTTCATAAATCGGTTTCACACGTGCCTGCTGATCTGCGGCAGTTGGAAGGTGATCCAATTCCTCACCGTCCAAAGAGTAGCCCGTACAAATTTTCAGCTCTTCAAACCCGTCCAGAACATCAAGCTTGGTCAATGCAATCCCGTTCACGCCGGATGTGGCGCAGGTCTGGCGCACCAGAACCGCATCAAACCAGCCACAACGGCGTTTACGCCCTGTGACCGTGCCAAACTCATGCCCCCGCTCGCCCAAACGCTGACCATCATCATCGTCCAGCTCAGCCGGGAACGGACCTTCGCCCACACGGGTGGTATAGGCCTTAACAATACCAAGCACATAATCAATGGCACCTGGTCCAAGGCCCGTGCCAGTCGCGGCCATGCCAGCGGTTGTATTAGAAGAGGTCACAAACGGATAAGTACCAAAGTCGATATCCAGCAACGAGCCTTGTGCCCCTTCAAACAAAATACGTTTCCCGCCACGGCGATACTCATCCATCGCCTTCCAGACAGGTTTTGCATAAGGGAGGATTTTTGGAGCAATCTCCAGCAGTTGTGCCTTAAGAGCGGCCGCATCGACCTCGGGCAAGCCCAACCCACGACGAAGCGCATCGTGATGGGTCAAAAGACGGTTAATACGCAAATCAAGGGTCGGCTCATCGGCCAAATCCGCCACGCGGATCACACGACGCCCCACCTTATCCTCATAACAAGGCCCGATCCCGCGACCGGTTGTGCCGATCTTGGCCACTGCGTTTTGAGACTCACGCGCACGATCCAATTCACCATGAACTGGCAGGATCAGCGGCGTATTCTCGGCAATCATCAGATTTTCGGGCGATACCGAAACGCCCATATTCGTAATCTTTTCAATCTCTTGAACCAAAGCCCATGGGTCCAGAACAACACCGTTCCCGATGACACCCATCTTCCCGTCACGCAAAATGCCAGACGGCAGGAGCGACAGCTTATAAACCTCGCCATCAATCACCAGAGTATGGCCAGCATTATGCCCGCCTTGGAATCGCGCAATCACATCAGCCCGCTCGGAGAGCCAATCGACGATTTTACCTTTACCCTCGTCACCCCATTGAGCACCGACAACGACAACATTCGCCATAGACTGCGATTCCTCTTATTTCTGGTTTTCGTGCCGCTTATAGCGCGGGATGTGGCAAGCCTGAATGGCTAATTCAGACCTGCCCTTGTCTTAGTTAGATCAAAATTCGAGGAATTTGATCTGATCGACCTGAGGAAGCGCTCCGATCTCCGCAAGCGTGGCATCCGCGACGGTTTCGTCAACGCCCCAAAGCGCAATCGCATCACCACCCTTTTCAGAACGTCCAAGGGAGAAGGTCGCGATATTCACGCCTAGATCACCAAGCTTGGTGCCAACCGCACCGATAAAGCCCGGGCTGTCATCATTGGTGGTGTAGATCATGTACTTCTGCGGCTCCGCCTCAAGGTTAATGCCCTTGATCTGGATGAGACGTGGACGACCATCGGAGTAAATCGTTCCGGCCACCGAACGGCTTTGCCCTTCGGTCGTAACCTGAAGGCGAATATAGGACCCAAATGCACCTTGGCGATCTTTGCGCGTCTCGGTGATCTGAACACCCCGCTCGCGAGCCACAACAGGCGCGGACACCATGTTCACAGCACCCTCACCCACCAGCGGCTTCATCAAAGCAGAGGTCATGGCAGAGGTCAGCGGTTTAAGGTTCAACTCACCCACATCACCCACATACTGGATTTCGATCTCAGTGATCGCACTTTCGGTCACCTGACCTGCAAACCCGCCGAGCACCTCAGAGAGCGCAATCCAAGGCTTAAGGATCGGCGCTTCTTCTGCCGTCACGGAAGGCGCGTTCAACGCATTGGAAATCGCACCTTTCATTAGATAGTCGGACATTTGCTCTGCCACTTGAAGGGCCACGTTCTCCTGAGCCTCAGATGTTGCCGCTCCCAAATGCGGTGTGCACACAACGTTCGGCAAACCGAACAGAGGGTTCTCTTTGGCAGGCTCTTCAGCGAACACATCAAATGCAGCGCCTGCGATTTTACCGGCCTTCAGAGCCTCCGCGAGTGCATCTTCGTCAACCAAACCACCGCGGGCACAGTTGATAAGACGCGCCGTTGGCTTCATGGACGCAATCCGCTCAGCCGAGAGGATATTCGCAGTTTTCTCGGTCTTTGGAAGATGGAGAGAGACGAAATCCGCCTTACCCAACATCTCGTCAATATCCTCAAACTTCTCGATCCCGAGCGATTGGGCCTTTTCCGCACTCAAGAACGGATCATAGGCGGCCACCTTCATCTTGAGGCCCTGCGCACGGGACGCAACGATCGATCCGATGTTACCAGCCCCCACAAGTCCAAGCGTTTTATTGGTGATCTCAACACCCATAAAGCGGGATTTTTCCCACTTGCCAGCCTGTGTCGATGCATCCGCCGCCGGAATTTGACGGGCCACAGAGAACATCATCGCAATGGCGTGCTCCGCAGTCGTGATCGAGTTCCCAAAGGGCGTGTTCATCACCACGATACCTTTGGCGGTTGCGGCCGGAATATCAACATTGTCCACACCAATACCGGCACGCCCAATGGCCTTGAGGTTGGTCGCTTTTTCGATGATTTCCGCAGTCACCTTAGTGGCCGAGCGGATCGCCAAACCATCGTAATTCCCAATGATTTCAGCGAGTTTGGCAGGGTCCTTCCCAAGATCAGGCTGGAAGTCCACCTCCACTCCATTGTCTTTGAAGATTTGGACAGCAGCTTCGGAAAGTTTGTCAGAGATAAGAACTTTAGGCATGTTTTTCATCCTAGTTTTAGGGCGCAAAGCCGAGACGCGCTCAGGCCTTGCTCCGAAATTTCAATGTGAATTAGTTATTTTTGACGGTCTCAAAAGCCCAATCGAGCCATGGTGTCAGGGCCTCGACATCTGCCGTATCAACGGTTGCTCCACCCCAAATCCGAAGACCGGCAGGCGCATCGCGATAACCGCCAATGTCAAAAGCGGCCTCTTCACTATCAAGCAAAGTCACCATCTTTTTGACAAACGCTTTTTGATCAGCGTCATCCATGGCCGCAATGTCAGGGTCGGTAATCTTGAGGCAAACAGACGTGTTGGAGCGCTGCTCCGCCGCCGGAACCAAATTCTCGACCCATGCGGTTTGATCGACCCAAGACTGAATAGCCGCAAAATTCGCATCGGCCCGCGCCATAGTCGCGCTCAACCCGCCAAGACCGTCCATCCAGTCAAGCGCATCCTCAGCGTCAGCCACACATAACATCGAAGGCGTGTTGATGGTCGCTCCGGTGAAAATCCCGTCAATCAGCTTACCGCCTTTGGTCATGCGGAAGATTTTCGGCAAGGGGCGATCCGGCGTGTAGCTCTCAAGACGCGCAACAGCACGCGGTGACAGGATCAGAACGCCATGCGCCCCTTCCCCACCCATTGCTTTTTGCCAAGAGAAGGTCACAACATCGAGCTTGGCCCAATCAAGGTCCTGCGCAAATGCAGCCGAAGTGGCATCACAAATGGTCAGACCTGTGCGATCATCAGAAATCCAATCGGCATTAGGAACACGCGCACCTGAGGTCGTACCGTTCCACGTGAACACCACATCCGCGTCCTTGCGAACGGCGTTCAAGTCAGGAAGCTGACCGTAATCCGCATTCAGAATGTTCACGTCTTCAAGCTTAAGTTGCTTGGTAATGTCTGTCGCCCAACCGGCTCCAAAACTCTCCCAAGTCAGAACGTCCACAGGGTTCGCACCAAGCATGGACCACATGGCCATCTCGACAGCGCCTGTGTCAGAAGCTGGCACAATTCCGATCTTATAGTCGGACGGCACGCCCAAAATGCGGCCCATCTTGTCGATAACCGACTTTAGCTGCTTTTTGGGATCAGAGGCCCGATGCGAGCGACCCAAAAAGGCACGCTCAGCCACAGAGGCTGCAGACCAACCAGGACGTTTAGGACAAGGACCAGAAGAAAAGTAAGGACGCGCAGGGGTAGCCTGCGGCTTTGTAGGGAAGCTCATAGACGGCTCCATCGTCGGGGCGAGTTTCCTGAGTACGCCGCCGTTCGCCCTAGCCAAACGACGCACCCAAGCACGCTCCTAAAGCCGAGTCCTTAATTCTTCAAGAAAAAAATCGCCGCCCCCCTATAAAAGCTGCGACGATGGATTCTGGTCACTTAATCAGGGACAGACGCCGCCGGTACAGGGTGTCGTTCTTTCGACAATGTACTGCCCTTTGGACCTATCGCTCAACTCAAACCGCCCGGCCGCGACCTCGGCGTTGGTGTCATAAAAATCTCCGGTCAGGATCCCTCCGCCAGCCGTTGGAAGAATTTGCCCACCGGAAATTACACCTGAAATATTGTAGTTACTGGGAGGATCCGTTGGCGCCAAATTACCAAGCAACGTTAGGTTAACCGTCGAATTGGTAAAATTCGCCGACATATTCGCAGCCCCTTGGGCCAGAGGACCACCCCGCAGGCTCATCGAATACTCACCCACATAAACAGCCGTTCCAGACGTGGGTACGGCACTGATCGCGGCGGTGGAAAGCCCTGAAAAGCCGTCATTAAGCGCGTTGTATTTTAGTCCACCCACATCAAAGCTCTCGCCATTGGTGCAGGCAGCCAAACTGCCAATTGCAACCAATGCAACTGCATTCAAAAAGTTCATTTCTTATTCCCTCGATCCCCGACATTCCCATGCCATCTTGCTTTAGATAACAATGGCATAAGTCCGTTTTTTGAACTTTTCAAATGCAATATTCCAATTCACAACCCTGAGGTGTATTTTCACAAACCCATCAAGGCATCCAGAAACGTTTCAGGGATTCTTCTTCTGCCTCTGCACGGGTAATTCCCAGATCCCTCAACAAGTAATCGTCCATCTCGACCAAGTGCTGTCGCGATCGTGCCCGATGGGACCAGAGGGTAATCACATTCGCGATCCATATCAAAAAAACGGCGAGAGTAGGAGTATGGCTCCCGGCCTGCAAAGAGGGTTGTGCTTGCTGGGTTGCGTTCATCTGGACCATGTTCATCTCCTTTTGTATTGATACAATTTGCAATATAATCGGTTGCTTCCCTCCATTTCTTGATACAATCTTAGGAAAATGCGCGATACAAAAGAATTGTTATGGATACAAAATCAAACATCTCACTCGAAGCGTATCGAGGCCCTAAGTACAAAAGGCTCTATCACGCCTTGGAAGCCGCTGTGCGCTCTGGAACCATGGAGCCGGGTCGTAAGCTACCTCCGGTTCGGGACTTGGCATTTCAATTGGGGATTACACCGGGAACAGTTGCCCGCGCCTATCAGATGGGAACCGATGAGGGTCTGTTAGAAGCAACCGTGGGACGAGGAACCTTTGTGAAGGGAGCGACCCGAGCCCTGCCTGATGTCCCGACAAATTTCGTGGCCATGCCCTATCAGGACGGCTATCTGAACCTGCGCAATGGCCACACGGTCGAGTTGGGCCAGAACGCTCTGATCGGTGAGCTGACACAGGAACTTGTGAACGCCCATCATTTCAACTTCGCCCAATATGTGCGCGACGAAGCGCTCGGCGGGTGTCGCGAGCGCGCCACCGAGTGGCTGCAACGCAACGGCATAGCCGCACGCAGTCCCGATCTGGTCCTCACAAACGGTGCGCATAATTCCGTCATGGTCGCGCTCAACGCTATTCTTCACGGACGAGAGCCCACCATTGCCACCACCAAGCTGAACTATCCGGGGTTCCGCCAAACTGCCCATATCTGCCGTGGTCGCCTGCTCGGGATCGAAAGCGATGATGAGGGGATCTTGCCCGATGCTCTAGAAATGGTTTGCCGAAGTGAACGCATTCAAGCGCTGCTTATTTCCTCAAATGTCCATAATCCGACCTGTGTGAGCACCTCTCTTGAGCGCCGCCACGCCATCGCAGAGCTGGCGGCCCGATATGATTTCCAGATCATCGAAGACGATGTCTATGGCACGTTGATCTCCGACAAGCCGGTCGGCTTTGACAATCTGTGCCCGGAACGCACATGGCATGCCTCCTCCCTGTCAAAGTGCTTTGCAGCTGGCCTGCGCGTCGGATTTCTCCAATGCCCAAAGGGGCTTGGCCCACTTGGCCTGCGGGTTATGCAAGGGATGAGCCTCAGCATCTCCCAACTCCTGACCAAAGTCGTTGAACGCGCTTTTGAAACCGGAGCGGTCGAGACATACGGAACTCTGATCGCCGCTGAAAACACCAGACGGGTTAATCATGCTAGCGACATCCTGCAATCATGGGACGTCAGATCGCGCGAGGGTGTCAACTACGTCTGGGTCGGCATTCCAGAAGGATGGTCAGGCTCCACCTTCATGTCGGCCTGTGAATCCCAAAAACTATTGGTGGCTGTAGCGGATAAATTCACGCTTCCGGGAACACGCGCACCAAACGCGGTACGCCTCACCTTATCAGCCGCCGAAGACTTCGAAACGCTCACTTCCGGCCTACTCAAGATCAACGAGATTTTGAGCAACCCGCCCTCAAATCTACTCACATGACCAATACACCTAGCCGCCTTGACTGGCTCCTGCTGGCAACCTTGGGCCTGATCTGGGGCGGATCATTCCTTGGTGTGTCCGTGGCATTATCCGGCTTTGGCCCACTCACCGTCGCGGCCGTTCGCATTCTACTGGGCGCATTCGCATTGATCGCCGCGACCTATCTAAGCGGCACAGGATTACCGAGCCTGAGCACCCCCACCGGAAAACGGATTTGGCTGCACTGCTTTGGCTTTGCGGTCTTCACCAACGCGGTTCCCTTCTCTTTGTTGAGCTGGTCCCAACAACATGTCACCTCCGGATTTGCAGGGATCACCATGGCGGTTGTGCCGCTTTTCGTACTACCGCTGGCATGGCTCATCTTGAAAGAGACCATGACACCTCGGAAAATTCTGGGGTTCCTATTGGGCTTCTCAGGCGTGATCGTCTTGATCGGCCCCTCCGCACTTGGCGGGCTTGGAACAACCACCGAGAACATCGCCCGATTGGGCTGCGTCAGCGCATCGCTCTGCTACGCACTTGGCTCAATGATCACCCGAACCGCACCCAAAGGCCCGCTTTTAAGCTATTCCGCAGGAGGCTTGCTCATCGGCGCACTGCTGATTGTACCAGTCGCGCTCAGCATCGAGGGCATGCCGACCCATGTCCCGCTCAAACAAGGGTTGGCCCTGCTATTTCTGGGCATATTCCCCACAGCGATTGCCACCCTCTTGCTGGTCAAAGTCGTAAACTCCGCCGGACCCACTTTTCTGAGCCTTGTGAACTACCAAGTGCCAATTTGGGCCGTGGTATTTGGCATGGTGTTTTTAAGCGAAGCCCTACCGCCATCCTTTGTGACAGCCCTCCTCCTAATTCTCGCCGGATTGGCCATCGCTCAAACAAAAGCAAAGCGGTTTCGCCCCTAGACGGGGCAGACCTCTTAAGACCCCTTAGCGTCAGGCTCGATCCCGCGCAGAATGATAGACAGAACCGCATCAGCAGCATCCTCATAAAAATCAGGAGCCTTGGCCTTTTCCCCAAGAATAGCCCCGATTTGAACATTAAAATCCGCGTAGTGCTGGGTGGTCGCCCAAATCACAAATATCAAATGAAACGGATCAACCCTGCGTAGCTTTCCAGCCTCCATCCACCCGCGCAAGATACCCGCTTTTTCTTCCACAAGCGCACGCAACCGCGTTTGCAAAAACGGACCCAACAAAGGAGCCCCCCGACCGATCTCATTGGCAAACAACCGCGAGGCCTCTTGCCGGTTTTGCGACATCTGAATTTTCAGGATGATATAATTGCGCAGTTCCTCCACCGGATCCGCTTCCGCATCAATCTTCGCAAAAGGCTCAAGCCAAGCCTCAACGGTGCTTTCCAGAACCTCTCGGTAAATATCCTCTTTGGTGGGGAAATAATAAAGCAGATTGGGCTTGGACATGCCCGCCTGTGTCGCAATCCGATCCACAGTCGCCCCGCCATACCCATCCGTGGAAAATACAGCCAAAGCCGCGTCCATGATCAACGCGCGATTTTCAGTCTGAATGCGGCTGCGTTTGGGTGTCTTAGCATCCACCGTCATATGTTCCAGACCCTCCCTTTTTTGCGTCAAGGCTAACAGGGCCATTCCCCCAACCACAAGGGCAAGCGCGGTTTGCGTCGCTTTACCCAACGTCCATGCGCCGTCACCGAAGCCACATAAAAGCGGCTCGAAGCCTGAAACTGCATCTTAAAATGGCGCTTGACCACCTGAGAGCTCTTACTTAGCCTAAAATTTGATCTAACGGTCAATAATTTACGTCCGGAGGCAAAAAACATGACGCGCCCGCAAGCCAAAGCCACGCAAATGGTTAATGATGCACGGGTCTGTGTCACTCGGTTTGACTTTGCGCCCGGCGCTGAAACCGGCTGGCACGTTCATGCAATGGACTATGTCATTACCACCGTGACCGAGTGCAACATGACCCTTGAAGAGCCCGGGGGTGAGACGCGAACGGTCACCATCCCTAATGGCACCGCTTACAAGCGCGAAAAAGGGGTGGAGCACAATGTGATAAATGGGGGCGACAGCGACATGGCCTTCATTGAAATCGAATTGAAATAAAAGGACAGGATCATGGCAGCACCCGGTGAAAATCTACGCATCAATGGTGATCGACTTTGGGACACGATCCATGAGATCGCCAAGATCGGTCCGGGCATTGCCGGAGGCTCCAACCGCCAAACGCTCACCGATGAAGACAGCGAAGGCCGCCATCTGTTTCAGGACTGGTGCAAAGCCGCGGGCATGAGCATGGGCGTGGACACCATGGGCAATATGTTCGCCATGCGCGACGGCACGGACCCCGACGCCCTTCCGGTCTATGTGGGAAGCCACCTGGACACCCAACCCACCGGAGGGCGCTATGACGGCGTGCTTGGCGTGTTGGCGGGCCTCGAGATTATCCGCTCCCTCAACGATCTCGACATCAAAACCAAACACCCGATTGTGGTCGCCAATTGGACCAATGAAGAGGGCACAAGGTTCGCTCCTGCCATGCTGGCCTCTGGCGTTTTTGCGGGCCTTCACACGCAGGATTGGGCCTATGAGCGGGAAGACGCAGAAGGTAAAACCTTCGGCTCGGAACTGGAGCGCATCGGCTGGAAAGGCGAGGAAGATGTTGGCGCACGCAAAATGCACGCCTTCTTTGAGCTGCATATCGAACAGGGCCCAATTCTGGAAGCCGAGAACGTAGACATTGGCGTCGTCACCCATGGCCAAGGCCTGAGCTGGACCCAAATCACAGTGACCGGAAAAGACAGCCACACAGGCTCGACCCCCATGCCAATGCGCAAAAACGCGGGCCTTGGAATGGCACGTATCCTGGAACTGGTGGACGCCATCGCGCTCAGCCACGCACCAAATGCAGTCGGCGCGGCTGGCCATATCGAGATATTCCCCAACAGCCGGAACGTGATCCCCGGAAAGGCCGTCTTCACCGTAGATTTCCGCTCACCGGATTTGAAAACCATTCAGGAGATGGAAAAGCAACTGGCCCAAGGGGCGGCGAACATTTGTGGGCAAATGGGTCTGGGCATCACCTTTGAGAAAACCGGCGGATTTGATCCTGTGGAGTTTGACGAAGGCTGCGTAACCGCCATCCGCGACGCCGCCGAGCGCCTCGGCTATTCCCATCGCAACCTGATCTCAGGGGCAGGCCACGACGCCTGCTGGATCAACCGCGTCGCCCCCACCGCCATGGTCATGTGCCCATGCGTCGACGGGCTCTCCCACAATGAAGCCGAGGAAATCAGCAAGGAATGGAGCACCGCAGGCGCCGAAGTCCTCTTCCACGCGGTTGTTGAAACAGCGGAGATTGTCGGATGATCAACCTCATCATCAAATTCCGCGCCGTCTGGATCACCATCATCGCATGGTGCCTTGCAGTAACCCTCAACCAGATCATGCGCGGCTACCCGATCATACCGCCAGAAATGACCGCCACCGGCTATTGGGCCATCCACATCATCATCGGCGGCTTCATCGGCCTGATCATCTGGTTCGTGGTCAGCGTGGCAAAAATCATGGCGGCCAACTCCAAATGAGCGAACGCCCCAAAAACCACTTCCGCCGCCTTGTGCCCTACGGATTGATCTGGGGCGCAACCACCGGTCTGGTCCTGCACATCTGGTGGCACGGTTTCACCTTCGCAAAACCGCTCCAATATTGGCTCACCCTCATCGTCATCTGGGGCGGAGCCGGCCTTTTCTGGGCCTATCTCACCGCCAAATTCTCCAAACAAAAGACCAACACCAACAAGGAGGTCTCATGACCACGATCATCAAAAATGGCACTATCGTAACCGCAGACCTCACCTACAAAGCCGACGTTGAAATCACCGACGGGATCATCACCGAGATTGGCGAGAACCTTAAAGGCGACACCGAGCTCGACGCCACAGATTGCTACGTGATGCCCGGCGGCATCGACCCGCACACCCACTTAGAGATGCCTTTCATGGGCACCTATTCCTCGGATGATTTTGAGAGCGGCACCCGCGCGGCTCTGTCCGGTGGCACCACAATGGTCGTCGATTTCGCCCTACCCTCACCCGATCAGGGCCTCTTGGATGCCATCCAGATGTGGGACAATAAATCAGGCCGCGCGTCTTGCGACTATTCCTTCCACATGGCCATCACATGGTGGGGCGAGAAGGTCTTTGATGACATGCAAGAGGTCGTCCAGAAACGCGGCATCAACACGTTCAAACACTTCATGGCCTATAAGGGCGCGCTCATGGTCAATGACGATGAGATGTACGCCTCCTTCCAGCGCTGCGCCGAGCTGGGCGCGCTTCCGCTGGTGCACGCGGAAAACGGCGACGTGGTAGCCAGCCTGCAAGCCAAGCTGATGGCTGAGGGCAACAACGGCCCCGAAGCCCACGCCTACTCCCGCCCGCCCGAAGTGGAAGGCGAAGCCACCAACCGCGCGATCATGATCGCCGATATGGCAGGGGTGCCGCTCTACGTGGTCCACACCTCTTGTGAGGAAGCCCATGAAGCCATCCGCCGCGCCCGCCAGCTTGGCAAACGCGTCTACGGAGAGCCTCTGATCCAGCACCTCACTCTGGATGAGGGCGAATATTTCAACAAAGACTGGGACCACTCCGCCCGCCGCGTCATGTCACCCCCGTTCCGCAACAAGAAACACCAAGACAGCCTCTGGGCGGGCCTTCAAGCAGGCTCGCTCCAAGTGGTCGCCACAGACCATTGCGCGTTCACGACCGAGCAGAAGCGCAACGGCATCGACAATTTCACCCTGATCCCCAACGGCACCGGAGGGCTAGAAGATCGCATGCCCATGCTCTGGACCCACGGCGTTGCCACAGGTCGCCTGACACCCAACGAATTTGTCGCCGTGACCTCCACCAACATCGCCAAAATCCTGAACTGCTACCCGAAAAAGGGCGCTATCCTTAAAGGTGCCGACGCCGACCTCGTGGTATGGGACCCCAACAAAACCAAAACCATCACCGCCAAAACCCAACAATCCGCCATCGACTATAATGTGTTTGAGGGAAAAGAGGTCAAAGGCCTCCCCCGCTTCACATTAACCCGAGGCTATGTGGCCGTAGACGATGGCGCCGTGAAAGCCCAAGAAGGCCACGGAAAGTTCGTCAAACGCGAGCCCTTCCAAGCCACCAACAAAGCGCTCTCCACATGGAAAGAACTCACCGCACCCCGCAAGGTCGAGCGTACAGGCATTCCGGCAAGCGGGGTTTGATGGTACCGCCAAAAGAGATCGACTGGTTCAACGGCCCCGTGACGAAATTCGCGATGTTTATCGCGGGCACGGTCGCATGCACGGCGCTCGTCAGCTATCTGGTCCTCTTTATCGGTCCAATGATCGAAAGGGCGACATTCAACGCGGAAACCGTCATGGCAGATGCGATTGGACTGACCCTCCTTCTGCTTTTCAGCTTCATATTAATGATAATAATTACCGCTCTGAGCGTACTGGTGAACTTGATCACCGCTGGCCCGATCTGGTGGCTAACCGGCTGGATGTCTCGAAAATTCAGGGCTTCGATATCCATAACCCGTTCCATTCAGGCGTTCACGACGACGATCTACGGCAATGTCCTACACTATTTCAGCTTTAATGAGCTGTTTGGGGTTGAGGGTGAAGACACTGATGTATTTCTCATTGCTCTCTTCCTCACCACCTCCCTCATCTGCGCACAAGTCTTGGTACAATTGATCTACAGGACCACCCTATGAAACTCGTTCAATCCCTCTCCAAACCCTCCGCCTTCGGCCTCTCTCTGGGCCTCCTGCTCCTGATCATCTACGCATCCATGCAGGACTGGGGCGTCTTGGGCGTCATCTTTATCGTACTGGCCTACTTCTTGGGCTTCGCCACATCATCAGCCACCTCCGGCGCCCTCACGTCCTCACCCATCGAGGACACCCTCAAAACCCTCGACCCCGACATGCGCTCGGAGATCACGAGGCTCACCAAAAACAACCAATTGAGCGAGGCCGTCAGCATGATCAAATCCACAACCACCCTCAATGAAGCCCAAGCCAAACAACTGGTCGACCAGATCGCCCAGCGATGAAACCCACATTCGATTTCCCATAAATACTCACCTTCGAACCAACAACAGGCCAATGACCACCGTTATAAAAACCAATTCCCTCGACCTGACCTTCCAGACCAACGACGGTCCGGTGCATGCGCTCAAAGACATCACTTTGGACGTTGAAAAGGGCGAGTTCGTCTCCCTCATCGGCCCTTCCGGCTGCGGAAAAACAACCCTTTTACGCGTCATCGCCGATCTGGAAACCCCAACAGGCGGAACGGTCACGGTGAACGGTCAAACACC
>CAZXRG010000016.1:0-24342 GCA_964642935.1 uncultured Rhodobacterales bacterium | reverse complement strand
CTACTCCGCCGCAATCGCCCCTTCAATCTTGGTCGCGCGACAGGCGGAGAATTTGAACTCGGGGATTTTCCCATAAGGATCAAGGGCCGAGTTGGTCAGGATATTGGCCGCCGCCTCCACATAGGCAAAGGGCAGGAACACATTATCCTCCGCCACCGCCCGATCCGCACGCGCCATCACGCGCACCGATCCACGACGGGTGGACAGCTCGATCATATCACCGGGCTCCACACCCATCCGACGCAAAGTCTTGGGATGGAGAGAACAATTGGCCTCAGGCTCCAATCCATCCAGAACCTTGGTCCGGCGCGTCATGGACCCTGTGTGCCAATGCTCCAACTGACGCCCCGTAATCAGGACCATCGGATATTCCGCATCAGGGCTCTCATCAGGCGGGATCACATTGGCAGGCGTAAATCGCGCACGTCCTTCAGGGCGCGGGAACCCGTCGCCAAACACGATCGGCTGACCGGGATCTTCAGGGCTGAGCGACGGATAGGTCACCGCCTCACTCTCCAAACGCTCCCAAGTGATATTGTTGAGCGAGCCCATATTCAGCTTCATCTCGGCAAACACCTCGGATGGATGCGTATAGGTCCAATCCAGCCCCAAACGCTTGGCCAGCTCGGTCTCGATCCACCAATCTTCCTTGGCCTCACCGGGAGGGGTCACAACCTGACGCCCCATCTGCACCTGACGGTTGGTATTGGTCACCGTCCCCGTCTTTTCCGCCCAAGCACTGGCAGGCAGAATAACATCCGCATAATTCGCAGTTTCGGTCAGGAAAATATCCTGAACCACAAGATGATCCAACTTGGCCAAAGCATCACGCGCATGATCCACATCAGGGTCTGACATGGCCGGATTTTCACCCAGAACATACATCCCCTTAATGTGCCCCTCATGAACCGCATCCATGATCTCGACCACGGTCAGACCCTTCTCAGCCGAGAAATCCTGCGTCCCCCAAACGTCCGTAAAGGCCGAGCGCACACCATCATCCATAACGCTCTGATAATCGGGTAGGAACATCGGGATAAGCCCCGCGTCAGACGCGCCCTGCACATTGTTCTGCCCGCGAAGCGGATGCAGACCGGAACCCGGACGCCCAACCTGTCCGGTCATAAGTGCCAGCGAAATCAAGCATCTAGAGTTGTCCGTGCCGTGGATATGCTGGGAAATCCCCATCCCCCAGAAAATCATCGCAGCCTTGGCACCCGCAAAGGTCCGCGCCACATCGCGCAGAACATCCGGCTCAATCCCGCAAATCTCCGACATCTTCTCAGGGCTAAACCCTTTGAGATGCTCCTTTTGCGCCGCCCAATTCTCGGTAAACGCCTCGATATACTGCTGGTCGTAAAGCCCCTCTTCCACGATCACATGCATGATCGCATTGAGCATCGACACATCCGCGCCAGGGCGGAATTGCAGCATGTGAGAGGCATGACGTTTCAGCCCCTGCCCACGCGGGTCCATCACAATCAACTTGCCGCCACGCTTGGCGAATTGCTTGAAATAAGTCGCCGCAACCGGATGGTTCTCCGTTGGATTGGCCCCGATCACAATCGCCACATCAGCGTTCTCGATCTCGTTAAACGTCGCCGTTACAGCACCCGAGCCGACATTCTCCAAGAGCGCCGCAACCGAGGACGCGTGGCAAAGCCGCGTACAATGATCCACATTATTGTGCCCAAACCCCTGACGGATCAGCTTCTGGAACAGATAAGCCTCCTCATTGGAACACTTGGCCGACCCAAAGCCCGCAATCTCGCGACCACGCCCCTTCATGCCATTGGCCGCCGCATCCAACGCCTCATCCCAAGAGGCCTCACGGAAATGGGTCAGCACATTGGATGGATCCACATTGAGACCCTTTGCAGGCGCATCCTCGCGCCGGATCAACGGCTTGGTCAAACGGTGCTTATGGTCGATATAATCAAAGCCGAAGCGACCCTTCACACAAAGACGGTTCTCATTGGCTGGCCCGTCAATACCATCCACCCAAGCAATCTTATCGTCCTTGATCTTGAAGGACAGCTGACAACCAACCCCGCAATAAGGGCACACCGATTTCACTTCGCGATCATAATCTTTGCTGTCGCCAACTTGCGCCTCGTCCAAAGCCGTCGCAGGCATCAAAGCCCCTGTCGGACAGGCCTGAACACACTCACCGCAAGCCACACAGGAGCTATCGCCCATAGGATCATCAAAATCGAACACGATCTTCGCATCATGCCCACGACCCGCCATGCCGATCACATCATTGACCTGAACCTCACGACACGCCCGCACACAAAGATTACAATGAATACAAGCATCCAGATTGACGTTCATGGCCACATGAGAGGCATCCAGCAACGGCACCCGAGGCGCTTCAATGGCCGGAAACCGGCTCTCGCTCACACCTTGCGCATCCGCCATATCCCAGAAATGCGAGGATTTATCGTGCGCCTCTTCCCGCGCAGGCTGATCCGCTGCCAGCATCTCCACAACCAGCTTACGCGCCTTCACAGCACGTGCAGAATCCGTCGTCACGACCATCCCTTCAGAAACAGGTCGGATACAAGAGGCCACCAACGTGCGATCCCCTTCCACCTCAACCATACAGGCCCGACAATTCCCGTCCGAGCGATATCCAGGCTCCGGCTTATGACACAGATGCGGGATCACCAGACCCTGACCATTGGCCGCTTCCCAAATGGTCCAGCCCTCCGGCACCGAGACCTCCCGTCCATCAAGCGTCAGCGTCACTGTCTTTGGCATGTTTCCATCAGGCATATCAGTTCTCCGATTGGGCCGGGGCACGTGCCTCGGTTCGCAAATATTCAGAAGGTGGCAACCGCCACAGCTCGTCCCCTGCATAGGGCGACAAAAATTGGTCCGGCTGGTGCCGGTCTAACTCACTCAACAAAGGCTCTCGCACTTTGTATTTCCAAAGATCAATCAAGGCCGCACGGGTCTCAGCCGAGGCCTTAGCCCCGCGCCATTGATCCCCACCACCCAGATATTCAATCCACGTATAAAAGGTCTTCACCCCCTCAATGGGGTAAAGATCATGCTCATGTCCGGCGCGGGGAATATTGGAAAAATGCGCCCGCACACGATCAATCGACGTGGACATGCTGCGAAGCGTATCGAAATACGCCTCCTCGCTCGGCGCGGTCAGCTTGGTATAACGAATGGCCGCCTGTAGATCATCAATCACGGAATAATAAAGCTTGCGAAGCGCCTCTTGCAACGCACTGCGCCGACGGAAAGCCTCGACCAAACCAGCCGCAGGAAGACCCACCAGAAGTGGCATCGCATAACGCATCTGCTGCACAAAAACGCCATCAGGATCAGCGCCGAAAAACAGGAACACCAAGATGAGATAAAACACCCCCACCAAGACAATCACCATATGCAATCGGCTGCGTGTCATCCGTTAATGGCCTGCGTGATCATGTGAACCATGCGCCCCGTAACCGCGCAATTCCACATATGTCTCGATTTGCGCGTCCGTAAGCAGGGGCGTCACGTCCAGATGAGCAACCAAATGTGTCTCGCGCAACGACGCCCGCAATTTTTCCGCCTCAGACAGGCGTGCACTAATCGCACTCGCCGTCACATCAGATTGATTGAACGCCGCATCCAAAGCCGCTTCAGCCTCAACAAACTCGGCCCCAAGAACCCTTGCCTCAGCATTCATCGCATCAAATCGCGCTTGCACGGCGGCCTGCTGATCCGGTGTCAATTCAAGCTCCTTGGCCAGCTCCAAAACATGAGCAGGTCCGGGAAATCCATTAAGCTCCGCAGGCTTGGCCAATCCCCAACCCGCACCCGCTTCAAGCGCCTCGATATCCGCAGCACTTAAGCTCGAAATCTGCCGATCCTGTTGCCCCGCATAAGGCGTATGGGCCACATGACCGCCAAGAAAAGCCACCGCGCCAGCCCCGATCAAGAGCCCCAAGCTGAAAGTGATGAAGTGCCGGATCAAATCTCGTCTCCAAAGTGCTTGATCATCAACCGGATCGGATTGGGCGCTGCCTGTCCCAGACCGCAAATGGACGCATCGCCCATGGCCTGACAGAGGTCCTCCAAGAGCGCCTCATCCCACTTATCCGCCTCCATCAGCTTGACCGCTTTCTCGCAACCAACGCGACACGGCGTACACTGACCACAGCTTTCATCCTCAAAGAACTTGAGCATATTCAAAGCCGCATCCCGCGCACGATCCTGATCCGACAAGATCACCACCGCCGCTGACCCAATAAACGTGCCATGGGGCTGAAGCGTGTCAAAATCCATGGGAATATCATGCATGGACGCAGGCAAAATCCCCGCAGACGGACCACCGGGCTGATAGGCTTTAAACTCATGCCCTTCCGCCATACCGCCAGAAGCCTCGATAATATCCGTGATGGTCGAGCCTGCCGGAAGCAGTTTCACACCAGGCAAACGCACCCGCCCGGACACCGAGTAAGAGCGCAAACCAATCCGCCCGTTCTTCTCATGGCTGTTCAGAATCTCCGGCCCCCCTCGGGCCACCTTAGTCACCCAATAAAGCGTCTCCACATTATGAACCAACGTAGGCTGACCAAAAATACCAACCTGAGCCACAAAAGGAGGGCGATGGCGCGGCATTCCGCGCTTCCCCTCAATACTCTCGATCATCGCGGATTCCTCACCGCAAATGTAAGCGCCTGCACCACGGCGAAGATCAATATAGCCAGCCTCAACAATGCCAGCCGCTTCCAAAGCCGCGATCTCCCGCGCCAAAATCTCCAGAACAGCCGGATACTCATCGCGCATGTAGATAAAGCAAGTCTCCGCCTCAACCGCCCAAGCGGCCATCAACATGCCCTCAAGAAACACATGCGGCTCACGCTCGAGATAATAGCGATCCTTGAACGTGCCGGGCTCGCCCTCATCGCCATTCACAGCCAAATAACGCGGCCCCTCATTGGCGCGCACAAAGCCCCATTTTTTACCGGACGGGAAACCAGCACCGCCAAGACCACGAAGACCTGATGAGAGCACCTGCTCCTGAAGCGCCTCCCAATCTCCACCTTCGCGCAACTCGGCCAGCTTGCGATAGCCGCCATCATCGCGATACGCCTCAAGCGCCTCATAATCAGGGATCACCGCATGGGTATGATTGCCCTTGATCGCGTCCTTCACCTTCTCAGGGGTCGCATGATCAATATGAGCATGGCCCAATTCCAAAACCGGAGCCGTATCACAGCGCCCCATGCAAGGCGCCCTTAAGACCCGAACCTCATCAGCCCGAAGCCCCTTTTCCAAGGCCGCTTTCAATTCCTGCGCCCCTGCCAACTCGCAACTCAGCGAGTCGCAAACCCGAATGGTCAATGCAGGCGGCGGCGTCTCCCCCTCCTTGACCACATCAAAATGCGCATAAAAGGTCGCAACCTCGTAAACCTCAGCCTGCGCCAAGCGCATCTCATCGGCCAAAGCCCGCATGTGACGCGCTGACAGATGCCCATACTCGTCTTGGATCAAATGGAGGTACTCGATCAACATATCCCGACGCAGATCACCCGCGCCCACCAGCGCACGTACTTCGGCAATCGCGGTATCATCGACCTGACGTCCTTTGGGCGTATTGCGACCCTTGCCCTTACCGGACTTCCAAACGCCTTTATTGTCATCAAGGGGTGCCATATCTGATCCTCATCATTGTCCCGAACAGCTTGTGAAGGCTGGGGCGGAAACATCAAATCAGAATTTCAGAAGGCGTGTTTTGCAAAACCTATTACGAGGGAACAGCGACCTTACGTAAAGCCAAAACCGACGGCGGCAGAGGGTCCCGCTCCGCCACCACCAAACCAATCGGCTTGGATACCACAGGCTCAGTCAAAGGCAGGCGCACAATGTCTTTTCCAACCGGAAGACTATTGGCAATCAGCTCGGTCGCAATGGTCGCAGCCGCTCCTGTGGCCACCTGCGCCAAAGCCGCCGTGAACGCATTGGTCTCCATCACCGGCGTGGGCGACAGGCCAAGCTCCTGAAACACCTTATCGATAATCCGGCGATTGCGCATGTCCGGCGTCAAAAGGCTCAACGGAACCTGAGCCGCCTCCGCCCAAGTCGCCTCGCCCGTCTTGCGCGGGGCCAAATCAGGCGGGCAAAGCAACACATAATGCTCGTCATAAATCGGATTGATCTGAAACGAACTTGGCAAATCCTCATCAAGATACGTCACCCCCGCATCCAGAGTGAAATCCTCAAGCCCCCGCGCAATCTGCTGACTGGTAAGCGAGATGATATGAACCGCCATCCCCGGATGCGCCTCGCGCAATTGCGCAGGAAGACGCGCCACATACGTCAGAGCCGAAGGCACCACGCCAATTCGCAGCTTGCCCGACAACTCCCCCTTGGCACTCTCAATGTCCTGCCGAAGCCCATCCGCATCCGCCAGCAACTTATGAGCCCATTTCAGAACGATCTCGCCCTCTTGCGTGAAGCCCATAAACCGGTTTCCACGCCGAACAATGGGCGCTTGCAAAGAGGCTTCCAGATTTCGAATACGCGCCGAAAAAGCAGGCTGTGAAATGCCGCATTCATCCGCCGCACGGGCAAAATGCTTATGCCGCGCCAAAGCGGCCAGTAACTGCATATCTCTTAAATCCGTCATACCCCGACCCTACGCATAAAACCGCCAAAACCACAATCACGTTGAGGCTCAAATTGCGACCCGCTACAACGGATTATCCGAACTAAAACCGATCAGGAGCCGCGCATGACCACCACCACAATGAAAGTGATTGAAATGTCCGAACCGGGCGGCGCGGAGGTTCTGGTCACAGGCACAAGAGATATCCCCAAGCCAAAAGACAGCGAAGTCCTGATCAAAGTGACCGCCGCTGGCGTGAACGGCCCCGATATTGTGCAGCGAAAAGGCTTCTACCCCCCACCCAAAGGGGCCAGCGATCTGCTTGGCCTCGAAGTCTCCGGCGAAGTGGTCGAGGTCGGTCGCGGTGTAAAAAGCTGGACCAAGGGCGAGCGTATTTGCGCGCTCACAAACGGTGGTGGCTACGCAGAATATGTCGCGGTGGAGGCCAAACACTGCCTCCCGATCCCAAAAACAGTCTCCGAGACAGACGCCGCAGGCCTGCCGGAAACCTATTTCACCGTTTGGTCCAACGTCTTTTACCAACACAAAATCCAAACAGGCGCGATCTTTCTGGCCCATGGAGGTGCCGGCGGCATCGGCTCCACGGCCATCCAAATCGGCGAGGCATTGGGCCTACGCATGTTCACCACCGAAGGCACGCCGGAACGTTGCGACTTCTGCCGCACCTTGGGCGCCGAACAGGCAATTAACTACAATGACGAGGATTTCGTCGCCATCACGCGCGAAGCCGGATCCGCCAGCATTATCCTTGATACCATCGGGGGCGACTATATCGCCCGCAACATCAAAGCCTCAGCCCCGGACGGGCGCATCATCCAACTGGCCTTCAACAAAGGCTCGAAAGTCGAGATCGACCTGATGCCCGTCATGCTCAAACGGCTGAGCTTCACAGGCTCCACCCTCCGCTCAAGACCCGATAATTTCAAATCAGCAATCGCCACGGACCTGAGTGAAAAAGTCTGGCCCCTGTTTGAAAAAGGCGCGATCAAACCGGTCACCCACACGGTGCTCCCGTTTGAAAAAGCAGCCGAGGCCCATGGGCTGATGGAAAAAGGCAAACATATGGGGAAAA
The DNA here is from genome assembly GCA_964642935.1 of uncultured Rhodobacterales bacterium. Lineage (GTDB taxonomy): Bacteria > Pseudomonadota > Alphaproteobacteria > Rhodobacterales > Rhodobacteraceae > CAKZTM01. The sequence goes on along the minus strand of CAZXRG010000016.1, from coordinate 16,636 downwards.
TCCTGCTCACTCCAAGCTAACCCATGCATTTTCGCATAAAGAAACAACGGATTTAAACAATTTCCTGCGGATAAATGCATGGATAGTGTCCCTGAAAAGGAGACGCGCCATGACAACCGCTTCAAAATCCGACCGATATCTACTGAGTATCCTACTGTTTCTGTGTTTGGTTCCCGTCTTATCCGGCGCCTATAGGCTCTATTCAATCGCGACAATCGGGGAGGCCGACCCAGAGAACCTCAGCTATCTCCCGAACCCCATACCTATCGCGGTTCACATGATCACCTATATGGTCTTTTGTGTCATTGGCGCATTCCAAATCGCGCCCGTATTTCGCCAACGTCACTTGAAGTGGCACCGTTGGGCCGGACGCGTTCTCGCACCGATTGGTCTCGTCGCCGCAACAACCGGCATTTGGATGACGCTCGCCTATCCACCGCTAATATCCAACGGGACAACTGTCGGTTATGTGCGCATTGCATTTGGAATAGGAATGATAGTCAGTCTGGCGATTGGCGTTCTGGCAATCAAGCGACGTGACATAGCAATCCACCAAATCTGGATGGTCCGAAGCTATGCCATCGCACTCGGCGCGAGCACCCAAGCCCTCGTAGCAATTCCGTGGTTCATCTTAATCGGTGAGCCCCAAGGCATCCCTTGGGCGCTCGCCATGACAGTCACTTGGCTTTTCAACCTCGCAATCGGGGAATGGTACCTCCGCCGCGCTTAGGCGTTCACGTCCACCACAACGCGACCCTTCACCTGACCTTTGAGAATGTCTTTTCCAAGAGCAGGAAGATCACTCAGGGTCGCGGGCTGAACCATCGCCTCAAGCTTGTCCATCGGCAAATCCTTGGCAATCCGCGCCCAAGCCCGCACCCGATTGTCATAAGGCTGCATAACACTGTCGATCCCCAGCAGGTTCACACCGCGCAAAAGGAACGGAATAACAGTCGCCGGAAGACCAGCACCGCCAGCCAGACCAACCGCAGAGACAGAGGCTCCATACTTCATCTGCCCCAAAACCCGCGCCAACATATCGCCACCAACCGCGTCGATACATCCGGCCCAAGTCTCCGCCTCAAGCGGACGTTTCACCGTCTCGTTCAGCTCTTCCCGCGCAACAATTTGCGACGCGCCCAAAGAGGTCAAGTAATCGGCCGTCTCAGGTCGACCCGTCACACCAGCCACTTCATGGCCAAGAGAGGCCAAAATTGCAGTGGCTACAGACCCCACACCCCCAGCAGCACCGGTGACCAAAACAGGCCCGTCGCCGGTCTTCAAGCCATGATCTTCCAAAGCCATCACAGCCAGCATGGACGTAAAACCAGCCGTTCCAACCGCCATAGCCTGCTTGGTTGAGAGACCCTCAGGAAGCGGCACCAGCCAATCCGCCTTAACCCGCGCTTTTTGGGAATAACCGCCCCAATGGGCCTCCCCCACGCGCCAGCCGGTTAGAACAACCTTGTCACCAGCCTTATAGCGATCATCCGAGGACGCCTCGACAGTGCCTGCAAAATCAATTCCCGGCACATGCGGATAATTGCGCACCAATCCACCGCCCGGTCCAATGCAAAGACCGTCCTTATAATTGACGGTGGAATACTCTACCGCGATGGTCACATCACCCTCAGGCAGACGATCTTCAGTGATCTGTTCAACAGAGGCAGAGGTCTTACCCTCTTCGTTTTTCTCAACTACGAGTGCGTTGAAAGCCATTACATTCTCCACAAGTCCCGGGCTTTAAGCAGCATCTGCTTTTGCACCCACGTTAATTTTCAAGCGTGACCCAAGTTCTTCTTTTCGGGCCCGCATCTCCTCCAAATTCCGTTCTTTGACATGACCAAAACCACGCGCCATTTCCGGCAGTCGCGCCATCTCAACGGCCACGTCATAATCGAATCCCTCATAGGCCTGAATAAGTTGATCCACAAGAACTTCGTATTCCTTGATCAAACCGCGTTCAGCCTTGCGCTCTTGAGAATATCCAAAGATATCAAGTGGTGTGCCACGAAGTCCCTTAAAACGCGCCAAAAGCCCAAACGCCTTCATCATCCAAGCTCCATATTCCTTCTTGGCAGTCGCACCGGTTGCCGGATCAATCTTCGAGGTCAACGGAGGTGCGAGATGAAAGGTCAAAGAATAATCCCCCTCAAACATCTCCTCCACGCGGGCTGCAAAGCGACCATCCGCGTAAAGACGCGCCACTTCATATTCATCCTTGTAAGCCATTACACGCGACAAATTATGCGCCACCGCCCGCGTTAAGCGACGCTCCGGATCACGGTCCACCGCAGACACCCGATCCACCGTCCTTTCGAACCGCTGCGCATAACGCCTGCTCTTATAAGCGGCCAAATGCTCCACCCGATGGGCAATCACTGCCTCAACCGACATCTCACTCACAGGCTCCACCGCTGAAGCCAAATCAACCTCAATGGCCTCAGGGCTGTGCACCCACTGCCGCCCTTTCATGAAAGCCATTACATTAAGATCAACCGCGACCCCGTTCAGCTCAATCGCACGAAGAATGGACGCAGCCCCAACAGGAATAAGCCCCTTCTGATAAGCCACCCCCAGCAAAAACGCGTTCGAGGCAATGCTGTCTCCCATCACCTGAAGCGCGATATCCGACGCATCCACAAAAGTGCTCCGCCCGCTCGGAACCGCACGGCGAATACGCTCTCGCATGGCATTCACCGGCAATTTAAAATCCGGCTGACTGACAAAATCCATGGTCATCATCTGATGGGAATTCACCACCACTGCCCCTCGGTCCTTGGATAGAGAGGCCAGCATGTCCGCACCAGCCGCCACAACCATGTCGCCACCCAAAATCAGATCCGCCCCGCCCGAAGCGATCCGTATGGCTTTAATATCATCCGGCGAAGCGGCGATCTTGATATGGGACACAACTGCGCCACCCTTCTGGGCCAAGCCCGCCATATCAATAATTCCGCAGCCTTTCCCTTCCATATGCGCCGCCATCCCGAGCAACGCCCCAATCGTCACAACACCCGTCCCTCCAACGCCTGTCAAAGCAATCGCATAAGGTTGATCCACCCCGACCGTCTCCACAGGCTCAGGCACATCCGGCAAAGCCCCCGACTTGATCTCAGGCTTTCGAAGTGATCCACCCTCCACAGTCACAAAACTCGGACAAAATCCCTTCACACAGGAAAAATCCTTGTTGCAGGCAGATTGATCAATCTGCCGCTTGGTCCCCAAGGCGGTCTCTTTGGGAATAATTGCCACACAATTGGACTGCACACCGCAATCCCCACACCCCTCACACACATCCTCGTTGATCATCACCCGACGCGCCGGATCAGGATAAAGTCCCCGCTTGCGCCGCCGCCGCTTCTCAGCCGCACAAGTTTGATCATAAATCAAAACCGACACGCCCTTTACGTCCGTCAAACCGCGTTGAACCGCATCCAATTCAGCCCGCGGATAAACCTGCACCCCATCAGGCAACAAAGAGGTCTCGATCCGCCCGACGTCCTCAGTCACCAGCCGAACCACTTTAACGCCAGCCGCCTTCATCTCCGCCGCAATCTGGTAAAGGTTTAAACCACCGTCATGGCCCTGCCCGCCCGTCATGGCGACCGCATCATTATAGAGGATCTTATAGGTCATATTGACCCCCGCCATCGCCGCCGAGCGAATGGCCTGCACACCGGAATGATTGTAAGTGCCATCCCCGATATTCTGAAACACATGATCACGCTTAGAGAACCGAGACTCGCCCACCCAATTGGCCCCCTCCGCGCCCATATGCGTGTAGCCAGAGGTCTCCCGATCCATCCAAAGCGCCATATAATGACAGCCAATCCCCGCATAAGCGCGGCTTCCATCAGGCACTTTTGTCGAGGTGTTATGCGGGCATCCCGCGCAGAAATAAGGACGCCGCGCAACCGACAAAGCCTCCCGCTCCGCCCCCAGCATCTGAAACAGCGATTGCGTGCGCGCCGTCAAATCCGCGTCCCCTTCCAAACGCTGCCCGATCCCGACAGCGATCTGCGCAGGGTTCAAAGCAGCCTCCGATTGGAACAAAACCGAGCCCGTCTCATCGACCTTCCCGACAATCTCAGGCGCCCCATCAACACCATAAAGGATCGCCTTCATCTGATCCTCGATCAGCCCACGCTTCTCCTCAACCACGATGATCTTCTCAAGACCGGAGGCAAAAGCCCTCAGCCCAACAGGCTCCAAAGGCCAAGTGACCCCGACCTTGAAAATGGCCAACCCCAAAGCCTCCGCCCGCGTCTCATCAATCCCCAACTCGTCCAAAGCCTGCAGCACATCCATATAGGACTTGCCTGCCGAAACGATCCCGATCCGCGGCTTTGCTCCACCGGAATGGGTCACCCTGTTCAATGGATTGGCCCGCAGATAGGCCTGAACCGCATTTAGCTTCGAAGTGTGAAGCCGCTTTTCCTGCTCCTGCGGCGTATCTTGCAGGCGAATATTCACCCCACCCTCAGGCATCTCAAAATCCGGTACAACCTGAGAAAACCGCTCCGGTGAGGCATCAATGGAAGCGGTGGATTCCACATTATCCTTCACCATCTTCAACCCACACCAAACACCCGCAAAGCGAGACATGGCCCAACCGTGCAGGCCAAATTCGAAAATATCCTCAATCCCCGCCGGATTGAAAATGGGCATCATCGCATCGACCAGAGCATACTCCGACTGATGAGACGTGGTGGAACTTTCGCACGTATGATCATCCCCCAAAATCGCCAGAACCCCGCCATTGGGCGAAGTGCCCGCCAGATTGGCATGGCGAAACGCATCACCGGAACGATCCACACCGGGACCTTTCCCGTACCACATGCCAAACACGCCATCATAAGCGCCTTCACCGCGCAGTTCCGCCTGTTGCGTGCCCCAGATGGCCGTGGCCGCAAGATCCTCATTAAGACCCGGCTCGAAAATCACATTGGCCTCACCGAGCGGCCCCGAGGCCCTCGGGAATTGCTGGTCCAGCCCCCCTAAAGGAGAGCCCCGATATCCCGACACATACCCCCCCGTATTCAGACCGCGAGCACGGTCCAAAGCCGACTGCATCAGACACAGCCGAACCAAAGCCTGCGTGCCCGTGATGAACACGCGATCCTTGCTCAGATCGAACTTATCGGAGAGGTCAACATTGATCATCGCGTGCCATCCAAGTGAGAATTATTGAACGAGTAGAGCCCAGCAATCAGCCCCTCGTCAATCAAACTATTTGCCCGATTTTAGAGCCGCACATCAGACATGCGGATATTATTGCGACCAACTGTAAACGCGTTTGCGACACGAACCGTGACCGTCGCCGCCCTCTTTGGTCGGAGCACCGGTTAAGATAAAATGAACCTAGAACGATGAACGGTGCGTTAACTTTTAGAATCTACGCGGCGCGTACATATGCAAGTCACGCGGAAATCATATGCGTTTCATATCGCTTTTTCGGGGCAATTCGGAGCGTTAACCTTTCAAAGGCAGCCGCCTGTCGACCCTCCGATCAGCTCGATTTTCGGGTCGATAAAAGCTCCGCCAAAAGATCAAAAACCAGCCGGATACGACGACTGGTATGAAGCTCCCGATGGGTCGTCAGCCAAACGGGAAAAACGATGGGTTCCATGTCCGGAACCAGCCGTTTCATCTGCGGAAATTGAGACGCGACCTCCTCAGACATAATCGCAATCCCCAAGCCTTCACAGGCCATTTTCCACGACACAACGCCACTGGCCGAGCCAACCCGAAAATTCGCATCCGTCAGATCAATCCCGATATTGGTGAGATATTCCAGCATTTGCGGAACATTCCCATACCCCACAAAATCGTGCTTTTTCAGGTCTTTAACCGTCTTTGGCATCCCCCGCGCCTCCACATAGGAGCTGGCCGCATAACAGTAAGCAGCCTCCTCGCGCACCAACCGCGCAATCAATTCCGGCTGTTCGGGGCGAAGGTGACGAATGGCAATATCCGCCTCGCGCCTCTGGATGTCCTGAATGGTGTCAGAGGCCACAATGTCGATATCCAACAAGGGCGCCATGGCCCTTATTTTCTTCAGCGCAGGCATGAGCGTGTATGTCGCGATCACCTCAGACGCTGTAATCCTGACCGAGCCTTCAACCGTCTGCGACTGCCCGGAGGCGGTCAGCGAAACCCGACTGGCCGCATCAAACATGGCCCTGACATGCACCACCAATTCGCCCCCCGAAGGGGTCAGAACAAGCGACCGCCCAACCCTCTCAAACAGCACCACTCCAAGCTGTTCTTCAAGCGCTGTAATCTGTCTCCCAAGGGTCGGTTGGGTCTGCCCCAAAACCCGTGCAGCCGCCGACATAGAGCCCTCTTCCACGGTCGCCAAAAACGCGCGGGCCTGGTTCCAATCAAAAGAAACGGACTGCCAATTCATCATTTTCGTATATCAGACCAACGGAAACAGGCAATTTATATTGGATAAATGCATGGGTTAAGGTGATTTCAAAGGAGAGCACCCATGACACTCTTAGACAAACAAGCCCGCTTCTGGGACAAAGCCGCCGAGAAATACGCCAAAGACCCGATCGCCGATATGGAGGGCTACACCTACACACGCGAGCGCACCCGCTCCTATCTTTCACCCACTGACCATGTGCTCGAACTGGGCTGCGGAACCGGCTCCACCGCACTGGAATTAGCCCCGAGCGTCGCTAAGATTACGGCCAGCGATTTCGCGCCAAGCATGATCCGTATCGCCAAGAAAAAGGCGGCAAAAGAGGCAATCACAAACATCGATTTCCTCGCCGCCGATCTGTTTGATCCCGCGAACGAGCAAGGCCCATTCGACGCAGTTTTAGCCCATAACGTCCTGCATCTGGTCGACGAACTCCCAGCCGCCCTCAATCGGATCAACGGGCTGTTAAAGCCGGACGGGCTCTTTATTTCCAAGACCTTTTGCGTCGATCCAGAACGCCTCACCTTCACAATCAGGGCCATGAAAGTGGTGTTGCCCTTCATGCAAATGATCGGAAAAGCCCCATTCGTGGCCTTCATGACCTCAAGCCAATACGAGCAAGCAATCACAAACGCAGGCTTTAAAATCATCGAAACCGGCAATTATCCAGCCAAAGAAGCCCGTCGTTACGTGGTTGCTAAAAAGATGTGAGACCGCAATAGTTGCCCCATGAGCAACCGATATACAGCGTCTCATTGGGGCGCATATCAGATCGTAGGAACCGGACCTGAAGCGCGCCTTGAGGGCCTTTCCTCTGACCCCGTTCCCTCCGATATTGCGGATGGCTGGATCGACGCATTAAGCGATGCTGAGATGCGCATCCACAAACCCGCCATCCGCAAAGGCTGGCTCGATGGAAATCGAACGCGCTCTGGCGATGATCCATTCGTTGAGGTGGATTGGGACACGGCGCTGGACCTAGCCGCTGGTGAGCTGAAGCGGGTCAAAACCGAGCACGGAAATTCCGCAATATTTGCAGGCTCTTACGGTTGGGCGAGTGCAGGGCGCGTCCATCATGCCCAGTCCCAAATGAGGCGCTTCCTCAATACAATCGGTGGCTTCACAGCCTCTAAAAACACATACTCTCATGCCGCCGGAGAGGTGCTGATCCAGCATCTCACTGGCCTCTCCAAATACGACTTCCAAGACCAGATGACCAGTTGGCCCGAGATCGCCGAGCACTCTGAACTCATGGTCGCCTTTGGCGGAATATCCCCTCGCACCGCGCAAATTGACAGCTCAGGCACGACGACCCATGAGGTGCGTCCATGGCTGGCAAAGGCCGCCGACAACGGCATGAAGATCGTCAACATCTCCCCCCAACGCAGCGACATCGAGATCGAGGCTCAATGGATCGCACCCCGCCCCGGCACCGACATTGCCCTGATGATGGCCATCGCCCATGAGCTGATCCGCAAAGATCAGGTAGATCGAGAGTTCATCGCCAAATGCACCACCGGCATCGACGCATTGGAGCAGTACCTCAAAGACAAAACACCAAACTGGGCAGCCCAAATTTGCGATATCCCTGAAGCGACCATCACCGATCTCGCCACACGCATGGCCAGCCATCGCACCATGATTTCAACCGCTTGGAGCATTCAACGGGCCGATCACGGTGAGCAACCGATCTGGATGGCCCTCACGCTCGCCGCAATGCTCGGCCAGATTGGCAAGCCCGGCGGCGGTTTCGGGTTCGGCTATGGCAGCACCACACCCGTGGGGCGTCCCTCCAAAATCTTCAACTGGCCTTCTATCCCCCAAGGCAAAAACCCGATCAAAGACTTCATCCCGGTCGCCCGCATCGCAGATCTGCTTGAAAACCCCAAAGGCTCTTTTGAGTACGATGGGAAAACCCACAAATATCCGGACACCCGTCTGGTCTATTGGGCGGGCGGCAACCCCTATCACCACCACCAAGACTTGGGTCGGCTGGAGCGCGCATGGCAACGCCCCGAGACCATCATAGTCAACGATCATTCATGGACCGCAACCGCTAGGCGCGCCGATATCGTCCTACCATCGACCGCGCCATTGGAACGCCATGACATCATGATGAACAAGCGCGATCCAGGGCTGGTCTACATGTCCCCCGTCCTCGATCCACCGCCCTTTGCACGCGATGATTTCGAGATTTTCAAGGGCCTCGCCACCCGCTTTGGCACCGAGGAGACATTCACCGAAGGGCGAAGTTCTGGCGAATGGACAGAATGGATTTGGGAGCGTTGCGGGGAGCTGGCAAAAACCCATGGCTTCGAACTTCCGGAGTTCAACGCATTCAAGGCACAAGGCTATTTCGAGTGCCCAGATCATTTCCAATCCAAAACGCTGCTCAAAGGCCTGGTGAACGACCCAGAAAATCACCCCATCGGCACGCCTTCGGGAAAGTTGCAGCTTTCTGATGACGTCATCGGACAACACCCCACTTGGAACGAACCCGCAGAATGGCTGGGAAAGGCCAGTTCCGATGAACTCCATCTGATCTCACCCCAACCGATTGCGAAGCTTCACGGACAGTTGGACAATGGCTCCAAGTCCAAATCCGAAAAGGTGAACGGACGCGAGCCCTGCTTCCTGCATCCAAAGGCGGCCAATGCCCGCAACATAGCTGCGGGCGATCTGGTTCTGGTCAAGAGCGCGCGGGGCGCATGTCTGGCCAGTGCCGTGCTCAAGGACGATATCCGTGCTGATTGCGCCGCTTTGGCAACGGGTGCGACTTATGACCCTCAAGAGATCGACGGAGAGCGCATTTGCGTCCACGGCAATCCCAATGTGCTGACCATCGACAAAGGGGCCTCGCCGATCAGCCAAGGCAATATCGCGCATACTTGCTTAGTGACTGTCTCAAAATGGGAAGGCGAGGCACCCAAAATCCGAGCGCTCAGCCAACCTCCTTTTGCGACCGTTTCAAAGGATGCCTTGAAAGCGCCGAAACGCTCTACCTAAGACCGTCCTCGCCCGTCACGTCCTGAGCCAACAAGCCGCCCATACGCGCATGGGGCCGTCCGCCAAAGGCCATGACCAGAGCAAACACAATCTCATCAGCCTTGGGACCATCTGGCACACCCAACGTCATCGCATCAAAATGGGAGCGCACATAGGCCGCGTTCACATGCCCCAGAGGCACATCCAACACAGCGCCCATACCGCCCAGCTTCATGGCCGAAGGAACAATTGCCTTAGAGGGCTGAACCAGACCACGCATGGCATAACCGCCGGGCACATGCCAAAGCGCACCATGCTCGATTTCGCCACCTTCCCCGACAATCGCCCCTTTCCCGTAGGCATCAACCTGATCAGGCCCGCCCATGGCCGCCACCAGTCGCTCGGACATCATCGCTCCCAAAGGCTTGAGGTCCTCCATGGCGCTTTCCACATCCGGTTCAAATCGCCCCGCAAACGGGTTTTTCACAACAGCCAACATGGCCACGCGCTTGCGCGGGATCGCCAGCGCGGGCCCACCGTCATGGGAAATTTCCTCCGTGATCAATTGGGTCTTTCTCAACGTGAAATCAGGCATCTTCCAAAATCCTTTTCTGGGCCGTGGCCCGATTTTCATCCTTCAAAACCAAAAGCGCGTCAACAAGCAAACCGCGTTGCTTCATGTCCCGCGCCACCGCCTCGCCTCGATCCAGAGCATCCGATACTTCGCTCCGGCTAAGATCCCCAACCCCGACAGTGACCAAACGCGCACCAAGATCGCTGTCCGGATTTGCATCCGACGCCGGAGCACGCCTGATCGCCGGATGCCCCGGCAAATCCACAGCATTGGCAATCAAAGTCGCCGCCACATCCGCCTCAGCTGCCGAGGCCGCCAGAACCGTCACCGCATCAGCAATCCCCAAGGAGTGACTGCGCCCCCGCCATCCAGAGGTGGCCACGCCGCGAACAGGATCATCGCACTGAACCCGAATTGTCCCGAATTGAGTATCCGCCACAGCGCCCAAATTGAACGCTTCACGCGGCGCCAGATAAAGCGCACAATCGCCACCATTGTTCACATATGCACGCGACAATTCACGGCCCTCAGTCATGGCGTTCAACATGAAATCCGCAACCGCTCCGGCCACTGCAGCCATGGGCGTGACAAAAACCGAAGCGTGCGGAGCGACCGCGCCGACCATTTTTTGCGCAACAGTCCCATGGATGCTGGTATAAGCCTTCGCATCGGAACTTCGCAGCGCATCAAGCTCCTGAACCAAATCGCTCAAAACAGTCTGAAACGCATCACAGGCCTGAGAATAAGATTTCTGAATTTCGCCAATCTCTCCGAAAGCCTCAATCACCAGATCAATCGGCCCATGATGTAAGTGCAGCCGTTTCCCGCAAGGCAGCAAAGAAATCTGAGGCGCCTTCATGACCGCTCAGGCCATGGCAAGGTCGAGGCGTTAGCCCCATACTCCCCGCCCGTTTCTATCACATCACCGACCGAGCGGATCGCACTCTCATGACCGCCCAAAGCCACATATTCATCACGGCGAATGGTAAACTCCAAAGGGGCCACCAGAGCGGGGGTTGGCACATAACCGAATGCATTTTGAGGCATGGCCAAAACATCAGCCATCAAGGTAATCCCACCCCCTGGCCAAACATAAACAGGCGCACCACCACAGGTCACATGTGCCCGCTGATCCTGAACCGAGCGGGTGAGAAGCACAGGGTTCTCGGTCACACCAGATCGCAGGCTTCCGCCAGCACCGCCCATAAACAGAACCGAACACAAAGCAGGCTCACAATTCTCCTCGATCCGCTCGACCGACGGGCGTAAGGCCTCCGGTAGATCGGCCATAACCGGCACCAGATCATCGTTCAAAACATAATAGCCAAACTGCTCACCCGTGGTGGAGACCATCAACAAGCGCAAACCGGGCCGAGCCCCTTTGGCCGCGTTCCAATCCCCCAAAATCTCCAAAGGGTCTTGAATGGTCGACCCACCCCAGCCAGTGCCCGGATCAGCGACCTGAAAATACCGACCGGGTGTAGAGCGACGACCCTTGATCTTGATCCCTGTATCTTCCCAACCAATGACTTTTCCGGCTTGATGTTCAGACACAACTCCGGTGATGTGATCATCCACAACCACCACCTCATCCACCAGCCCCTGCCATTGCGTGGCAAACATCCCGATGGTGGCAGAACCGCAACCCACCCGCATCCGTGCCTCGGGAACACCGTCCACAACGGGGGGCTCACCTGCCTGAACCACGACGGACGAGCCTCCATCCACCGTCATTTCAACAGCCTCGCGGTTGCAAAGTGCCAGAAGCGACGCACAGGTGACACGCCCCTCTTTCTTCGAACCACCCGTTAGGTGATGCACACCGCCCAAGGAGAGCATTTGGCTGCCATACTCACCTGTCGTCACATGGCCAATCGCCTCCCCATCGACCCGCACAGCGGCCGCCTCATCGCCCAAATGCCGATCCGTATCGATCTTCACTTTGGCCCCGCAATAGGAGAATATCGCCTCGGTCACGACGGTGATCAGATCAACGCCCTCAACCTCTCGGCTGACAATAAACGGAGCCGGTTTAAAGTCCGGATAAGTGGTCCCCGCCCCAATGGCAGTCACGAATTTCTCGCCACGATCAACCAACGCGCCGTCCCAAGCAGCACCCAAAAACGGCTTTATCTCCTCACCGCCGTCCACGGCGCGCTCCAGAACAATCAGCGGATCACAACGAATAATCTTGCCATTTTCATTGGCATAACGATCACAAGCCCCGACTTTTCCGTCCGCGATATAGCACATAACCGGACAAGCATCGCAGCGGATTTTCTCTTGTTTTTCAAGACGTTCAACCATTTTGAATGGCTTTCAACACGCGATGAGGCACTGCAGGGACACGGTCCATGCGCACGCCCGTCGCATGACGGATCGCATTCAGGATCGCAGGCGCAGTTGGGATCAAAACATGCTCGCCCAGCCCTTTGGCCCCAAACGGCCCAACCGGATCAGGCTTTTCGATCAGAATACTATCAATCTTGGGCATATCCCCCGCAGTCGGGATCAAATAATCATGCAGGTTTTCGGTGCGACCCGGCACATACTCTTCCATCAGAGCAAGGCCGAGCCCTTGGGCAATGCCCCCCTCGATCTGACCCGTCGCAAGTAAGGGATTGATCGCACGCCCCACATCATGGGCGGCGATGATGTGATCGACCCGCACCTTGCCCAAAGCCTTGTCGACCTCCACTTTTGCAATCTGCGCCCCGTAGCCATAAACCGCATAAGGCGTGCCCTGACCGTTCTCGTCCAAGGCGGTCGTGGGCGGATCATAAGTCTCCTCAACCCAAATCCCATCACCAAAATCAAGGCGTTCGGATTGCGCATCATGGCTGATAATCACCTGCCCATTTTCAAAAGAAATCTCCGCCTGATCGCCCATATTGCTCCGCCGCAATATCTCCGATCTCAGCGCATATCCGGCCAGTTCGGCAGCCTTGCCCGTGACATAGGTTTGCCGAGACGCCGACGTTTTCCCGCAATCCGGCGTCACACCCGTATCAGGTCCAATCAGCTGAAAATCCGTCACCGAAGCGCCGAGCGCATCAGCACAAATCTGGGTCACCACCGTATTGGAGCCCTGCCCGATATCCGTAGCCCCTTGGTGTAGCGTCAACTGGCCATCACCCGAAATGCCGAGCTTGATGGTCGACGGGTTCGGCAGACTGGTGTTTCCGCATCCATACCAGCAAGACGCAATTCCAACACCGCGTCCGTCCTTCTGAGCAGCCCAGTCCAAAGCCTCCGCCCAATGGGGCTCAAGTGCCTCAAGACACTCGGCAATGCCAACCCCGTGGAGTTCTTGCCCACTGGGCGTTTTATCCCCATCCCTCAGCGCATTTTTCAGTCGAAAGGCGAGCCGATCCATGCCGACTTTCTCGGCCAATTCATCAAACAAAGTCTCTTGCATGATCGCCGCTTGAGGCACGCCAAAGCCGCGAAACGCGCCGGACACAGGCCCGTTTGTGTGGATTGCCCGCGCCTCAGCTTTGTAATTGGGCATCAAATACGGTCCGCTCGCATGAACCGGCACGCGATTGGCCACAGTCGGCCCCCAACTGGCATAAGCGCCCGTGTTGAAATCCCCGTCAAAGCGCATACCCACCAAGAGCCCGTTTTGATCACAGCCGATTTGCGCCGTCATCTCACCGGGATGACGCTTGGTCGTGGACATCATGGACTCGCGTCTCGTGTAGACCATCCGGCAGGGCTGTCCGGTTATCAAAGTCACCAAACCGATCAGCGGTTGCAGAGACACATCGAGCTTAGAGCCGAACCCGCCGCCCGCCGCCGCCGGAATAATCCGTACCTTCTCCGGGGCAAGTCCCAACACAAGCGCGGTGTCATCGCGGTCCATAACCGGCGCTTGCGTGCAGGCTTGAATGACCAAAGTGTCTCCATCCATCCAAGCACATCCGGCTTCCGGCTCGATATAGGCATGCTCCACATAGGACGTGGTAAAAGCGCCTTCCACCTTGTGAGCAGCACCTTCCAAAGCAAGATCATCGCCGGCCACCACGCGCCCGGTGATCAGCAGATTTCCGTCCCGCCCCGCATGAAGTGGCTTAGCAGTTTTGGCGGTCTCAACGCCAATGGCGTGGTCTTGTTGGGTCCAGACAATCGGAAAATCATCCATATCCAACCCGCGCATAGTCTCGCGCCCACCAGCAACAAGAGCCACCGCCTCACCGCGAAACCGAGCGGTTCCTTCTGCCAAAGCAGGTTGATCCGCGAGGTTCGGTATCACCCCAAATCGGTTTTGACCGGGAATATCAGACGCCGTAAAGACGCGAACATCGTACCGAGCCTCCCAGGCCTTCACGTCCCCAAACTTGAAATCAGCATGCCAATGGGGCGAGCGGATTGCCCGCACCATCAATGCATCTTCGGGCCAATAATCCGCACCAAAGACCTCGGAGCCGTCTATTTTCGGTTGTCCATCCAGTCGCTCCAGCGGCGTTCCAATCGCTTGCCCCTTTTGAGGTAAATCGAGAGGCTCAGCATCCTGCCAGGCATCACAAATGGCATCAATAATTTTGGCATAGCCCGTACAACGGCATAGCACACCGCCCACAGCATCCTCGACCTGAGTGCGGCTCGGTCGCTCTTCAGCTCTGAGCAGGGCCACCGCCGAGATCAACATACCGGGCGTACAAATTCCGCATTGCGCTGCCCCATGCCGCGCAAAAGAACGCTTGAGGCGAGCTTCCAGCACCCCATCGAGACCTTCAACTGTCTCAACGGACCGCCCAATGACCTGCCCAAGGGGCGTCATACATGCGCAAACGGGCGCGCCATCGAGAAGTACACTGCAAGCCCCGCAATCGCCAGCGTCACAGCCGACCTTGGTGCCTGTGAGGCCCAACGCCTCCCGCAACACATCGCTTAAGCGTTGCGTCGGATTGTGACCCGACACATCGCGCAAATCCCCGTTTATCTCAACAGTTTGAATGGGCGTATTTTGGTTCATGAGGACGCCTCCATCAAAGCGCGGCGCACCAGTTCGTTGGCCGCTTTTAACCGATACCCTGCATCTGCGCGGATATCATCAATGGGTGACAATGCTCGCTCAACCACACCATCAGGAATGCTCAAATCGCCAATGGGCTGCCCCGTCAGTGCCACCTCAACATCACCCAAACGCTGGGCAACTTCGCTACATGACCCGATAGCGACTGCGGCATGTTCAACCCGCCCATCCTGAACCAGCAAACGCGCTGCAACCATGGCAATGGAAATCACCAGATACTTACGCGTCCCCAGCTTCATGAAAGAAGAGGTCCCGACTGTGGAAGTCTCAGGAATCAAGATCGCGCTAAGCACCTCTTCCCGTCCAAGCTCAGTGCGTCGGTTGCCCGTGATGAACGCGTTTAGCGGCATCCGTCTGACGCCTTTAAGCGAGACCAACTCAACCTCGGCATCCAAAATCAACAAAGGTGGCACCCCATCAGCCGCGGGAGACGCGTTGCAAAGATTGCCGCCAATTGTGCCCGAGTTCTGAATTTGGATCGAGCCAACCTCTCGCGCACTCAATTTGAGCGCATCAAATGCCGCTGGCAAATCAGCGCTGATGATCTCGGACCATTTTGTGGCCGCGCCAATTCGCACGAAGCCCTCGCCCCTGCTTATCCCACGCAGAGAAGTAACGCCGGTAATATCAAGAACTTCACCGGAAAGCTGTTGCTTATCCGTGGCCGGATAAAGATCAGTGCCACCGGCCAATAGGGTCACGGGCCCAGCAGCCAAAAGCGTGAGAACGTCGTCTAGGTCTGTGGGTCGATGATATCCCATACCGGATGCGCCGCCATCCTAAATTCATTTGCATACAAACAATATGTTGCCAGCCATGAGCTCTTCTGTCAATTTTCTTCAACATCTTTTCAAGGATATTCAATGCCCAATACCCCCTATGATCTTGATCGTCAGATCGGCTTTTTGCTGCGACGGGCCAACCAGCGTCATCTTTCGGTATTTGCCATGAACCTTGATGATCTTACACCGACCCAATTTGCGGCGGTTGCGAAACTGGCGGAGCTTGGAACGACCTCGCAGAATCAGCTGGGTCGCGAGACGTCAATGGATGCCGCAACCATCAAAGGCGTCATCGATCGGCTGACCGCGCGGGGTTTGGTTGAGACCAAAACCGACGCGAATGACAAGCGCAGGCTCAATATTGATCTCAGCGAGACAGGTCGGCAGCTGTGGCAAGACCTTGAACCCACAGGTCGCGAGATATCTCGCCAAACGCTCGCGCCTTTGTCCGCCGCAGAACAACTGATGGTGCTGGAACTTCTGAAAAAGTTGGCCTGAAGGCGTACAGCCTCCGGTTAGCTTTTGACATATCCCAACCGGATATCAACGACGCGCTTTTCAGCACTCCGCTTGGCCGGATCGCCGTACCCGCCGCCCCCTGGCGTTTTCACACGAACACGATCCCCCGCTTGCATAGGGATATCCTGCTCCTTGGAGAGATGCTCGGGAACATGAACGACACCATCACGCACAACCTCGACCTTATTGGGGGCGCCATCCTGACCGCCCAACACACCTTGTGGTCCAAATCGACCATGGTCCATCACGAAACTGGCCCGCGCCTCGCCCCGTCGTAGCTCGATTTCATACTCCAGACCTAAACC
>CAZXRG010000015.1:0-26553 GCA_964642935.1 uncultured Rhodobacterales bacterium | reverse complement strand
CTTGCACACCGCGCACCCTCAGCTGACTATCAAGGCAAGCCATACGGTCATTATCATTCCGCTGTCAGGGCCTCTACGACAAACTGCGACGCCACAACCTTCCCTCAGGTTGAGGAAGATCGATTAAACATCGGATGAGGAGCCGTTGTTCCATTCTATATCAGCTCCATTTTTGACGACGACTTCAAGCATTGTCCGGCCGCGATATGCGCGCACTCTACAAAGACAGCAGAAGCACAAGACCCGCGCATAGGCGCCCGAGAGTTTGGCAGTCCCCAGCACCAAAGGAATTTCAACAATCGGTGACACCACCAAGCTGAGCGCTCGGAAAATCCAACGAGGCTTTGAGGTCATTGCATTGTAATCATGAACGATATGCCGCACCCACTTACGCTTTAGCGCTGCAAAATCTTCCCTTGAGGAATTATGGACGATCATCGAGGCGCGGTATTTAGGTGTGTATCCCTGTTGGCTGGCGCGCAAGCCCCACTCTAGATCTTCCGCGATATCACGACCACCAAAGCCCCCGACTTTCCGGAAAACCTCAGATCGCACGGCCATATTTGCAGACGCTGAATATCCTTGCGCGATATGCTCTTCGTTACGAAACGAATAAACCCGCTCATAGGGCTCCGTAAATCTTGGGGATAAAGGTTTATCATAATCCACGTTCACTGAGCCACCAATCACCATCGACATTGGATCTGACATCCCGGCTTCAATCTCGGCCAACCAATCAACGGCAACTTTGCAATCAGAGTCCGTAAAGGCCAGAAGCTCCCCCTTGGCATGGGCCGCTCCCATATTCCGGGCAGGCCCGGGCCCCGGCACTTTTTCGTGAAGCAAACGAACGCGCTCGTATCGACTACAAAGTTCGACCGGCGGCTTCGTCGACCCATTGTCGACAACAAGGATTTCCCATGAGCCCCCGTAGCCCTCCTGCGCATCTAAGGACGACAAACACATCTCTAAGCCCGGATCATTTAAATGGGGAATGATCACGGAGATCATGAACACGCCCGTCGTTGTGCATTTTGTCCAAAAAAGCTCTGTAGGAACAACTCAAGGGTAAACAGCATCCATAGAAGTTTATCCTTACTCAGATCGCCGCCAATATGCGCATCGAACATGTGTCTAATCCAAACAGGATCGACATATTCGGAAATCATGCTGCTTTCTGAGCACAAGGCGGCCTGCAAATCATCGCGCAAATCGTGGCGGAACCAATGACTGATCGGCACCGGAAATCCCTTTTTCTTCCGCGTAAGCACGTCCTCGGGCAATTTGTCGGCCATGGCCTCGCGCAAAATCCGTTTTGTGACACGACCCTTAATCCGCCACGCATCCGGTAGCCTCGCGGAAAATGACGCCAGTTCCGTGTCCATAAAAGGGGCGCGAAGTTCGATGGAGGCCGCCATTGTCATACGATCCCCGCGTTCTAACACATTATCAGGAAGCCAGGATGTCTGGTCAAAATGCAGCACCTTTCGCAACCCCGAGGCCCCAAGGTTCGTTTCAAAAGGAAGCGAAGCGGTCTTACGGCTCGGGTTTGGCCCTTTCCAGACCGTATCACGTTCCGTGTCGCTCATAGCGCCAAACCACTGAATCATGCGTTTCTCAAAATCATTTGAGCGCATGGCTTTCCCTGCAATCTTCAAGCGGCGACCCCCAAATCGCTCGGCAATCTCACCGGTCAACTTCATCACCGGGTTCATCTTTCCCATCCGCGCTTCAATTGTGTGCTTTGGATAACCCGCGAAAAACTCGTCAGCCCCCTCCCCTGTCAGCACAACCTTAACATCCTTGGATGCGATTTGAGACATCGCATAAACGGGTACATCCGCTGCCTCGGAAGTGGGTGCGCCACGCGCCAGCGTCATTTTCGAGATACTCTTCATAAGACCGGAAGGTTCCAACAAGATCGGCACAAAGGGCGCACCAAAATGCGCCGCCAGACCTTGGGCCGCCTCCAACTCACTCATCTGACTGTCGGAATACCCCACAGAAAAAGCCGTTACGTCAGCACCCGAACGCGAAACGCTCTCCAAAACCGCCGCACTATCTATGCCCGAAGACAAAAACATACCAACAGGCACATCAGAGCGCATTCTGATCTTAACCGCTTCGTCAAATATCTCGGAAAACTCTTTAAGTGGATCTATAGGCTGCGTTTGCAACGCCTGCGTTTCAGGCGGAGAAAAGAACCGGCGGGTCTTCACTTGGTTGCCTTGCCAGCTCAAAACACAGCCCGGCTCAACTTTTTTAATACCCTCAAAAAAGGTGTTGGGCCCCGGCACGTATCGCCAGCTCAGATATTCATAGACCGACGCTTCATCGAGTTCGCACTTAACTTTCGTATGCGCCAACATGGCGCTAATTTCAGAACCGAAAACTAGTATCTCATCGGTTTGATAATAAAACAGAGGCTTTTTTCCAAAAGCATCCCGCACCAGATAGACCGTATCGCTTCGGGCATCATGGAGCGAAAACGCAAACATTCCGCGCAATCGAGACAAACAGCCTTCGCCCCACTCCCGCCAAGCCGCCAGCACGACCTCCGTGTCAGAGCTGGTGTGGAAAACCGCACCTAATGCTCGAAGCTCTTCGCGCAGTTCGATGTAATTATATATCTCTCCATTGTAGGAGAGCGTAAGATGTCCATCCGCACTGGCCATAGGCTGACCGCCTGTTGCAGCATCTACAATGGCAAGACGAACATGCCCGAATGCAGCATGTCGGCCCTCATTAAGATTCAGAAAAACACTGCCGGAACCGTCTGGGCCGCGATGAATAATGGAAGCCATCATCGCATTCAGCAAAGCCTCACCGCCTCGTGGTCCAACCCAACCAACAATTCCACACATTATTTCACAAAACCCATCTTCTATTTACAAGGCCCAAGAGAGATCAAGCGTTCAAACATCATCTCCGTAAATATAGAAAGTTCTGTTTTTAGAAATTCTAGATTTATGGTGTTTAAGCACTACACACCAAATTGTTCGAATTAGACCTAATACTACGGCAAAATTACCCGTCCCGAGGTGGCGTCGTAATTCACGCCCCAGTTCACCTTTTTCGCAGTCCCACGGGTCGTATAAAGTCCTTGGGAGTTCGCATCAAAATGGTTCCCCGAAATATTCGGCCAGTTCTGCCCGGACACAGAAACACCGACAGCTGGATTTCCAAAAACCGGATTTATTCCCAACACGACATTCTCCAGAATGTGGATAGGAGCGTAGCTTGATGACTTCCCACCCTGATTGTTCTGGGCAATCCAGATCGGCGAATTCCCCCCTAACGCCACACCACGCTCAGCAACAGGGATGCGAGGATCGGCTGGATTGATCAGATACAAATTGCGCCGATATATCGACGGCGTCGCATTCTCAAACGGATTTGTAACGTCGTAATGCGGATCGTAATATCTCCACGCCGTCTTACTCTTTAGAGGGTTTCCCACATTATTTGCGACCAGAGAAATATAGTGTTTTTGATCTGTGTTAGACCGTACGACCTCATTTAATCGATACATTTTCCCGAGCTGCCAAGGAGGTGAAGGCATCTCAACAACATTGCTCTGTGCATAAAATACATTTTCTTCAACGAGAGCGCCGCCCGCCGTTTTGACAATATCTCCACCGAACCACCTAAATCGGTTCCGCCGAATGGTGACGTCCGTTCCAGCAGTCGGCCGTTGAAAGATTGCCGAGGAAACACCCACCCCAAGAGCCTGAGAACCGGAAAATGTATTGTCCTCAATCAGAATGTTTGAAACGCCTTTGTTGATGTCAAACAACCGGCCCCTTCCTGCAATGGTATGGAGCGCGCCAACATCAATCAAACTGTTGCGAATAGTAAAGTTGTCCGCATTCACGAAAATCGTTAGACCACTGATATGCCAATTATCCAGAGTAACCCCGCGCTTGTTAATTCTGATAAACGGAACGTCTTTACGAGATTTACCAAAATCCACTCCGGGGGGGGCATTCTCTGCGGTCAATAATGGCGGTCTACCGGATGCGTTACGCCCAGAGGTTTCAAATAGCCCAATCACGTATTTTTTGATTTGGTCAGGACTGGATGTACTGGAACTCGGGCCCGTTTGGTCGGCACCGGCAGTAGTGGTTGAAAAAACAACACAAATCACAGCGAGAAAAACTCTGAACATATTCTAATCAACCCCCAGGTGAATGCCGACTTGAAGGTAAGCACGGTACCCTAAAATGTAAATGTCCGTGAATCATAAAGCCCCGTGCTGTTAACGCGAAAACGAGTGTTCTAAAAATGTCGAGCGCTGAGACAAAGCAGAGCCCCTCCCAATCAATTGTTCTTTATTGGATGCAGCTTTGAAAAAAATTTAAAAAACGTTAAAAACTGACTCGCAAATCTCAAATCTCCAAAATAGGCTATACGAGTAAGGTACTTGGGGGTGCTTAAAATGAAGTTTGCAATAACCGGCGGGGCCGGACTAATAGGGTCGTCACTGAGCCGTAAGTTAATTGAACACAATCACGATGTTCTTATTATAGATGACTTCACCTATTCTTATTCTTCTGCACCATCACCTAGTATTTCTGCCGATATTTCTGTGCGGATGGGTTGCCTTTTAAAAGGCGCTCGATTGGAGAGATGCTCCACATTGGAGCCAAACAAGTTGCGGGGGCTGCTCGAAGACTACCAGCCCGACTGTGTAATCCATCTCGCAGCAATCCCTCTCGTTGCAGTAGCCACGCGACACATTGAGAGTGCAGCGGCATCTCTTTCGACCGGATTAATTAATGTTCTCGAGATCATGCGAGACCTGCCGCAGACATCGCGATTTGTCTATGCGTCCTCCTCCATGGTATATGGCAATTTCCTTCAGGACCCGATGCCTGAAGACGGCCCCAAAAACCCGCTCAATATATATGGCGGATTGAAACTCGCCGGAGAAACTCTGACTCACGCCTATCTTGCGCCCACGAAAATCGAGCCGGTTGTCGTGCGCCCTTCTTCCGTTTACGGCCCAACAGATCAGCATCGGCGCGTTGTGCAGAAGTTTTGCGAAAACGCCCTCGACGGGAAGCCTGTCAAAGTGTCTGGCGCCAACGACCACTACATGGATTTCACCTACGTCGAGGATATCGTTCAAGGCTTTTTCTTAGCAGCAACCCGACCAGAGGCGGCATTTGAGATTTTTAATATGACCTATGGCCAAGCGCGTTATTTGAGCGAACTGGTCGAGGTCATCCGCAAGGTCGAACCGGGACTGCAAACCAGTGGCGACTCCATTGATGATGCGGATCGCCCAAAACGGGGTAGCCTCTCGATTGATAAAGCTAGAAGGCTGCTGGACTACCATCCCGTTTGGCCTTTAGAGCGTGGAATTCCTGAATATTTGGACCACATCCGAAAAACTCATAACAGTCCAAGCATCACCTCCGCGGTCGAGGCAGCATAGCGAAAATAGCGAAGGCGGAACACGTGGCTGAGCTAATCCCATTCTTCGGAGCGGGTCGTGAAAACGAGGAACTATCAGATATCTTATCTGTAGAAATCGCTCGGGTCATGGCCACAAATCAAATCCTAAATGGACCGGACGTCCATGAATTTGAGGCACGCATTGCCCAAATTTCAAACCGCAAACATTGTGTCGCTGTCGGCTCAGCGACGGACGCTCTGTTCTTTGCCATGAATGCACATGGGATTGGTCCGGGAGATGACGTCTTGGTGCCCGCCTACTCTTTTGCCGCGTCCGCCTCAGCTATTTTGCGCACCGGCGCGTCTCCGGTTTTCGCAGACATTGCGTCCCCACAATTTGCATTGAACCTTGAAGACGCCACAAGGCGGGTCACCCCCGCGACCAAGGCGATCCTCTGGGTCGGCCTATTCGGCGGATATGTTGATCCTGGTCCGATTAAGGCATTCGCGAACAATCACGATCTCATCCTTATTGAAGACGCTGCGCAAAGCTTTGGGACCGAGTGGAAAGGAACTCATGCGGGCTCTTTAGGCGAGACATCGATATTCAGCTTTGATCGAAATAAAGTGCTCGGAGCGCCCGGTACAGGCGGCGCGATGGTCACCAATGACGATGAGATCGCGGCGATGGCCCGTTCTTTAAGATACCATGGAAAGCAGGGAGCTGATTTTGCGCAGCTCGGCTTTAACTCGCAAATGTCCGGAGTAACTGCAGCGGTGCTCAACATAAAGCTCGACCATAGTAAGGTTTGGCGCAACAAACGCGAGACCATCGCAAGAGCCTATGATGATGTTTTGGCAGATCAGCCGGTCACGGTTTTGACTTGGGACCCCGAATGCACCCATGCCTATCACAAATATATATTCATCACCGAGGATCGAGATGCTTGGAAGGCCCATCTCAAAGCCGCTGGCATTTCGACCCGTGTCCACTACGAAACTCCGTTGCATCGCGAACCGGTGTTTCAAAACTACGCCGAAAATCGACTGCCATGCCCTGTTTCAGACCAATTGAGCAAGACTGCACTTTCTCTGCCAATCTACGCGCAAATCACAGACGACGAACTGGATCGCATCACCACTGCGTTGCGGGGGTTTCGGCCTTCATGAGCGCGCCTGAGGTGCTTTTGATTGGAACAGGCCCACCCATGCTTCTGGAAGGCATGATCCGCGCCAAAGCAGGTCAAAAACTGATCTTTGTGGACGAGGCGAACAGCCTTGGTGGCTCTTGGAAATGCCCTGAGGTCCTTGGCCATCAAAATATTGAAACGGGCGTTCACCTCATCGAAAACCGCCCGCATTTGAACCGCGTTTTCGAAGCCCTGATCCCACCAAGTCACCGGGTCGAGAGCGGGTTGGACTTCGGGCTTTGGAGAGGTCATCGCTTCCCGATGAACTATGCCCGAATAGCACTTTACAGCGGCATTGCCGGACGAAATTTGCTCAAGGGAAATCTGGAACGCGTTCAACACTCGATTAAAAACGCCAGCGAAGCCCTGCGTTACCGCGACTTGCCATTCATCTACCCCAAACAGGGCATTGCGCATGTTTTGGCCAAACTCCAAGCGCATCTTATCGACAATGGAGCCACCTTCCATTTCGACCAAAGCGTGACACGGATCGACGCGAAGGGTCCAAGCGTTGAGGTCGAGACGGACAAAGGCCACATATCCGTAGATCAGCTGGTCATATCCTCACGCGCCCACGCGCCCATCGCAGGTATGGAACAGTTCTGGCAAAGAGACGGTTCTGCTGAAGTCATAAGCCTGATTTTGAAAATCAATGGCCCTGCCCCATTGTTCAACGGCTACGTGGAAATCATCAATGACCCTGTAATCAAGCGCGCTCGAAACATAACCGCATTTGCCAAGCCAAAGCCTAGCGCTGAAGCCGCACTGATCGTCCTGCAACTGCGTCGCCCAATAAGTGAAACGCCACCGAATGACGTCATCCAACATTTAATCAAATTGGGCTTGTTGAATAGCGAAACCGGCATACTGCAACATCACGTCGATTCGGTGCGGCTCAATACGCTCACAGACCTGGCACTTGATAAGATAGAGGCCGAGCACTCCGGGAAAGTCAAAGTTCTGCGGACTGTTGACTTAGGAGACAGTCGCTTTGACGTTGCGCCTCAAATTTTTGAAAATTTAGGTGGGAAACGAGCGGACTAGATCAAGTCTTTCGCACAATTGACCGCTTGGCGTCGCGCTTTGCGCAAAACCGAAGCGGCAGCAGAGCACGAGGTGAGTTTTGCGGATTTGGTTTGTGAGGAACCGCGTGCGCCTGTTGAGATTGAGGCGGCGGACCGAAGATGAATTGCGTCAGCGCAGAGTTGCCAGCAGTAACGCTTTCATTTTCCAACGAACTAGTGTAGTATAGTCTTGCTGGCTTTATGATGGAGACCCTAATGACAAGTGGGGCAAAAAGCGTTTCGCGTTCGAGCGAAGCGAAAAGGGTCGGCGCATCCAGTTCAGATGCCAGACCTCCAAGCAATTCTTCAAGTTCAACATCCTCTTTCCGTCTTTCCGCACGGATTGGTACATCGAATTCCCCCCAAGATCGCGCGATGAGGTCAATTTTAAATTCAAACGCTCAATCTTTGGGGCGTTCCTCCATTACCCTGGCTCAATTTCAAAGCCCGTCGCCCACACCTGTCCCAGGACCTGGTCCAATTCCAGCGCCTCCGACAGGCACAACGATACCTCCGGTTGGGCCAACCCCAGTGCCCAATCCTGTTGTACCGCCGAGCGCGACAACCCCTCCCACAACCTTGCCACCATCGCCGCCAGCCTCCCCGCCGACAGGTACGACACTGCCTCCACCTGTTCCAAATCCAGGGCCTGTACCGCCCATCAGTGGAGAGATCGGAGCTGCAGGACTTGGGTTCGCTTTACCCAATTTCGCAAATGTTGTTTCCGGCCGTCACGGCACCGCTGCGGAGGCAGCACTTGGCATTTTGAACGAAGTTGCCGAAGGCCGCCCGCCCTTCAGGCCGGATCTCGGGGAGCGGGGTGGTGTGCAGTGGTTTGTGACCTCTGGCAGCCCAAATGTGGGGTCCGCGGTTGCTGACACTGTAAACATACCTGTAAAGATAGAGATCCCCAGAGGTGCAAATGTCGTCGAGTTTAATGAAGCTAGACTAACGGACATCTATAACAGCCATCTGGGTGAAGCCCGGCGCGTAGCAACGGAAGATTATCAGGCGCGCCACCCAAATCGCTCAATCACATCGACGCGGGCGCAGAACAGGATCAATT
The DNA here is from genome assembly GCA_964642935.1 of uncultured Rhodobacterales bacterium. Taxonomy (GTDB): domain Bacteria; phylum Pseudomonadota; class Alphaproteobacteria; order Rhodobacterales; family Rhodobacteraceae; genus CAKZTM01. Next base: position 17,833 of record CAZXRG010000015.1, on the reverse strand, counting down.
ACGTGACTGAGCAAATTGCAAAGAGTAAGATGTGGACAGACGTCGGCGAACAAGTTGCTGCGTCTCCCAGTGGTATCGGACGTGTTGTGCAGACTGCCGACGGACCGTTCAATCGTGGCGGTGGTTCGGGCACATTCATGCTCACATCAAAGCCAAATGTTGTCTCGGTCAAAGGCGGTGCAGCTGCGCTTCTCGATATCATCCAAGCCAGAGGCCTCCAGGCAGAACCGGCAGTCCGAGAAGCCGCTGAACAGGCTGCACGCAATGGTCAAATTGCCGGCAAGTTACAAGGTGTCTTCAGAGTTGGAGGACGGATCCTCGTCGTTGCTGGCGCGGCTGCGGATGGGTATCGCATCTATCAGGCCGATGACAAAGTTCGCGAAGCGGTCAAAGTTGGAGGAGGCTGGGCAGGTGCTGGCGCTGCAGTTGTGGCATATAACTCTGTCACGGGAGCGACTAATGCTGCTGGCCCTGTAGCTTGGGGCTTAAATGCACTTGGAAACGTCGGAGCTGCGGTTGGCGGCTATTTTGCTGGTGAAAAGATAGCTGAACTGGTCTATGATCTTGCGATAGACCCCAATCCAATAGAAATACCGAATGAATGACACAAACGCACCCCTATGACTGGACCCTTGATCTTCCGCCAATCGGAAAATGGCGAACGGCGGAAGGGAGTTTTACAGACATAATGGGATGTGTCCTAACCATTTCCAAAGATGGTACTGGCGCGGCGGAATACTATGAAGGTAATGCCAATATCCGCACCGAGCCGCTCCTGTGGCAATATAATTCACCCGGTGTTCTTCGACTCTATGTGGCTGACGAAGAGCATCCTACGCCCCAAGATGACGAGGATTGGGAAGATATCCCGTACAAGACGGACTGGCGTACGACTGATACAGGCCGCAGTCCGGTGCTGGTGAATGCCTTATCCAAGTCAGAGTGGATGACCGAAGAGCGGTTCTGGATTTTAACTGGTCCGATCAATTTGATCGCCCGCGCCGATTGAGGCATTTCAGAAGCCCCAAGCTGATTCAGATATTCGGCCAATTGCTGACATGCCACCTCAGGAATTCGCCAGTATTGACGGTGCAAAGGTTTCAATTCAGCCGTTCGCCGGTCTCGGGTGCAAAGTAAGAGACTTTACCTAGATCAAACGCCAGATTTAGGTTTTGGCCTGCGGTGGCGCTGGTTTCTGCGTGAAGGCGGGCTGTGACATGCTCGCCGCCCAATTGCATGACCGCAAAGGTATCTGCGCCTGCTGGCTCTACGATATCGATGAGGCAATCGGCTTCTTGGCGGCCTTCGCGGGTTTGAAGAGCTGCATCGGCAATATCTTCGGGGCGCAGGCCCAAGATGACATGTTCGGGCAGATCTTTGTTTTTGGTGTCAACTAGGGTGATAGGATCGCCCGAGGAGCGGGTTATTTCGATCTCAATTCCTCTCCCATTCGCTTTGGTCTTGGCGGGGATCAAATTCATGGCGGGACTGCCCATGAAGTCGGCGACAAACAGGTTGGCGGGGTGATTGTAAATCTCAGCGGGCGTTCCAATTTGCTGGATCACCCCGTCCTTCATCACAACGATTTTGGTGGCCAAGGTCATCGCCTCGATCTGGTCATGGGTGACATAGACCATTGAGGCGCCAAGGCGTTGGTGCAGAGCCTTAATTTCAGTGCGCATTTCAACGCGTAATTTCGCATCTAGGTTCGACAAGGGCTCATCAAAGAGGAACAGTTTGGGATCCCGCACAAGGGCGCGTCCCATGGCCACCCGCTGGCGCTGACCGCCTGAAAGCTGGCCGGGTTTGCGGTTTAAAAGGGGTTCGATTTGCAATTGTGCGGCCACATGTTTGAGCTTTGCATCTTGGGTCACCTGATCAACGCCGCGCACTTTCATTCCGAAGGTGATATTTTTGGCCACTGTCATGGTGGGGTAGAGCGCATAGGACTGAAACACCATGGCAATGTCGCGGTCTTTGGGATTGACCCGCGTCATGTCCTGACCTGCAATTTTGATCGTGCCTTTGGTGATGGGCTCAAGCCCTGCGATGCAGTTCAAAAGCGTGGATTTACCGCAGCCCGACGGCCCGACCAGCACAAGAAAGTCACCCTGTTCAATGGCGACATGGATGTCTTTTAAGATTTCAGTGGACCCGTAGCTTTTAAACAGGGCGTTGATTTCGAGGATCGGGGCCATTGGGTTATCCTTTCACGGAGCCAGCGGTCAGACCGCGGACGAAATATTTGCCAGCAACGACATAGACTAACAGGGTTGGCAGGGCCGCGATGATCGCCGCTGCCATGTCCACATTATAGGCTTTGACGCCAGTGGTTGAGTTTACGATGTTATTGAGAGCCACTGTCACGGGTTGTGTGCCTGCTTGGCTGAAAGACACGCCAAACAGGAAGTCGTTCCAAATTTGGGTGAATTGCCAAATGACGGTCACCACGATGATCGGCAGGGAGAGTGGCAGGAAAATTGACCAGAAGATGCGGAAAAACCCCGCACCATCCACTTTGGCGGCTTTGGTCAGTTCAGAGGGGATCGATACATAGTAGTTTCGAAAGAACAGAGTTGTGAAGCCGAGCCCATAAATGACGTGCACAAAGATCAGTCCCGGTATCGTGCCCGCAAGCCCCATCAGCCCCAACATGCGGGCCATTGGCAGCAGGACGACTTGGAAAGGAATAAAGCAGCCAAACAACATCAGGGCAAAGAACAGGTTCGCGCCTTTGAATCGCCATTGCGCAACCACGTAGCCGTTGAGTGCTCCGACCAAGGTGGAGATCAGAACTGCGGGGATTGCAATCAGCACAGAGTTCCAAAAGAACGGGCGCACGCCCTCGCATTGGATGCCGGTACAGGCGGTTGACCAAGCTGTCCTCCATGCCTCGAACGTGGCTTCGCGGGGGAGGGACATCAGATCGCCCGTGCGGATTTCATCGAGGCTTTTGAGTGATGTTGTCACCATGACAAAGAGGGGCATCAGATAAAACAGGGCGAAGAGGCCAAGCATGATGTAGAGCGTCCATCGCAGGGCGATTCTGCCCGTGCGACCGCCTGATTGGGACCTCAGATAAGATACATCAGTCATCTTTGGTCCTCAGTTCTGAATAGAGGTAAGGCACGACAATGGTAAATACGACCGCCATCATGATCATGGCCGAACTGGCGGCCTGACCGATGTCGCCGCGCGAAAACGCCATTGTATACATGTAGGTGGCCGGGAGATCGGTGGCATATCCCGGGCCGCCTCCGGTTAGGGCGATGACCAGATCGAAGCTTTTGATGGCCAGATGTGAGAGGACGATAAAGGCGGATAGAAAAATAGGGGCCATCGCAGGAATGATGATGGCTGTGTAGACGCGCCATGTGGGGATGCCATCAACTTGAGCGGCCTTGATGATCTCCTGATCAACGGAGCGTAAACCTGCTAAAAACAAGGCCATTACAAATCCGGAGCTTTGCCAGATCGCGGCAATCACGACGGTGTAAATGGCCATGTCGGGGTTTACGAGCCAATCAAAGGTGAAGTTTTCAAAACCCCATCCGCGCACGGTGGCCTCAAGGCCAAGACCGGGGTTCAAAATCCATTTCCAAGCTGTACCTGTCACAATCATTGAGAGCGCCATTGGATAGAGATAAATCGTCCGGATCGCGCCTTCGGTGCGAATGTTCTGGTCTAGCAAAATCGCGAGGATCAATCCCAGGATCATGGCAATCGCTATGAACAGGAACCCGAAGACAAACAGGTTGGTAAATGCCGTGTCCCATCGGGGGGAGTCAAAAAGACGGGTGTATTGGATAAAGCCGTCGATTTCATATTTTGGCAAAAGCCGCGACCGCGTCAAAGACACCCAAGCTGTCCATGCAATAAACCCATAGACAAAGATCAGGACAATGATGAACGAGGGGGCCAAAACCAACTTGGGCGTGTTTTCTTCAAGCCACTTGGTCATTTTAGACTTCCTTAGATGTCCTCCCCCACAAAATTGCAGGGGAGGAGGAGCGCATTTTACATGCTATTTGTAATCGCATCAGCCAACATCTCAACCGCATCCGCAGATGACATGTCGGAGTTGAAGTGAGCGGTTACAGTGTCCGTGATCGCTCCGGCCTGTGCACCACGAAGGGCCATGCCATGGGCATAGGACGGAAGCAACGAGCCACCCTCATTACTTGCAGCCATGTCGTTGGAGGATAGGATCGCACAGCTGTCAAATGCGTCCAAGGACACATCGTTGCGCACGGGGATGGAGCCTTTGTTCAGGTTGAACACTTCTTGGAAGCTCTCGCCGACAACCAATTCAGCCAAAAGTGCCTGACCGGCTTGCTTGTCTTCGCCAGAAACCTCGAACATCGCGAAACTGTCGACGTTGTAAAGGAAGCCGTCACCCGGTGTGGAGGCACATAAGAAGTCCTCGCCCGGCGCCTTGCCTGCTGCGACGAATTCGCCTTTTGCCCAGTCACCCATGATCTGGAATGCGGCTTCGCCGTTCATGACCATGGCTGTTGCAAGGTTCCAGTCGCGGCCAGAGAAGTTGCCGTCCACAAAACCACGCATCGTGCGCATTTGGTCAAATACGGCCATCATGTCGTCGGACTTGATGGTGTCCATGTCCAGTTCAACGAAGGCTTTGCGAAAGCCGTCAGCGCCAAGAATGCCAAGGGCAACGGCTTCAAACACGGTCGCGTCCTGCCATGCCTGACCACCATGAGCCAGCGGGATGATGCCAGCCGCTTGCAGCTTTGTCGCGGCTGCGTTGAACTCGTCCCATGTGGTTGGCATTTCAATGCCGTTTGAAGACAGAACTTCTGCGTTCGCCCAAATCCAATCCACGCGGTGAACGTTGACGGGGGCCGCACACCAAGTTCCGTCACACTGCATGTGTCCGGCGATGGCTTCTGGCAGGATTTCCGACCATTTGTTGGCTTCTGCAACGGCAGAGATATCGGCCAAAACGCCCTCTTCATACCATTCCTGGATCGCGGGGCCTTTGATTTGGGCGGCTGTCGGTGCGTTGCCTGCCAAAACCCGTGCGCGCAAAGCGGTTCCTGCGGCGTCACCGCCACCGCCTGCCACTGGCATATCGGTCCATGTGCCGCCGCCTGCTGCAAATTCTTCTTGCAGGACTGCGACAGATTTTGCTTCGCCGCCGGATGTCCAATAGTGCAGAACCTCGGCCTGTGGCTCGGCGAATGCGACTGTTGATGTCAGAACTGCGATGCTGGAAACAGCGCCTAATAGTCTCGATTTCATTTCAGATTTCCTCCCAGAAATATTTGCCTCTTTGAGGCTTGTGGATGGAAGTCTGGCCGCAGCACCCATGCTTTGCAATTGTTGCTAGGTGCGTATTTGGGGCAAAACATCGATTAGTGGCGCAGTTCGTTACACGTTGTTACCTTGCCCTCGAATCTGTTGCATTGTGTTACGTAGATGCATGCGAGGTGAGCACAAATTGCGGACATCTGCAGGCTTGAAAGGCTGTCTATGACAATTCCACGGATACTGGTTGTCGATGATGATTCTGACATGCGTCAGATGATGACGCAGTTTTTGCGCCAGCACGGAACCATTGCCTTGCCTGCCGCCTCCGAGCATGAGGTGAAAAGCCATCTGGAGGGGGGGCGGATCGATTTGATCTTGTTGGATGTGATGCTGGGCGAAGAAAACGGGCTTGAGATTTGCAGCAGGCTGCGACACGAGCAAGATGTCCCCATCATCATGGTGTCGGCACTGTCGGCGGATCACCAACGCATGGAAGGCTATGCGGTGGGTGCGGATGATTATATCGTAAAACCGTTCAACCCTGATTTGTTGCTGGCACGGGTCAAAGCCGTCCTGTCGCGTGCGCGAAGATCGTCCTCATTGGTCCACCGGCGCAACACCAAGTCGTTCTCCTTTGCTGGCTGGATTTATCACGCCAAGACCGAAGAGATTATATCACCAGACGGCGTGCAAGTGAGCCTGTCGCGCCGTGAGACAGCTTTGTTACAGGTCTTGCTTGCCAACCCGCATATCCCTTTGACCCGTGGGGAGATCGCAGCCTCGCTTGATGTCACGCGAGAGGTGTCCCAGTCCAGCGAGGCTTTGGGGCGCTCCATTGATGTCTTGGTTGGTCGCTTGCGCAACAAGATTGAGGGGAACGCCAAAGAGCCGCACATCTTAAAGACAGAGCGGGGCGTCGGGTATGTTTTTGCGGTTGATGTTGAGGTGCAGGACGCGTGAACAGAGGCTTTGCGACCCTGCGGTTTATTGTGTGCAGCCTGGTCGGCTTTGCATTTGTGACAGGGGCCGTCTCGGTTTGGATTTGGACGCACTCAACCGCGAATTGGCGGGCGCATTTGGATGCGGCACATCTTGCGGGCATTGAGCTTTACGATGCCCTGCAATACGGCTCTGCACCACCGATGGGTGTCACCATTGAGGCTTTGACCAATCAGGATCAGGCCCATGCGATCGCGGGGGCGTTTCGCCAAGTGGAGGGCGCGACGGCGTCGTCCCGACTGACAATTGTTCCGATCTCCGCTGATCTCACAACGAATGGCATTGGGGCTCCGGTGACGCTCGCCATTCTATCCCCTGATATTACCTACAGTATTGCGGATTTGCCCAGCCGTGACGGTGAGGCGGCCGCGGGCACGACCGGGGCAGTGGTGCGCAAGTTCGCGTCATTTTGCAGCGACCCGACTGTCATCGCAAAGGTTGGTGACGCACCATGGCGGCGCGTTAACGGGAGCGAAATTTGGGGCTGTGATGCCAGCCCCAAGGACCGTCGTTTGTTGGCGGTTTTGCTGGCGGTTCTGTCTGTGGGGACCCTCATTACACTCGCTTTGAACCTGTCGTCTGATTTCACCTCTTTCGCGTATCAGCTCAGCAATCGCCGCCGTATCGGAGGCCCCCTGCGTTATGATGCGACAGGTCCTCAAGAACTTCGTGAGATCGTAACGGCCGTGAATAACCATCTGGAGGTCGAGCGAGAACAATTGGCCAGCCGTGCCGCTGTTCTGTCAGGCGTCAGCCACGACTTGGGGACGCCTGCCACCCGTTTGCGCCTGCGTGCCGCTCTTATCGAAGATCCCGACTTGCGTGAGAAATTTGAAAACGACATCGACACGATGACGGGCATTATCGAAAGCGTTTTGACTTATACGAACGCTGAAATGAACGCGGAAGCGCCGCGTCGGCTGTCCCTGACGTCTCTGGTGGATGCAATTGTCGCGGATTACCAAGATGTCGGGCAATCCGTAACCTTGGAGCAAAGTAAGGATATGATTTTGCAGGGGGGGAGGTCGATCTTCATGTCCCATCGGGGTCAAAGCGTTGTGTCCTCAGAGCGGGACATTGTTGTTTTTGCACGACCGATTTCCTTGCAGCGGGCGATCACCAACCTGATTGAAAACGCTCTGAAATACGGCAGACGCGCGCATGTGCAGGTGCAAGCAACCGCGGATATTGCAACGATAATTGTGGAAGACGAAGGCACTGACAATTCGGCCCATGATGTGGAGGGGCTCATGGCACCTTTCAAGCGCGGCGAAAACACCGCGACTATCGATGGGCACGGCTTGGGGCTTACGATTGTTGCGACAATTGCAAAACTGCACGGAGGTGCGTTGACCTTTGAGGATGCTGGGAGAGGGGTTGCCGCCCTCTTAAAGATCCAGCGCGATTGATCGATCAAAGGCATCGGGATCTCAAATGCACTCCATGAACAGACCAGCTAGTTCGGGGGCGTCTTAAGAAACTGCGTAAATTTCATGATTTGCCACTGAACATGAGGATCATGAATTGCCACACGCGTCAGAAAGTCAGCCACATCCTTGTTCAGAACCCAGTTCAGTGGCGCCGATTGATTTTCGCACACAGGTTTGTGCAGACCAATGTGAAAAAAGCGGTTTGAGGCAAAAGGATCGTCTTCAGTAGACGGAACGGGAGCAGACGAACCAGGGGCGCGACAGAGCGTCTGTCTGGCTTGCAACAGAGCTTGGGTTCCATGACTGTCACGTATCCCAAAAAGGCCGGCTATGGGCGCGAAAGCTTCGGGCACACGGCTGCCCTCGCCCTGTCGGTCAACTGCCGAGGTGAGGCCGTGAACGCTCTCCTCGGCACAGGTCAAAGTCTCTATGTGAAACATACGCCTTTGAGAGGTAGATATGCCGTCCTTGCTGGCTTCAATGGCCTCAAGTATTCCCTTCTCTTCTTCTTTTCCAACAAATGTTATTTGGTTGTCCTCAATCTCGACTGAAACAGACAATTCATTGGTCGGTTGACTTAAGCACATGGCAGCCGAAGGCGGTGCCACAGCCGAATTGGTTATCAAGAGGATCGCTGGCAGCGGCGTAAAGTCCAGCATGCCATTTGCCGCCAATTCTTCGATCTGATCGATAACGCCGATTGCCGTTTCAATACCATTGTTCTCGTAGTACCCGCCATCGATGATCTGGCGTTGTTTGTGATCGCGGCGCCCACCCACATTCGCAAGTGCCCGATATCGGCCCGCTGGCGAGACGAGTGGAAATCTCGCGGAATTAGTGACAGCGGCAGCGATATTGATGTCGCCCCGAAACTCATCAAAAAAGTCGAGCGCGTTGGGAATGGTGCTGCCTGTCCCTGAAAAATCGATTGTCGAGGTCAGGATTCTCCGGCCCGATTTCACATCAACGCCATTGATCAGCAAATGCGGCTGGCAGTTTCGCAAGCACATATGAGGATCTGCCACAGTCGTCTGCCTCGGACTGAGAGCGTCCAGGAAGCTCCTATCCAGCATGTCTGCGTTAAACGACCAATCGCTGCGCCAATGTTGCTCAAATGCGCGTTCAAGGGCATGGTTGCGATCGGCTCTGTCTCGGAAAATCGGCGCAAAGATAGGGACCCTGCGCATGAGGTCCACTGCAAATCTACTCGCCGCTCCCGTCAAAAGATCAGCGCGGGCCAGTTTCTCGATATGGCGAGGAGCGATTTCAACCTTCCCGGCACCGGCGTTGAGGGCATAAGTAACTGCACCCAGTGATCCTCCTGATACCGAAGAGATGGCAAAGATATGACGTGAGGGCGCTGTTTCGCCTATCGCTGTCGCGTCAATGTCCTCCAACACGGTCAGCATCCAAGCCGCAGCGCGGCTTGCTCCGCCCGAAGCCGCAACGATAACCAAAGGGACAGGTCTATCGTTCGGATAGTCTTGGAACCGCACCGCATGCCAATTGTTAAGCGCCTCCTGCAGGGTCGGCCGCGCAACAGCTAAGGGATCCGGACCGGTTTGCCGGTCCACCATATAAAGCGAACATTCGTCTTTTTCCTCATCACAACGCGGAGCAGACCATCTCTCAAATGAACCGCTGAAGAGAAAATACAAAAAGGCTAAAACCGCCACGCGGCGCCCTACACGGCGGATTGTATGTGGCCGACCGCTCGGTTCTCGAACAAGTCGCGGGAAGGGTGCGCCAAAAAGCATAGGGAGACACGCAATTCCCTGAAACAAACGCTCAAAAAAGTCGCGTAGGATGGTTAGAAAGATCACCAATGGGCCGACCGCAAAAGCCATGGCAAGCAAAATGACGCTGGGCGCTGTGGAAAACAAAGTGGAAAAGCTTCCCTCCCCCTTTAAGAGCCAAATGATGCAGAACAAGGTTGTGGCGAGGGCCACCGTAAAAACTAAGGAATATTTGTAGTTCAGTGGACGGGTGGTCAAATGGCGTTCCGGATCCTTTTTAAATTTCAGGTAGGCCAGCCATTCTCGGAGCACGTTTGTAACAAATACGGAAATCAGAAGGCACAAAAGGAAGAATAATGGGCCGTGGCTCCCTTCACCCAATCCGTCTTTCGCTCGAAGGTTGCCAATGGCCCAAGTCCCGAGCAAAGAGACTAAAACCATTCCCCAAAAAGCAATTTCGCGAAAGCCTAAAACGGCGCAGGCACGGGGTAAGTAAAGAGACCGGTAACGATATTGCCAACTCTCAGGTAGGTTGAAGCCATGCCAGGGAGGGCGGCGTAGCGAAAGCAACCAATCAAGATGCCGACGCCGAGACATCACTTTGAAGTCTGAATTACGCGGACCAAGACCATCGCCAGTTATTCCGGCCATGACATAACCCAATACAAGAGCCAGAGACCCAAGGATCAGGAAATCAAACAACAAAGCCCATATTCCTTTGGTCATAAACATTTCCACCGACAAGCCTGACGCCGCAGCCATTGATGACCAAAAAACCATTGAAGACGACGTGGCCGCAGCCATGCGATAGGGCAGCACTCGATAGGGAAACTTCTCGTTTGATAACACCTCAGGATCAATCGACGACACCTCAGGGGTTTTTTCATCTTTCCTGATGTAATCCTCCAGACGCCCCCCTCTTATGACCAATTCACAGCGGTTGACCGCATTAAGCCAGAACCAGACAAAACTCGCCAAAACAGTCGCGCAGATGCAATAACCAATCAGGGCCAACGTATCTTGAGGTCCATTACAGCCATTGGCGTCACAGATCACGATCGTGACAAGCATGTCCGATATTTGGCTAGGCAGGCGCAGTGCGAAAAAAACCAAAAGCGCAAAGATAATGCCTACCGGTTCTTCCGCCAAACGCCTTATCACTTGAAACAGAAGGGCCCACATTGTGGTTTTCTCCGTCAGTTAAGCGGGATTAACTTCCCGTTGGACACTCAATACGCATCAGGGGTTGATCTTGCTCCATTCCAAGAAGGCGCGAAGTCAGCGCGTCCTTAGTCAGATCACCCAAGGAAGCGTGTGCCTCAACAAACACGTCAAAATGAGCGTTCACGGCCTCACAGACCAAAGCGACCTTTTCAGTATCAACCTCACTATGGGTTACCAACATTGCAGTAACGGCCAATGTCGGGATGGAATTTTGACTGCCGCTAAAGAAATTCGGATAGACCTCATTGGCGTTAATATCGACCTGTTTGCTATTGTCCTTAATGCTGTCCCAGACCTCTTCTTTGAGCAGGTCCGTGGGAGACAATATCGAGGCTTGCGGACAATCCTGCAAAACTTCTCTGACCGGGTCCGACGGGGAGCCAATGACCAAAACAACTGCATCAAGATAAAGGTCTTCGGGAATAGTCTCGGGTTTGCACAGGCGCTGTCCAAGGGAAAAATCATCACTAATTCCATGAGAAACCTGACGCGGGACAATACCCCCCTTCTCGGCAATTTTAGAGAATGTATGATAATGGCCAGAGTCCTTGGCACCCGCATAAACCACCTTGGCGCTCAATGCCTCACGTGCTGATGTCGTTATCTCTGGAGCGTTTGGATTTTTCGCAACAAGGATAGTGACCTTCTCATCGTGTAGCGCAAACAGGGTTCGAAGGCTGTCGTCGCGGTCCTGATCATTTCCGTTTGAATAGACGATATCGGATTGACCGATCGCGAAATCTGCATGTGTCCCTAACATTCTCAGATTTTCAGGCGTGCCCGACGTGGGAAGGACAACGCAGCGCTTGCGTTGCGTGTAGGGGGTCTCGGTCCTTGCCTGTTCGATGTTGATGATACGACAGATCGACGTTCCAATCGCGTAGTAGACGCCATTAAAACCACCTGTTGCGATCCGAATAAACTGATCCGAGGTCCCGGCATGTGCCACCTTGCCGAAAACAATTGCTCCCAGACAAAGAATAGCAAAAAGTCTTTTTCTTGATATCACAAGGAATAGCCCCCGAAATACGAGGTTTAAATGATCAATAATTTTACAATCTTAGCGGGAGTAACGGGCAAAATCAACTTTTTCGCAACTCACACAATCGCCTATCAAACGTTTAACGGCTGCTCGTTGAAGAGGGTACGGATAGGCGAGCCTAAAGCACCCACCTATCCATCCCGGTTATGCCTCTGATATCTGCTTGGCCTTTTCCACAAGGACTTCCGCTTGGCGGATTGAGGCGTAGTCGATCAATCTGCCGTCCAGCGACACGGCTCCTTTCCCCTCAGCTTCCGCCTGAGCCATGGCGTCCAAGATCCGCTCGGCTTTGGTGATTTCGGCCTCAGACGGGCTCATAACCTCGTTTGCCAATGCAATCTGGCTAGGGTGGATCGCCCATTTGCCCTCACACCCCAACACAGCCGCACGAAAAGCGGCAGCGCGATACCCGTCCGGGTCTTGGAAATCCCCGAAAGGCCCATCAATCGGGCGAAGACCGTTAGCGCGTGCCGCGACCACCAGTTTTGCAAGAGCATAGTGCCACATGTCGCCCCAATGGGTCTCGCGGTTTCCAACAGTATCAGGATCGGTAAGCACCGCATAATTCTCGTTCACACCCCCGATCACCGTCGTGCGCGCACGGGTGGATGCCGCATAATCCGCCACGCCAAAATGGAGACTTTCATTGCGCTTGGATGCGCCCGCGATCTCGGTGATGTTTTGCATGCCCAAAGCGGTTTCGATGATGTGCTCAAAACCAATGCGCGTCTTGTAGCCTTTGGCGTCCTCAATCTGGGTCACCATCATGTCCACGGCATAGACATCTGCCGCAGTTCCAACCTTGGGGATCATGATCAAATCGAGACGCTCTCCGGCTTGCTCGACAATGTCGACAACGTCCCGATACATGTAGTGCGTGTCCAAACCATTGATCCGAATCGACATGGATTTTGAACCCCAGTCGACCTCGTTCAGCCCTTTGATGATGTTCTTGCGGGCCTGTTCTTTTTCGTCCGGAGCCACTGCATCTTCAAGGTCGAGGAAAATCACATCAACATCAGATTTCGCCGCTTTTTCAAACATTTGCGGCTGACTTCCGGGAACCGCAAGTTCGGATCGGTTGAGACGGCCGGGGGCCTGCTCGATGGGGTGGAATGACATTGGTTTTGACCTCTCTCGCTGATAACAATATTGCGCCAGAAAGGTTCAGCGAGACCGATTATGTCAAGACATCTTTCGGTCTATTTGGGTATACCAAGCTCGTCTTTCTGCTCCAAAGCAAGCCGGGACGAGTAGAAAAACGCGATCGCTTGCGCCCGGTTTTTCACCGACAGTTTTTCGAACAAATTGGACAGATGGAATTTCACCGTGTTGATTGAAATCTCCAACTCCTTGGCCAGTTCCCGATTGGTGAGACCTTTGGACAACGCCTCAAGGATCACGCGCTCTTTGCGCGACAGTTGGTGAATGGGGTCCGATTGCAGCTCGCGAACATCAAGAAACGGGAAGACCATTTTGCCTGCAGCCACATCAACGCAGGTTTCTAAAAGCGTCTCCGCAGAGGTTGAGCGGGCTGCAAAAGCGGCAGCGCCCGCTGTCATCGCCAGACGCGGTAGATCACCGGAGTCCTCAGCATAAACGATGATCCTTGGCGCATTGGCCTGATCGCGGAGGACCTCGATCAGTTTGGCCCCGCCCAACGCCGGAAGGTTCCAGTTGATAATGCCGATCTTCACCGGAATCCGCATAACCGTCCCCAAAAAGCCCTCAGCGGTGGAAGAGGTGGCAACCAAGGAAAACCTCGGATCACGGTCGATCAGCTCGGAAAGTGCCGACAAAACCAGCGGATTGCTGTCTGCCAGCATAATATCAATCGGAGCACCATTTTCGGCAAGTGGTTGATTCATATTCGTTAATTCCAATTAACTACCCTTATGGGTGGGTCAAAATTCAGTATACAATGGCATTCTTACCTATAAGGGTGGGGGATTTCCCATACATATGTCTCCCCAAAAGCAGGAGTAAAGAACCTTTTCCAAAATTCCAAGCTCATTATGTTTCATGGTTAACAACACTATCGACATAAAATTTCTGACCGGAGGAACACTCATGACCATTCATTCCCAGTTAACCATTCCACAGACAATCGCAGCTGGCCCCGGGCCTGGCAACACAGACGCGCGGGTTCTTGCGCGCTTCGCCGGAGCCGGACTTGCCGATCACATGCACCCTGCGGTGTTGCGCGGCATGGTCGAGTGCAAAGAGATGCTGCGCGAGGTGATGGGCACAACAAACGTGCACACATATGGCGTGGCTGGCACAGGCTGGTCCGGTCTTGATGTCATGTTCAGCGCGGTCATGCCCGGCGACAAGGTGGTCATGTTCGTCAACGGCACATTCTCGGGCATTGACGGTTTAACCGTTCGAATGAAAGCCGCAACAGCCGAAGAGCTGGCAGCAAACCCCATGGACCCTCAGCCTGCCAGCGTGACACTCATCGACGTGCCCCATGGGCAGTCCGTCACTGGCGAGATCGTCGAGGCCGCTCTGGCCGAGCATAAACCCAAATGGGCCGCCATGGCACATTGGGAAACAGGCTCGGGCCGGGTCAATGACATCCAAGGCTTCTCCGATGCCTGTGAAAAGCACGGCGCGATGGGGCTGGTTGATGCGGTCTCCTCCCTTGGTGTGGAAGATTTCCGGATTGATGATTACGCAGGGGTGCACGGCTGGGCCTCTTGTCCGCAAAAGGGCATCTGCTGCCTGCCTCTGACCTATGCGCCGGTTTCCTTCACCGATCACTATATCTCGGAATTGAAAAAGACAGGCACCCGCACCTTCGTCCACCACCCGATTTTAGAGGCACGCCACTGGGGGATCATCGACGGCCAAGATACAGAGGTGGGCACCTATCACCGCACCCATTCCGCCTACGCGGTCGCCGCGTTCCATGAGGCCTTGCGGATTACGCTGCAGCAAACCGTCGCCCAGCGGGCCAAGGATTACACCTTCCATGAGGCCGTCTTGCGCGACGCGGTCAGTGCCATGGGCTGTGACGTGACCTCTAATATGACGTCCCTGATCGTGCTAAATCTGCCCGAGAGCATGGCCGGTCGCGAAATGGAACTGGTCAAACATTGCCGCGCCCAAAACTTCGGGATTTGGCCGACCCTCTCTGAGCCGGTACAAGTGCGTATCGGCATCCTGAACCTGCTCAATCAAACTGCGATTGAAGACATTGTTGCACGGTTCGGACAAGCGATGCGCGATCTGGGTGCTGAATTTGATCAGGCTCAAGTCGATGCCGCAATAAGTGGTCACTACGGGCAGTCAATAGCCGCAGAATAAGACCACCATTGGCTTCAGGGAGGAGCGACGATGGACATTCATGAATATCAAGCCAAGGAAGTGCTGTCGAATTTCGGGGTTGCTGTGCCAGACGGTGCTCTGGCCTACAGCCCCGAGCAGGCAACTTACCGTGCCCGCGAATTGGGCGGAGACCGCTGGGTCGTCAAAGCGCAAATCCACGCAGGAGGCCGCGGTAAAGCGGGCGGTGTTAAGATTTGCCAAAGCGACATCGAAATTCAAGAGGCCACCGAAGGGATGTTTGGCCAAAAACTGGTCACCCATCAAACCGGACCGGATGGCAAAGGCATCTACCGCGTCTATGTCGAAGCGGCGGTTCCCATTGATCGTGAGATTTACTTAGGTTTCGTTCTGGACCGTACCTCTCAACGGGTGATGATTGTCGCCAGCGCTGAGGGCGGAATGGAAATCGAGGATATCTCAGCCCAAAAGCCCGACAGCATCGTGCGGGCCACAGTGGAACCTGCCGTTGGCCTGCGCGAATTTCAATGCCGCCAGATCGCCTTCAAGCTCGGCATTGATCCAAGCATGACCCAACAAATGGTGCGCACCTTGCAAGGCTGTTACCGCGCATTCACCGAGTTGGACGCCACAATGGTTGAGGTCAATCCTCTGGTGATCACCTCTGACAACCGCGTCATCGCGCTCGATGCAAAGATGACCTTTGACGACAATGCCCTGTTTCGCCACCCGCAAATCAGCGAGCTTCGTGACAAATCCCAAGAGGACCCGCGAGAGAGCCGAGCGGCGGATCGTGGTCTCAACTACGTGGGGCTCGACGGCAATATCGGCTGCATTGTGAACGGTGCGGGCCTTGCGATGGCGACAATGGACACCATCAAACTGGCGGGCGGGGAGCCTGCCAACTTTCTCGATATCGGCGGAGGGGCCACGCCCGAGCGGGTGGCAAAAGCCTTCCGGCTGGTTCTGTCGGACACCAATGTGCAAGCCATCCTTGTGAACATTTTCGCCGGTATCAACCGCTGTGATTGGGTTGCCGAAGGCGTTGTTCAGGCCCTCAAAGAGGTGCAGGTTGAAGTGCCTGTCATTGTCCGACTTGCGGGCACCAATGTCGAAGCGGGTCAGAAAATTCTGGCACAATCAGGCCTGCCCATTATCCGCGCCGCCACTTTAAATGAAGCGGCTGAACGCGCGGTAAGGGCATGGAAAAACGACCTTTCACAAGGCACAAAAATGAGGGCTGTATCATGAGCATTCTAATGGATCGCGACACAAAAGTTATCGTGCAGGGTATCACTGGCAAGATGGCCAGATTTCACACCAAAGACATGTTGGATTATGGAACTCAAGTCGTCGCTGGTGTGGTCCCCGGCAAGGGGGGCGAAACGGTGGAAGGCGTGCCTGTGTTTGACACGGTCGAAGACGCGGTCGCTGAAACCGGTGCCGAGGCCTCTTTGGTTTTTGTCCCCCCTCCCTTTGCCGCTGACAGCATTATGGAGGCCGCCGATGCGGGCATCCGCTATTGCGTCTGCATCACCGATGGCATCCCCGCACAAGACATGATCCGAGTAAAACGCTACATGTACCGCTATCCAAAAGACCGTCGCATGGTTCTCACCGGACCAAATTGCGCAGGCACAATCAGCCCCGGCAAAGCGCTGCTTGGCATTATGCCCGGCCATATCTACCTGCAAGGAAACGTGGGCATCGTTGGCCGCTCGGGCACTTTGGGATATGAGGCCGCAGCTCAACTCAAAGAGCGCGGCATTGGCGTTTCGACCTCTGTTGGCATTGGCGGCGATCCTATCAACGGCTCATCCTTTCGAGACATTCTAGAGCGTTTCGAGAAAGACGAAGACACCCATGTCATCGCTTTAATCGGCGAGATTGGCGGCCCTCAAGAGGCTGAAGCGGCAGAATATATCCGCGACAATATTACCAAGCCCGTAGTGGCATATGTGGCCGGTCTGACAGCCCCTAAAGGGCGCACCATGGGACATGCGGGTGCTATTATCTCTGCCTTTGGCGAAAGCGCATCTGAAAAGGTCGAAATACTCTCAGCCGCAGGCGTCACCGTCGCGGAAAGCCCGGCAGTCATTGGCGAAACAATTGCAAAAGTACTGGAGGCAGCATGATGGCCAAACCAAACGTACTCCTCACCCGCCGCTGGCCTCTGGTTGTCGAACAGGAGCTGGCCAAACACTATAATGTCGAGCTGAACCGGACCGACCGCCCCATGTCAGCGGATGATTTCAAAGACGCCATTGCGAAATTCGATGCGGTCCTGCCCACGGTCACCGACAAGATCAATGCAGAGGCTCTGGATGTCCCCAAAGCCCGCACCAAGATCCTGGCAAATTACGGCGTGGGCTTCACCCATATCGACGTGGGCGCGGCCACCAAACAGGGCATTGCGATCACCAATACGCCCGACGTCTTGTCCGAATGCACCGCCGATCTTGCCATGGCTTTAATGCTCATGGTGGCACGGCGTGCAGGGGACGGCGAAAGAGAACTCAGATCAGGCGCATGGACCGGTTGGCGCCCGACACATCTGATGGGCTCTAAAGTCTCGGGCAAGACCCTTGGCATCGTTGGCTTTGGCCGCATAGGTCAGGAAATGGCGCGCCGCGCCCATCACGGCTTTGGCATGGACATCCTCGTCTTTAATCGCTCTCCCGTCGATCCTGAGATTTTAGCCCGCTACAACGCCCAACAACTGCCTAGTTTGGACGCGCTTTTGCCGGAGTGCGATTTTGTCTCGCTCCATTGTCCGGGCGGGGCGGAAAACCGCAATATGATCAACTCCGAACGGCTGGCTCTGATGAAAGAGGATGCCTTCC
>CAZXRG010000014.1:15170-26656 GCA_964642935.1 uncultured Rhodobacterales bacterium | reverse complement strand
CCTGTGTTGTTGCTGGATGAGGCGACCTCGGCTCTTGATGCGGCCTCGGAACTGGCGGTTCAGCAGGCGGTTGAGACGCTGTCAGAAGGGCGCACGACGATCATTATTGCCCATCGTCTGGCGACTGTGAAAAAGGCGGACCGGATTTTGGTGCTGAGTGAGGGGGGCGTGATCGCCTCTGGCACCCATGACGCTTTGGTGGCCGAAGACGGGCTTTATGCGGATTTGGCGCGGCTTCAATTCACCGACGGGCGGATTGCAGCGGAGTGAAGCTTAGAATCGGGTTTGCAACGGGTTTAAGTTGCGACTAGTCATGCTTCCAACAAACTGAAGCGATGCTCTAAAGACAGCAAAAAGAGGCCATAGATAATGCGGAATGCGTTAAAACACTCTCGAGACACGAATTTTCCATTATGGTATCAGGATGTGGTGAGCGAGGCTGATCTGGCCGAGCATTCCGGTGTGCGCGGGTGCATGATCATCAAGCCTTGGGGCTATCGCATTTGGGAGCTGATCCAGCGCCGTCTTGATGACGAGATTAAGCGTACTGGTCACGACAATTGTTACTTCCCGCTGTTTCTGCCTTTGGATTTGGTAAAGAAAGAAGCGGCTCATGTGGAGGGCTTTGCCAAGGAGATGGCCGTGGTCACCCATGGCCGTCTTGAGATGGTTGATGGTGAGCTGACACCTGCGGGGCCTTTGGAGAACCCTCTGGTGATCCGCCCGACCTCCGAGCTGGTGTTCGGGGATGCTATGTCGCGCTGGATCACGTCTTACCGTGATCTGCCCATGAAGCTGAACCAATGGGCCAATGTGGTGCGTTGGGAGAAGCGGACCCGGCTGTTTTTGCGCACCAGTGAGTTTCTCTGGCAGGAGGGGCACACGGCGCATGTGGACGAGCAGGAAGCCCGTGATCATACGTTGACCATGCTGAACGTCTATGCGGAGCTGGCCTCCGATGCCGTTCTGCTTCCGGTGACACCCGGTCGCAAGTCGCCCCTTGAGCGCTTCCCCGGAGCGGATGACACGCTGACCATTGAGGCGATCATGTATGATGGTAAGGCGCTTCAGGCGGGCACCTCGCATTTCCTCGGCCAGAACTTCAGCCGTGCCTCCAACATCACCTATCAGTCCAAGGACGGGAGCGTTGAGCATCCGTTCACGACCTCTTGGGGTGTGTCCACGCGGATGATCGGTGGTTTGATCATGGTGCATGGGGATGATGATGGCTTGCGGCTTCCGCCTAAAGTGGCGCCCCATCAGGTTGTGGTGATGGCCACGATCCGCGGTGAGGACACGGCGGATGCGGTGCGCGAGGCCACCCAGAAGCTTTGTGATGAGTTGATGGGGCAATCCTATGATGATGCGCCTATTCGTGTGCATCTTGATGATCGCTCCGAGAGTTCAGGGTCCAAGCGTTGGGAGTGGATCAAGAAGGGTGTGCCTTACATCATCGAGATTGGCCCGCGCGAGTTGAAGGGTGGTACTGCTGAGGTGACCTGTCGGATTGATCCGCAAAACTCCAAAGAGATCCTGCCGTTGGATTCTCTGGCGGGTAATATGCCTGAGATGTTGGAGACCTATGCGCAAGGTCTTTGGAAAGAGGCCAGTGATCGCAGGGCGTCGCTCACGCGGGATGATTTGACCAGCATGGATGAGTTGGTGGAGTATTTCAAAGGCGAGAGCGATTTGGGCTGTGCTTTGGTGCATTGGGAAGGCTCGGACGCGGATGAGGAGGCCCTGAATGCTCTGGGCATTACCATTCGTTGTCTGCCGTTTGAGACCTCTGGTGTGGAAGCGCCTTGTATTGCCACGGGCACGGTGACCAAGACGCAGGCTTTGATTGCCAAGGCTTACTGAGTTACCGCTCATTTGACGTGACGTTGGCGTGTTGCTGGCTTGTGATACGCGCCAACCCGTCTTAGATTCGACCTATCCATAAAAACGAGGGGAAATCGTAATGGGACTTTGGAATTTTGTAAAAAACGCGGGCAAGTCGGTATTCGGTTCTGCAGAGGCAGCGGAAGCGCCTGAGGCGGCTGAAGCGGCGATCAAGAAGGAAGTTGGCGATCTTGGCTTGGACCTAGACGGGTTGGACCTGAAGGTTGAGGGCGACAAGGTGGTCATGTCCGGTGCGGCTGTGAGCCAAGAGGTCAAAGAGAAGATCATTTTGGCCGCTGGTAACATTGACGGTATTGCGTCCGTTGAAGACACTGCCAGCACGCCTGATGCGCGGGAGCCTGTGTTCCACACGGTGGAGAAGGGCGACACGCTCTGGGCGATCTCGGCCAAGCACTTGGGCAATGGCGCACATTATCAGAAGATTTTCGAGGCCAATACGCCGATGTTGAGCCATCCTGACAAGATTTATCCGGGGCAGATGCTTCGCATTCCTCAGGACTAATAGAACATCGACAATGGGGCGGTTTGCGCCGCCCTATTGCTTGGCCTTGTGCCACCCCTGACCGTTTTCATGGGCCAGTCTGAGACGACGATCGGCCATGAGAATGCTCTGATATTTCTCAAGCCATGTGGCGTAGCGGTGGATGCTTTCATCTGTGAGCGTTGACGCGGGCGCGATCTCCTGAGGGTCGCGGATGTAGCGATTGACTTGGGCCGTTTCGGGGTCGATTTTGGTCGGCTCTTTTGCGTCCAGGTCTGCGAGGGAGCGGGCGAGCACCAGCGTTTCCGTGTCGCTTTGCGCATCCTTTTGAGTGGCATTGCGCGTTATGGGGCCGTCGAGCGGGTCTTGATCGCTGTTAAGACCGAACCGACTGACCTCAAGCGCGAAGGCCGTGCTGGTGTCTGGGAATGTGGCTGCCAGCTCTTTGAGACTTCCGAAGCCATGATGGATGTTAATGAATTGGGAGACGTCCAGAACGGTGATCAAATCGGCGTCGCGCACCTCTTCAAGCCCGCTCACTTGGGCGCGTGCACTTGCGATTGGATCATCATTCTCGACCGCTATTTTGACCTGCGCGCCGTAGCCCATTGCGGACAGGCGGCGGATCACTTTGGCGGTGCCATCGGATGAGCCATAAAAGCAGAAGACGAAATCCGTGGCCCCGACGGCCAGATGATGGGCCACCCATTCGACGATAAAGGGGGCTTGGTTCTGGATCACCGCAACAGTGGTAAACTTGCTCATCAATGGGCGCCTTGGGGTCGGTTACATGTCTGTTCCAGCGGCCTGATATCATTCTCTGGGGCGAAGAAACAGAGGGGAGCGGGCTGCTGATTTGGATGCTTGCATTCACGCAAATGCACGCATAAGTTGTTTTTCTTAGTCTGACAGAAGCAAAAAGGCGACCCCTTATGGCGCGGGAGACTTTTTCAACACCCACTCTGACACCCGACATCCCCGAAAAGCCCACCAAGGACACTTATGCGCAAAGGGTGGAGGCGCTTGAGGCGTCAAACAAGGCTCTACGGGCGCAAAATGAAGCGCTTATGGCGCGGATCGAGGCTTTGGGGTCGGCCAACGAGGGGCTTTCGGCGTTTAATGACGAGATGCAGGTGAACTCCCAGCAGATCGGAGCGTTGAACCAGAGCCTTAACAGCATTCTGGAGAATATCGCGATCCCGCTTTTGGTGGTGGATCGCGGACTGTATGTGACCAATCTTAGCCGCGTCGGAGAGGCCTTTTTCGGTATTTCGCCGCTGGCCGCCCTGCCCCATATCTCTGGCTGTAATTTCCCTGAGGGCCTACCGGATGTGGTGGAGCTGCTCGATCAGGCGTTGGAGACGGGCCAGAAGGTCGAGCGGGTCGTGGATAAGGCGGATATGAACGCGACGCTGACCATCGTGCCCAATTTTGCCGAAGGTTCCAATTTGATCGGGGCGATTATTCTTGTGGCGGATAACACCAATGAGTTGAAGGCGCTTTTGGAGGAATTGTCGCGCTCCAATGAGGAATTGAACAGGTTTTCCTATGTGTGCTCGCACGACATGAAAGAGCCTGTGCGCATGATCGAGAATATGACCCAATTGCTGCTGGATCCTGTGACCCAGTCGGACGGGGCGCGGCGTGATGAAATCCTGATGCGGATCAACACCAATATGGCGCGGCTTCGGGGAATTATTGACAGCCTTCTGGCCTATTCGCGGGTGGATGCGAAGGTGGAGGTGGCCTCGGTTGATCTAGGCGCGGTGGTTGATGAGGTGCTGGAGGCGCTTGCCCTGTCGATTGAGGAGAAACAGACCATTGTGACCCGTGGGCCGATGCCAAGTGTCAGAGGCGCGCGGGTGCATTTTGTTCAATTGTTCCAGAATCTGGTGGGCAATGCGCTCAAGCATTCCGATGCTCAAGATCCGGAGATCAGGATTTCCTCGGTCTCGCGCAGGGGCATTATCGTGTTGCGGGTGGAGGACAATGGGCAGGGCATTCCCAAGAGGAGCCGCAAGCAAATTTTCGAGCTGTTCGGGCGGCTCAGGCGTCGGGATGAGACGGAGGGCACGGGGCTTGGCCTGTCCATCTGCAAGAAGATCACGGCGCAATATGGGGGGGAGATCACCTGCCATGATAGTGCTTTGGGTGGGGCATTGTTTGAGATTGCCATTCCCATGGCGAAGGTGGGGTGAGTGGGCCAATCGCGCATCGAACATATCTATCTGGTGGACGATAGTGACGACGAGATTTTCATGGCCCGTATTTTCTTTGAGCGCCAGAAGATCGGCGCGGTTTTGACCAGTTTTACCGGAGTGGAGGATTTGTACGGCGCGGTTCAATCGGGCTCTGGCTTTGATCCGGCGACGACCTTGATCGTGATTGATCTCAATCTGACGGTTTGTAAGGGCACAGAGGGGGTGGCGCATATTCGCAAGATGGATGTGGGGCCTGAGGTTCTGATCGGCATATCAACCGGATCAGAGGACCCTGCGGATCGGCTGTTGGCGCTTGAGGCGGGGGCGGATTTCTTTGTGGGCAAGCCGCTTAATCGCGACAGTTTGAAAGCGATTGCGCAAAGCGTGCCCCATCTTGAGGTGCAAGAGGGGGAGGACGGCGTGTTTGATCTTTATCGGAGCGCTTTCGCTTAGTTGCAGGCACCCGTCGTCGTGGGGGTGATCTGGTTGACCCCGTCGCCCTCCACCATGGTGATGCAGAATACTCCGGCGGTTTGTGTTTCGATCATTTGGGGTTGGTCTGTGAAGGAGACGACCCCGCTGCCAAGGATGGTGTAGAGACCGGCTTCGGTGGGCTCGGACATATATCCTTGCGCGATGATCTTGTGCATGGGGGCGGAAAACAGGCCGATGCTGACGGTTTGAGCGTTGAGGCCATTTGGGGTCGGTGTCCCTGTGACCGTGACGTTGTCGCCCGTTTGCACGTGGGTCAGATCGAGGCCGGAGATTATAGCTTGTCCGATGGTGAACGCATCCGCCGCGCTTGGTATGTAGCTGCCCGATAGGGTGCCGCTCTCTTGGGGTTCAATCGCGGTCAGTTTGGAGACCATGAGCGTGTCGCCTTTCCAGAGGCCGCTGACGGCGACCCAATCACCGTCCTTTAGGGTTGGAGCCATGAGTTGCGTGTCATCCACTGCGTCCGAAAGATCGAGATCAACGCCCAGAACCGTCAAAGCGCCTTTGTCCAAGGTTAGGGGCCCGATGATCGGGTAGTGGAGTTGAATGCTGTCGGCTTGCCAATCCGCCTCCATCGGGCGGGCGACCACGACGACGGTTTCACCCGGTGTCAGGCTTGCGGCCATCCGGTCCTCAACGGGAGATTGCGCCATGGCATCGTCTTCGAATGTGACCCTTTGGCCGTTGACGATGATGCTGCCAAGCTCGGTGATGATGCCGACGATTCCTGTGCCGATGATACCGCCTTCGCGGCCCTCTTTGGGCTTCTCCACACCTTGGGCGGCCAAAGGGGCGAGGCTCAGGAAGCAAAGGCTCAGGATCGTTCCAACAATCTGCTTAACCATCGTCTTGGTCCCGTTTCTTGTCTGAGTGTCCACGAATATATGCGCCCAGTGAGAAGCGACCCTTGGCGTCTGGATCATTGTCGTCATCCTGAAGCTGGAGGGCCATTGTGTTGAGGTCGCTCATCACCTTTTGCAGTTGCACCCGCGCCTCTGCTTCCAGCTTGGCCACGGAGGCCTCGCTGAGTTGGTTGAAATGGGCGCCGCGCTCGAAATGAGGGGATGGGTGGCTTGCCAGATTGTCGGCGACCGCTTCCAGATGGGCGCTTAGATTTTTCTCGAATGCCATGATTTTGAGGCTGAGGTCCTCTGATCCAGTGGTATCCCCGCGCGTCAGAGCATAGGGGCCATCAGGCTCTTCTTGGGTGATGAGGTTCTGTTCCAACAGCGCGGTGAGGAGCGTGGTCGAGGGCACATCAATGCGGGCCTTTTTGACCAGATCATCAAAGGAGGGCTTCTCCTTGCGATCCAAAGCGAGCGGCGCTCCGGCGTCATCGGTGAACTCAGGGGCCGTTGACCACACGGCGATCACCAAGGCGGAGGCATTGAGCATCGGGCGGCGCGGCGGGCGCGGATCGGAGGCGCGCAGGCGTTTGACATCTTTGCGATGGAGGCCTGTGAGAACGCTGATCCGGCTGTCGGTGGGGTCTTCCGGTTCCACTTCAAGAACGGCGGAGACATAGGCCTTTTTCAAAAGCTCGGTGGCTTGGGCGATTGTGGTGGACTGATTGACCATAGCACGCGCGAGCGGTTGGAGAACCTGCTCTAAAGCTGTCTGGAAGTCACTATCGTCGTTCATTTGAGCCATAATATATTGGTTTGAGGAATTTACGCGCTTGGGCGGCGCGAGGCAATTGGGATTTTATCCCATTCAAGCGAAAGTGACGGGGGTTTACCTTAGCTTTACCCAACCGCCCCCCTTCTCGTCCTTGCGAACTGGACGCCAATTTTCGTTTCAACCTCGACACTTGGGCGGATTTTCTGTCTTTATAGTTTTTAGGGCCACAGAATCGCGGCCATATTCTTTTGAGATTAAGGGAGATACTCATGAAAAAGCTACTTTTGGCGACAGCCGTTTCGGCTCTGATGAGCTCTGGCGCATATGCAGCCGAGGTGAAACTGGGCGTTATTCTTGGCTACACTGGCCCCATTGAATCGCTGACGCCTGATATGGCGGCTGGTGCTGAGTTGGCCATGAAAGAGGTCACGGACAGCGGCAAGTTGATGGACGGCGCGACGGTCACATCTATTCGTGCGGACAGCACATGTGTTGATGCGGCGGCGGCGACAACGGCGGCGGAGCGTTTGATCACATCTGATGGTGTGAACGGGCTTGTTGGCGCGGATTGTTCCGGTGTGACGACGGCCATTTTGCAAAATGTTGCTTTGGCCAATGGTATGGTAATGGTGTCGCCTTCGGCTACGTCTCCGGCACTAACCACGGTTGAGGACAATGGCTTGTTCTTCCGCACAGCGCCGTCTGACGCGCGTCAGGGTGTTGTTCTGACGGAAATCCTCGGGGATCGCGGGATCACTGAAGTGGCCATGACCTACACCAACAATGACTATGGCAAGGGTTTGGCTGACAGCATTCAGACCAACTTTGAAGCGGCTGGTGGTAAGGTGACCATTTCCGCTCCGCATGAGGATGGTAAGGGCGATTATTCCGCTGAGGTGGGCGCGCTTGCATCCGCTGGTGGTCAGGTTCTGATCGTGGCTGGATATCTTGATCAGGGTGGTAAGGGCATCATTCAAGCGTCCCTTGATTCAGGTGCGTTTGACACATTCGTTCTGCCAGACGGCATGATCGGTGACAGTCTGCCAGAGGCGATCGGGTCTGATCTAGACGGCTCTTTCGGTACTGTTCCGGGTACGGACAGTAAAGGCGCTGAGGTTTTCTCAGGCATGGCAGAAGCGGCTGGTTTTAAAGCGGGTCCATTTGCCTCTGAAAGCTATGATGGGGCTGCTTTGATCCTTCTGGCGATGCAGGCGGCGGGTTCCATGGACCCTGCGGTTTACAAAGAGAAGCTGGAGATGGTGGCCAATGCGCCGGGCACCGAGATTTTCCCGGGCGAGCTTGGTAAAGCGCTTGAGCTGATCGCGGCGGGTGAGGACATCGACTATGTGGGTGCCTCTGCGGTTGAGTTGGTAAATGGCGGCGAGAGTGCCGGTAACTACCGCGAGATCGAAGTGAAGGGTGGGGAGAACACCACCGCTAACTTCCGCTAAGATCGACGAATAAAGTGGTCCGGCGGTAAGCGCTGCCGGATCACTCGCGTTTAAGGTAATTCTATGATCCGCGTTGACGACCTTCACATGCATTTTGGCGGTATTCGTGCCGTGGACGGTGCGTCTATTGAGATTAAGGAAGGCTCGATCACGGGTCTGATTGGTCCCAATGGGGCGGGGAAGACGACGCTTTTTAACTGTATTGCGGGGGCCTATCATCCCACGGCGGGCCGCATTTATCTGGACGGTGAGGACATCACTGGTCTTGAGCCGCATCAGTTGTTCGATAAGGGCCTTTTGCGGACGTTCCAGATTGCCCATGAGTTTTCAACACTAACGGTGCGCGAGAACCTGATGATGGTCGCGTCAGATCAGGCGGGCGAGCGGCTTTGGGATGCTTGGTTTAAGGGCGCTCAGGTGCGTGCTGAGGAAAAGGCTGTGCGCGAGAAGGCCGAGGAGGTCATCGACTTTCTTGAAATCCCTCAGGTGGCGGACGAGTTGGCGGGAAACCTGTCGGGTGGTCAAAAGAAGCTGTTGGAGCTGGGCCGGACCATGATGGTCGATGCCAAGATCGTGTTTCTCGATGAGGTGGGTGCTGGCGTGAACCGCACGCTTTTGGGCACCATTGGCACGGCCATTAAGCGTCTCAATGAAGAGCGCGGTTACACATTTTGCATGATTGAACACGACATGGATTTCATCGGGCGCATGTGTGATCCGGTGATTGTTATGGCGGAAGGGAAAGTGCTGACCCAAGGCACGCCCGAGGAGGTCACGTCGGATGAGCGCGTGATCGAGGCTTATTTGGGCACTGGCCTCAAAAACAAGAAGCAGGTGGCCACGTGAGCGCGTTTTTGGCGGCCACCCATATGACTGGTGGTTATGGCGGTGCAGATATCCTCCATGATTGCTCGATCACCGTTGAAAAGGGTGAGATCGCGGTGATTGTCGGGCCCAACGGGGCTGGTAAATCCACGGCCATGAAGGCGGTGTTCGGGATGTTGGGGCTGCGTGAGGGCTCGGTGGTTTTGGATGGTGAGGATATCACCTCGCTGACGCCTCAGGCGCGTGTTGGGATGGGCATGGGGTTTGTGCCGCAAACCAACAATGTGTTTGTGTCCATGAGTGTGGAGGAGAACCTTGAGATGGGGGCTTTCACGCGGGACGATGATTTTAAGGGGACCATGGAGCAGGTGTTTGACCTCTTCCCGATCCTCAAAGAAAAGCGCCGCCAGCCTGCGGGGGAGCTGTCCGGCGGGCAGCGCCAGCAGGTGGCTGTGGGGCGGGCGCTGATGACCCAGCCCAAGCTCTTGATGCTCGACGAGCCCACGGCGGGGGTGTCCCCCATTGTGATGGATGAGTTGTTTGATAGAATTTTAGAGGTGGCTGCCACCGGGATTGCGATCCTGATGGTGGAGCAAAACGCGCGTCAGGCGCTTAATATCGCGGATCATGGTTTTGTGCTGGTGCAGGGGCGAAACAGGTTCACGGATACAGGGGAGGCCCTTCTGGCCAACCCGGATGTTAGACGATCATTCTTAGGGGGGTGAGATTAAGATGCGTAATTTCAATACAATATCCCGATGTTTCAGGATTGCGGCACTTGGTGTGAGCCTGTCGCTGCTTGGCTTTGGGGCCGGACTGGCGCCGCGCATGAGCCATGCGCAAGACGTGCGCACGGGTGATTTGATCTGTCAGGTGGTGATCTATTGTGCCCGCGGTCAGGGGTGTGATCCTGAGGCTGGTACAGAAGGTGAGGTTCTGGCGGATTTCTCTTCAACCGATGGCTGGGAGACGGCGCGTGACGGGCAGACCCAGCGGATAACGGTCGAGCATGATCTGGGGCGTTTGGTGATTGAGCAGCGGGTGGAAGGCACGGTTATTTCGCGCAATCTGGGGCCCAATCTGGAGTTCACGGAGACGCGGATTTTAGGGCCGGAGGTGTCGACCTCGGTGGGGTATTGCAGCCGGGTGAATAATGAGAGTGGTGACGGGTGAGTATTTGGGGGAAATCGAAGGTGGGCGGCCATCGTGTGAGATCTTCGGGAGCGTGCGATGCAAGCTTAGAGAGAACGAGGGATAAGTGACCGACATCCTTAACGCCCTTGTTCTGTTCACCAATTTCGTTCTGATACCGGGCGCGACTTATGGGGCGCAGCTGGCACTTGGCGCGCTTGGGGTGACGTTGATTTATGGCATCCTCAGGTTTGCCAATTTCGCCCATGGGGACATGATGGCGTTTGGGGCTATGGGGACGATCCTGATGACGTGGGCGTTTCAGTCGGTGGGGATTGGGCTTGGACCGCTCCCGACGGCTCTGCTGGCTTTACCGTTTGGGATTCTTCTGGCCTGTGCGCTCGCGCTTTTGACCGACAAATGGGTTTATTCGTTTTATCGGAAGCAAAGGGCGGCTCCGGTGGTGTTTACCATCGTCTCGGTCGGTGTGATGTTCATGTATAATGGGCTGACCCGCTTCACCATTGGCCCTGATGATCAGCAGTTCGGGGATGGAGAGCGGTTCATCATCAAGGCGCGTGCGTTCAAGGAGATGACGGGGCTGTCGGAGGGCTTGGCCATTCGCACCTCGCAGGTGATCACTCTGGTGGTGGCCCTTGTGGTGGTGATTGCCCTGTTCCGGTTTCTCAACAAATCGCGCACTGGTAAGGCCATGCGAGCCTATTCGGACAATGAGGATTTAGCGCTTCTCTCGGGGATTAATCCCGATCGTGTGGTCATGGTGGCTTGGCTGATTGCAGCGGCCTTGGCGGCAATTGCAGGGACGCTTTACGGGTTGGATAAGTCCTATAAGCCCTTTGTGTTTGCCCAGCTTCTGCTGCCGATCTTTGCCTCGGCGGTGGTTGGTGGGATCGGGCAGCCCATTGGCGCCATTGCCGGTGGGTTTATTATCGCTTTTTCCGAGGTGACGATCACATACGCCTACAAGAAGTTCGCCACCTATCTGGGGTTCATGCCAGAGGGGCTGCTTCAAGCGCTGTCGGTCGAATATAAGTTCGCCATCTCGTTTGTGATCCTTGTGGTGGTTCTACTGATCCGACCCACGGGCATATTCAAAGGGAAGGTGCTTTAGATGCGCGGTTTTCTTTATTTCGGCATTATGTTTCTGGCCATTGCAGGCGTTGGCATCTTCCAAAGCTGGAACGTGGCCTTTGCGATCCTGAACCTCTGTTTGATCTCCGGCATCATGGCTTTGGGGGTGAATATTCAGTGGGGTTATGCGGGGCTGTTTAATGTGGGGATCATGGGGTTTTCCGCATTGGGAGGTGCGACAGCCATGCTGATTGCCACCAAACCCGTGGGCGAGGCTTGGTCTGTGGG
>CAZXRG010000014.1:0-15070 GCA_964642935.1 uncultured Rhodobacterales bacterium | reverse complement strand
GTGCGACAGCCATGCTGATTGCCACCAAACCCGTGGGCGAGGCTTGGTCTGTGGGCGGAGTTGGGGTGCTTCTGTCGGGCCTTGTGATTGCTGCGACCGTTGGGATTATCATCATGGTGCGCCGCGTTTTAACGGGCAATCTGCGCATGTGGATGACAGCCTGTCTGGTTCTAGCGGGGTATTTCACCGCGCGGATTTTCTTTGATCCGGCCACTGATCTGATCGAGCGGGTTAATCCCGCGCAAGCCGGGTTCATGGGCGGGCTTGGATTGCCGATTATTCTGGCTTGGGGCGTGGGTGGCATTGTTGCGGCTGGTGCCGCATGGGTGGTTGGAAAAGTGGCCTTGGGGCTGCGTTCGGACTATCTGGCGATTGCGACGCTTGGGATTTCGGAGATCATTATCGCCATTCTCAAGAACGAGGATTGGCTGACCCGAGGTGTTAAGAATGTTGCGGGCCTTCCGCGTCCTGTGCCTTACGAGGTCGATCTGATCCAGAGTACGCGGTTTCAGGAGTTTGCGGCCTCTTGGGGGGCGGAGACACAGACGGCTGCTTCTATCGTTGTGAAGCTGTCTTACACGGGGTTGATCCTGATTGTGCTGGCGATCCTCATGTGGCTGTCCGAGCGGGCCATCAAGTCCCCTTGGGGGCGGATGATGCGGGCGATCAGGGACAATCGCGATGCGGCCTCGGCCATGGGCAAGAACGTGACTGCAAGGCATTTACAGGTGTTTATTCTGGGTTCGGCCGTTTGTGGGATCGGCGGGGCGATGCTGACCACTTTGGACGGGCAGTTCACGCCCACCAGCTACATTCCGTTGCGCTATACGTTTCTGATTTGGGTGATGGTGATCCTTGGGGGCTCTGGCAACAACTGGGGCGCTGTTCTGGGCGGGTTTGTGATCTGGTTTGTCTGGATACAGGCCGAGACCTGGGGGGCGGATTTGATGTATTATCTGACCTATCCGCTACCGGACGGGAATTGGCTGAAAGAGCATCTTTTGGACGCGGTGGCCCATATGCGGTTGTTCCTGATGGGTCTGATTTTGCTTTTGGTGATGCGCTATGCGCCACGGGGGCTTTTGCCGGAGCGGAGCTGAACGGGCGGAGCGATCTGGCCTACATATTTAAGGCCCCAAAAAGAAAATAACCGGCAAGCTGATGTCTCAGCACGCCGGTTATTTTGTTCACCTAATACGCAGAATACACACTCTACGTTCGCCGTTCCGGCCCTTTGCCCCCAAAGTTCCGGTCCCCGGCTCACAAGAAGATGTATGCCAAATTTTAACGTTTCAGTACATTGGTGTGATTACCTAGGTAATTTTACCTACGCCTTTTGATGCAAGTTTTATTGGCTCAAAAGACCAGCTTTGCCTGCAAGATCGACCAATTCGGCGATGGACCTCACATTCATCTTTTCCAGAATGCGCGCACGGTGGTGATCGACAGTTCTTGGGCTGATATCGAGCTGCCTTGCGATCTCTTTGCTGGAGGCATCCGCTGGTCTGGAGACGATCAGGCTCGCAATTTCGCGCTCGCGATCTGTGAGCCCTTCAAAGCTGGCCCTCGCTTGAGAGACCGCACCGGATTCAACGCGTGTGGCGGCGTCGATCTCAAAGGCCGCATTAATGCGCTCTACCAAAACATCCTGTCGGAAGGGTTTTTCGAGGAAGTCTATGGCGCCGGATTTCATGGCCTGCACGGATTCCGCAATGCCACCATGGCCGGTGATGAAGATAATCGGGATCGCATGGCCGGTTTCAATCAGCTTGGCCTGTAGTTCCAGACCGTTCATATCCGGCATCCCGTAATCAAGGACGAGACAACCGGGTTGATCGGAATTGTAGAGCGACAGGAAGGCGTCCGCGGATTCAAAAGCCTCCACTTCAAAGCCCCGCATGCTCAACGCGCGCGAAAGCGAGGTGCGGATCGCCTCATCATCATCGACCAGAAATACCTTTGCGCCCGCGTTCGTCATGTCTTCACCTCAATTGGAAACGCGCAACAGAAGCGTGTTTCATTCTCTTCACTTGCCTCATACCAAATCTGTCCGCCATGGGCTTCCATGATACCGCGACAAATTGCCAGACCGAGCCCCATTCCATCGTTCTTGGTGGTCTCGAATTGGGCGAACGGGTCAAAGCCCTCTTCGATCCCAAGTCCGGTGTCTTGCACGCTTAGTTTAATCGTCCCGTCGTCAATTTCTGTCGTCCAGACTTTGACGAGCCTGCGATTGTTGCCCTTGGTCATGGAAATGGACTCAATGGCGTTGCGCAACAGATTGACCAGAACTTGCGCAATCTGAACGCGGGTGCCGGATATGTAGGTGGAGGGCTGGGAGACCACCTCTATCTCAACGCCGTGCTCCTTGGCTTCTGCGCCCACAAGGCTGACGGTCTGTTTGATCAGCTCTTGCAGGTCGATGGAGGATTTCGAGGGGTCGCCTTTGCGCACAAAGCCACGAAGTGCGTGGATGATGTCTCCGGCGCGATGCGCTTGGGCTTCCAGCTCGCTCAGGATGGTCACCAGCTCGGGATCGGGTTTGCTCTGCGCTTTGGCCGTCAGGAGCGCCGCATCGGCGTTTTGGGTGATCGCGGTCAGGGGCTGGTTGATCTCATGGGCGATCCCGGCTGCCATTTCCCCCATCGTGTTCATACGTGCGTTATGGTTGATATCGTGATTGAGGTGGCGAATTTGAGCCTCCGCCTCTTTGGCCTCGGTTATATCATCAAGCGTCACAACCGTGTGCAAGGTCGAGCCCGTGTCGTCCTGGATCGGGATGGCGTTGACCATGACCCAGACCTCGGAGCCATCTTTGTGCAGGATGCGCTTTTCCCGCAGATGCTCCGTGCCGCCGAGCCCTTCGGTGGGGGTGACAAAGAAATCGTCGCGATCATCGGGATGGGAAATGTCCTTGATCGACATGCCCAAAAGCGCGTTGACGTCATAGCCGGACATATCGGAAAGCTTCCGGTTCACGCGCAGGAACTGACCGGTTTCTGGATGAATTTGAGACATGCCCCGCGAGGCCAGATCAAAGGTGCGCCCGTATTCGAACTCGGCCTTTTGACGCCTGTCGATCTCTTGGGTCATCGTTTCATTGGCACTTTCCAACTCGCTGAAGGTTCTTGGAAAGGGCGCATCCGCGTCATAGTTCCCGCGCGAAATTTGCGTGGCCCGTTCTGCAAGCGCGCGAATGGGCGTGTGAATGTGCTTGGCCAAAAGAAGGCCGATGAAGCCGGTTAGGGCGGCAACGGCCACGGCAATGGCAATATTCTGAGCCCGGTTTTGTTTGATCACACCGATGAAGTCATTCTCGGGCGCGTAGATGGCAATGGTCCAAGGGAGCGGGGAATTGAGGATGGGTTTGAGCGTGGAGACGTAGTTGGCGTTTTCATAGGCGAAAAGCGACGAGACCTCGTTCTTGACCGAGATTTCACCATCCTGCTTGAGGCCGCCGAATGCGGTGCGGGCGATGGGGTCGGCAATCTCGTCGATGCCTAAAAATCTTAGCGTGCCGTCCGCGTTCTCGGTCTTGATAAGATCCGGGTTCGGGTGCGCGATCACATCGCCGTTGCGGTTGAGGATGAGGGCTTTTCCATATTCCCCGACCTTAAGGTTTGACAGAAACTCGGAGATCGCATCAATCTCGATATCGACCCCGATCACACCTGTTACGGTTCCATCATCGGCAAACACCGGAGAGGCCACCGTGATACCGGGGGTTTTGGCGGAGAAGAAAATATAGGGGTCGGTCCAGATCAGCTTTTCTTCCGCCTGAGCCTTCTGGAACCAGGGCCGTTGGCGAGGATCATAGGTGTCGCTCTCATCCAGACGCGTTTCCATGATCTCGAACTTCGCGTTACGCCAGATCAGGTCGGTGCGCCGATTATCACCATCGCGATCAATCATCTTGGAGCGAAACGGGCCCGGCCCGTCGGTCTTCATCACATAGACGAAGTTACCGTTAATATCGCCATAAAATACGCCAGCAAATTGCGGGGCGATTTGAAGCTGTTGGAAGAGCAGTTTTTCCAGCAAGGCGGGATTGTCACTGGCCACGATCTCGTTTTCCGCCAGTCGGGTTGCCAATTCGGCGGCACCGGTGGCCGGTTTCAGAAAGCCCTTTGAATGCTCGATTGTGTTGGTGGCCACATCGCTGAGAAGGGAGCGGGCATGATCCAGAAGCACCCGCTCGGAGGTGAAGTAGGAGGACATCACAACCATCAAAATTGCGATCAGCTGCAATCCTGCCAAACAGATCGCGAGCATTAGGCCCAATGATAACTTCATTTCTTTTTCCTACCTCTTGTGACCCCTAAGGGCCAAGCACGCACCGTTTGAAATTCAACATGGAACGCACCAAATATCCTCAGATTACAAATGTTGAGACGTAAAAACTAATTTCAATCAAAGAGGCGGTTTAATCTGCCTCATGCCTCAACTGTCAGGCGCTTTTTCTATCCGTGCCCTGTTCTTGGTAATAATATGCTCCGCTCATTCTACATTAGTCAAACGTCAATTGCCTGCATTGCCGCGACGATAACCCCAGTGTTACCAAAGCGACTCCCCTATTCTACCCATGATATAAGCAAGCTTTGGCGTTCGCCTTTTAGGCGGACAGACATCGCCCCATTGCCCGAGGAAATAGGGGTCGCGCAGGTCATCCCCTTGGTGTAGATTTCCCGAAAAGAAGAGCACTCGGGGGCGAGCGTGACGCGCAAAACTGTTTTAGCAATTTTGGTCAGCCTGATCGGTTCCCAGACCCATGCGCAATCGCTGAACACCTTTGGCAATACCGGGCTGATCGACATGCCCTCGGCCAATCACATGGCTGATGGTAATATTGCCTTTACCTATGGGTTTGTGGGCAATGCGACCCGTGCGACGGTTAATTTCCAGATCGCGCCGCGTCTGGAGGGCTCCATTCGATACAGCAATATTGATGGTTGGAGTGCGGGTAATCTCAATCGTTCCGACCAGCAGTTTGATTTCAAGTTCAGTCTTTTGGATGAGGCGACGGCGCCGTTTTCGCTGTCCGTCGGGGCGCGGGACTTTTTGGGGTCTGCGGTCTATTCATCCGAATATATTGTCGCCAGTAAGGAGGTCTCTGACGGCCTGCGTCTGACCGGTGGCATTGGGTGGGGAAGGCTTGGGAGCGAGCGGGCTTTTGACAACCCCTTTGGCGGAACGCGGCCCAATGCGCCGGGAGGCTCAGAGCAGATCAACGCGGCGAACTTCTTTAAGGGCGACGATGTTGGCCTGTTTGGTGGGGTGGAATGGCAGCCCAAAGGCACGCCTTGGCGGCTGAAGGCGGAGTATTCTTCGGATGCCTATAGTGAGGAGAGCGCGTCGGGTCAGTTCACCCGCAACAACGGGTTTAACTTCGGTGTGGAGCGTCAACTTGGCTTGGGGCTTGATGGGGGCATCTATTGGATGGGCGGGAGTGAGGTCGGGCTACGGGTGAGTTTCTCCGCTGATCCGCGCATCCCCAGAACGCCGCCTGATCTGATCAACGGGCCACCTCCGTTTACCGCGCGGCCCAGTGACGCCAAAGGCGGGACTGCTTGGACGGGGAATGAGGCGCTTAAAGAGCAGTTGATGACGGCGCTGGCTCCGGCGTTTGAGGCAGAGGGACTGGCTTTGAAAGGGGCAATGCTGGATGCAACATCCGTGGAGTTTGTCCTTGAGAACACGCGCCATGATCGCCCTGCAAAGGCGGTTGGGCGTGCGGCGCGGTTGCTGGCAACTGGCATGCCGCCCTCGGTTGAGACCTTCCGTATCACGATGATGGAGAACAATCTGCCCACCGCCACGGTTGTGGTGAACCGCTCGGATATGGAGCGTTTGGTGGATACCCATGAGGCTGTTCCCGAAAGCTGGGAGCGCGTGTCGATTGAGAATGCTTCGGCCTTTGAAAGCGCCACTTGGGCGGCACCTGAGGCAGGCCTGAGCTATAATATAGGACCCAAGGTGCCGTTCAGCCTGAGTGGCGGGTCGTTTGATTTTGATGTCGTACTGGAAGCGGACGCTAGCTATCAGGTCTCCCGCGATATCTCGTTTAACGGGGAAATGTCGCAGAGCCTTCTGGGCGGGTTTCAGGATGGTTTGACCATGGCGGGTCCACTGCCGCAGGTGCGCTCCAATATGGCCGCTTACCAGTCGGATACCCCTGTTCTGGATCGGTTGACGGCGGATTATGTGACGAAGGTTTCGGAGAACCTCTATGGCCGCGCCTCGCTTGGTTATCTTGAGCGGATGTTTGGCGGGGTCTCGGGCGAGTTACTCTGGAAAGACGTGAATTCCCCGATCGCTTATGGGCTGGAGGTCAATTATGCGCAGTTGCGCGACCCGAATTCCTTCCTTGGGTTTAACGGCTATGACACCGTGAGTGGGCATGGTTCGATTTACTGGGATACAGGCTGGAACGGGCTGTTTGCGCAAGTGGACGCTGGGCGCTATCTGGCGGGGGATTGGGGGGCGACTGTTACGCTCTCCCGTCGGTTCGAGAATGGTTGGGAGGTGGCCGGATATGTCACTGAAACCAATGCGGACACCAGTGGCTCGACCAGCGGAAGCTTTGACAAGGGCGTGCGCCTGACCATCCCTCTGGGCTGGACCGTGCCCTACCCGACCCGTCAGAGTTTGACCGTGCCCTTTAGCGATCTGGCGCGGGATGACGGGGCGCGGCTCGATATTTCCAATCGTCTTTATAGCCAAGTGCGCGCCGTTGATCGCAACCGACTTAGCGAGAATTGGGCGTCGTTTTGGCAATGAGATATTCCGCATTTATCCTCGCCGCCTTTCTGGCTGGCTGCACAAGTGGCGCCAAGGATCAGCCCTCGGTCGCTAAGGCTGTTTGGGAACGCATCAAGGCGACGCGGGAGGATGCGCCGGAGGAGCCTTCCGGCAAGGCCACCCCGACCCGTCAGCAGATCACCGAGTTCAACGTGGCCATGATCCAGATGAATTTGGACGGCGAGGACATTTATCCGATCATGCTGCCCACCCATCAGAACGCGCCTTATGTGGTTTATGGCAATAAGTTCCGCCAGTCGCTGACCTTGCGGGAAAGCCAGATTACGGGGACGCGGGGGTTCGGGACGGATCTGATCTCGGCCACGAGCTCGGACAATGATCCGCTGAAGGTTCTAACGCCTCCCAATGCGTGGCCTGATGGGGTGACCCGTGAATACCGCTTTGCGGGCGGTGGTCCGACGGGGCGGATTGAGCAGTACAACTGCACGTTTGCCAAGGGCGGGGCGGCGCAAATCTCGCTGGCCGGAACGCCTTTTGATGTGATCGGGATTGCCGAGGTTTGCAAGGGCGAGGCGGGTCAGTTCCAGAACCTCTATGCGGCGGATGCAAAGACGGGGCGGGTTTGGCAGAGCCAGCAATATGTGGGCCCTACCATGCCTGCGATCAATCTGGATATTCTGGAGCCTTTGACCCAATAGGTTTGGGGCGCGGGCTACTCTGCAACAGCCGCCGACGTCAGCTTGTCGAGCGCTCCGGTCATTTTGGCGAGCACCTCCGCATCGCCGGAAATGCCGTGTTCCGTCAGAGATTTTGGCGCATGATAGGCCAGATGTACTTTTCCTGCTTCATCCTCGTAAGCCACCACGCGAAGTGGGAGGTCTAGCCCGATGGTTTGCGCCGCCTGCAAGGCGGGCGTGCCGAGCTTGGGGTTTCCAAACATCAGCATCTCCGTGGGTCTTAGCTCCATCTCGACGTTCATGGCGCCTTTGGCGTGATCGACCCGTGCGAAGACCTTGGCGCCTGCTTTCTCAACAGCGGCGGTCAATCGGTCCATGGTCACAGCCACGGAATGGGGGCTTGGTTTGGTGATCAGGTCAGCAGCGCTCGCGAGCGTGCCGCTCATTATAAGGCAAAGGGTGAGTAAAATGCGCATGGGATGACATCCTTTTGAATTGAATCTGCGGGTGCGGGATCACCCTACGCAAACCCGATGGTATGTCTTTGCACATTTCTGTGAGGCTGAGTTCTGGGCAATTATCTGCTTTTAGGAGGTGCTGATTTCAGCCACGCCCCTAAAACGAAAAACCGCCGCACCCCGAAAGGTACGACGGTTTTAAAATCTTCGATGCGCCCCGAAAGGAGCGCGAAAGACTTAG
This sequence comes from uncultured Rhodobacterales bacterium, assembly GCA_964642935.1. Lineage (GTDB taxonomy): Bacteria > Pseudomonadota > Alphaproteobacteria > Rhodobacterales > Rhodobacteraceae > CAKZTM01. The sequence continues at coordinate 6,935 of CAZXRG010000014.1, read as the reverse complement.
CTGTCAGCAGCCAAAGCGATGGCAGCAACTGCTACGAGTGGAATGATCCAACCCAGAGCGCCAGAACCAGCAGGCTCTTTAACCATCTCAACCATTGGCGCAGGATCTGCGGCCATTGGAGCCAGGTTACCGGCCATTGCTGTACCTGCGAATGCTACGAGTACGGCTGTAAGTGCTACTTTTTTCATCTTATATTCTCCAGTTGATTGTGCCTTTGGTGGGGCGGTCAAGAACTGCCGTAATGGCAATCCATGAATTCTTTAGCTGTCTGCGGCCAGTGCGATGGCTGCAACAGCAACAAGTGGGATGATCCAGCCGAGTGCGCCAGAACCAGCAGGCTCTTTAACCATCTCAACCATTGGCGCAGGATCTGCGGCCATTGGAGCCAGGTTACCGGCCATTGCTGTGCCAGCGAATGCAACGAGTGCGGCTGTAAGTGCGATTTTCTTCATATTTGGTTCCTCCAAATTATGTCTTAGCCTGGCTGTGACATGAAGATGCGCACGACAGACCCTCAAAGTTCTACCTCGTGATTGCAAATAACCAGCATCAGGAGTGCTTTGCAATCAAAGATTTTATGGGATTTCAATCGACTGGAAATCCTCGCGTCAAATAAGCAACACTTGCGAGCCAACTTTTGCCATAGAAAACAAAGTTGCAATGTCTTCGTTGAACAGCCCGATGCAGCCATTCGAGGACATCCGGCCAATCTTGCGCGTGTCGTTGGTGCCGTGAATACGGTAATATTGCCAACTGAGATAAAGCGCATGTGTGCCAAGTGGATTGTCCGGACCGGGACCTACATATTCCGGCAAGGTCGGGTCTCGTTTGAGCATATTAGGTGTTGGACGCCAGTCGGGTCCGTCGCGTTTGCGCGTGATCGTCGTGCGGCCCAGACGTGTCAATTCCGGTGACATGGGAACAGAGGTCGGGAAAATCCAGTAATTCCCCCCGCCTTCCGGCCAGAAGTGCAAAGACCTTGTGGACGTATCCACCAGAATGGCGCCTTTATTCAGATTGTCGAAATAAGGACCCCACTCATGGGTGGTGAAGGACGATATATTGCGATCGACCCGAACCCGCGCTGGTTCGAAAAACGGATCCTGCTCGGGTGTCAGTTCCGGTGTCGCTTGCGTGATCACCTGAGACGCGGCAGGCCCTGCCAGAAGGCCCGTTGCAGACGCGACCGCGGACTGGCGGATAAAATTTCGGCGATTTAGGCGCATATATCACTTCCACTCAAAAGTCTGTGGTTAACTCGGCACTATGCATAGTCAAATCATGCGCCGCCTTCAATTCAAGTTTAGGTTACAGATGTTTTTGAGCAAAACTATGGCAGCGCTTACGTTTTTTGATCCTCTGATGTAGAACGAGCGATAATGATAAGACAGACAGGTGAGCAGACTATGAACCGTCGAACTTCTTTTATTGCCGGACTGGCTTTGATCGCGCTTTCGGCGTGCGATCCCATGGGGACGACCAATGTGTCAGGTGCGCCTGGTGTGGTGTCCTCTTCTGAACTTGCAGATATCCCTGCCATCCAGTTTCGCCATGCGGATGCCATCAACGCGTTGCGGGCGTCTCGGGGGTTGCGGCAGTTGAATTATAGTCAGGCTTTGAATTCGGCCGCTTTGACCCATGCGCGGGATATGGCGCTCCAACAGCGGGCGTGGCACTTCGGGTCTGATCGCTCCAACCCGCAATCTCGCGCGGTGCGTGCCGGATATGGGGGGCGGGTTCTGGGCGAGAATATCGCTGAGTCCTTTGATGGCGATATCGAGACGCTTCAAAACTGGCTGGTCGAGATAGATGCAGCAGGTATCATCCTTGATCCGCGTGCCACATCCATTGGGTTTGGCTGGTTCCAAGAGCCGACAGGCAAAATCTGGTGGGTTCAAATGATCGCCACAGCCGGGCGGCCTGGATCGTCCTGATTCAGGCTTGGATCCAGATCGGCGTGCGATCAGGCACCATCTGATAGATCTTTTCCATTTCCGCATCGGTCACGGAGATGCATCCGGCGGTCCAGTCTTTTCGCCCACTTTCGCCTGCGTATCGCGGGCCGCCGTGGATGAAGATGTCACCCCCCGGTGATACGCCTGCCGCGCGGGCACGGGCGGCATCTACGCGGTTCGGGTAAGAAATGCCGAGCGACAGGAAATAGGCCGAGTTATAATTGCGTCGGTTGATGAAGTACTGCCCCTCGGGCGTTCTTCCATCCCCTTCGCGGAATTTGTGACCCTCAGGGTTAAACCCCAGATCGACATCATGGACCGAGATCGCAGTGGTCCCTGTCATGATGTACATTTTACGTTCTGACTTGCTGACCACGATCCCGTCGGCCTTGGGGCCATAATAGATGTTTTTGATCTTCTCATCTGACGCACAAGCGGTCAGCGCGATTGCAGAGACACCAAGCAGGAAAGCCCGTCGCGAGCTTTTCGTAATATTCATTTCAATGCCTCGATCAATTGAACGTCTGTCGCGCTCATTTCTATTGCAGAATTGTGTTAAAATATTGCTCTGGCCCACGCAAATCACTTTTTACTTATGTGGGACTTGATGGGTTAATTAAAGCTCTGCCGCGATTTCCTTGCGAGACTTGCGACCCCGCTCGGTGGCCGACTTCAACTGACCACAGGCGGCCATAATGTCTTCGCCTCTTGGCGTGCGCACCGGGCTTGCGTAACCCGCGTCATTAACGATCTGGGCAAAGGCGCGGATGCGGTTGTTGGAGGAGCGTGTGTAGGGCGAGCCCGGCCATGGATTGAACGGGATCAGGTTGATCTTGGCCGGAATGCCTTCAATCAGTTTCACCAGCCTATGGGCATCCTCATCCGTGTCATTCACCCCGTGGAGCATGACGTATTCAAAGGTGATCCGCTCGGAATTGGAAAGGCGCGGCCAGTTGCGGCAAGCCTCCAGCAAATCATTGATTTTCCAGCGTTTATTGATGGGGACCAATGTGTCGCGGGTCTCGTCGGTGGTGGCGTGGAAAGAGATGGCGAGCATGCAGCCGATCTCTTCACCGGCCCGCACAATCTCGGGCACAACACCAGAGGTCGAGAGCGTAATGCGGCGGCGCGACAGGGCAATCCCCTCCCCGTCCATGGCGATCTTCATGGCGTCGCGCACATTGTCGGTATTATAGAGCGGCTCGCCCATGCCCATGAGCACAATGTTGGTGATTTTGCGCTTGTCACCGGGCGGGGTGCCCCATTCTTCCAGATCATCACGGGCGACCAGAATCTGCCCGACGATCTCCGCAGGAGTCAGATTGCGCACCAGCTTTTGGGTGCCCGTATGGCAAAAGGAGCAGGTTAAAGTGCAGCCGATTTGCGAGGAAATACAGAGCGTTCCGCGATCCGCGTCGGGGATGAAAACGGTCTCGACCTCATGGCCTCCGCCGATCTTCAAAAGATACTTCCGCGTGCCATCCTCAGAGACCTGTTTGGTCACGATTTCGGGGCGCTCAAGCACGTAGAGACCCGCCAGATTGGCGCGGATATCCTTGGACAGATTGGTCATATCGTCAAAGGACTGAACGCCCTTGTGATAGATCCATTGCCAGATTTGACCCGTGCGCATTTTGATCTGCTTTTCGGGGATGTCGATGGCCCGTAGAGCCTCGCCCAACTGGTCACGCGTAAGGCCAATGAGGTTCGTCGCGCTTGCGGTATCCTTGCGCGGAATGGTCAATACATCAGGTGTGACTGGCGTGGTCATGGCAATTTTCCAATAGGTGAAGCCGCGTATATAGAGGCTGATCTCCACAAAAACCAGCCCGCACCGACGGCGCACCAGCCGTACACCCCCTGTGCACCGGCTGACCGCCTGCATTGAGCGATAGATAGGTCGGTTTTTATTCGCAGATATTCTCTTTGATAAAGCAGTTGGAGCCGATGCAGCCGTCCCAGCCTTCGCTCTTGATCACCTCGGATTGAGGGCCAAAATCACCCTCGATCACTTTGATGGATTTGATCTTGTCAAAGCGGAAAATCCGCTCGGCTTCAAAGTCCCGCCCTTTGGTGCACCCTCGGGTCTGCCAGCCGTGCATGTAGAGCTTGCCGTTGTTGCCCACGGCCACCTGATGCACATCAACCAGTCGCGGCAGGCAGCCTTTGGAGACGTCCTTGTCATAGACCAACTCGATCACACGGTTGGTCTGAGCCGCCTCACATAAGGGGGCCTGATATTCCGATTGTGCGAGTGCCTGTGAGGCCGCCCCTAAAGGAAGGAGAAGGGTCAGTGTTGCCAGCTTAAGTTTCATCTAGGTGCTCCTGAGACCGGAAATTTCCGGTCAATACTTCATTCTATATATAGTCTACCGTGTTCCCATACCCCCTTACAATCCAAGCTTACTATCAACAGGGGGTCAATATCTTGTGGATAACTCCGCCGTTTCATCCACATAAAGTGGAAATCCGTTGACTCTATGCCGCTCAGACCGGAATTTGGTTCGAATAACCAGAATCATAAGGCGATCAAGGCACCGTGCGGTTTTCCAAACTCAGATTGTTGGGTTTCAAAAGTTTCGTTGATCCAACGGAGCTGATTATTTCTGACGGGCTTACGGGCGTTGTCGGGCCGAACGGCTGTGGGAAATCCAATCTTCTGGAAGCGCTTCGCTGGGTGATGGGCGAGAACCGCGCCAAGGCCATGCGCGGCTCCGGCATGGAAGATGTGATCTTTAACGGGGCCTCAACGCGCCCTGCGCGGAACTATGCGGAAGTGACGCTTTCACTGGATAATACGGACCGTCTGGCTCCTGCGGCGTTCAACCAAACAGATCATATTGATGTGGTTCGCCGGATCGTGCGGGAGGCAGGCTCGGCCTATAAGGTCTCCGGCAAGGAAGCACGCGCGCGCGATGTGCAGATGCTGTTTGCGGATGCATCGACTGGTGCCCATTCGCCTGCTTTGGTGCGTCAGGGACAAATTTCTGAATTGGTTAACGCCAAGCCGAAAGCACGCCGTCGGGTGCTGGAAGAAGCGGCCGGTATTTCGGGCCTTTATCAGCGTCGCCATGAGGCGGAGTTGAAGCTCAATGGCACCGAGACCAATCTGGCGCGGGTCGAAGATGTTCTGGAGCAATTGGCGTCGCAGCTGAACACATTGGCGCGGCAAGCCAAGCAAGCGGCGCGGTATCGCGAGATTGCAGAGGAGCTGCGCAGTTCTGAGGCCGCCTTGTTATTCCGCCGTTGGGCCGAGGCGCAGTTGGTCAGCCAGCAGGCGGAAGCAGCTTTGGTGGAGGCGACGAGCAAAGCGGGTGGTTCGGAGGCGGAGTCCTCAAAGGCGGCGCGGGCACGCGATGAGATGATCACCAAACTCCCGCCATTGCGCGAGGAGGAGACCATCGCCTCAGCCGTTCTTCAAAGGCTATTGGTCGAGCGCGACACGATTGACGATGAAGAGACAAGGGCTCAGCAGAACGTTGAGACTTTGAAGGCACGCGTGGCCCAATTGGGGTCCGACAAAGAACGCGAAGCGGCCCTGGGTGGTGATGCTGACGAGATGATGACCCAGTTGAACTGGGAGAAGGAGGCTTTGGAAAAGGCCTCCGACGGACATCAGGCGCGGGAAGAAGAGGCGCGGGATAATGCGCGCGCTCGTGGGGAGGCTTTGACGGGTCGGGAAGCCGAGTTGGATCAGGCGACCGAGGATTTGGCCCGCATTGAGGCCCGCCATCATGCCCTTGAGCGGCGCTTTGAAGAGGCGGAAGGTCAGGACCGGAAGGCTCGTGATGAGGCGGCCAAGACGGATGCGGCGGTTGCACAGGCTCGCTCTGGTTTGAGTGAGGCTCAAGCGGCGGCAGAGGCGGTGACGGTTGAGAATACGGCGGCTTTGGCTGCGGCAAAAGCGGCTGAACTGGCACTGAGCGAGGCCGAGGCTGGTCGCGGTGCCGCACAAGAGACAGAGGCCGAATTGCGGGCTGCTTTGTCTAGTGCGGAAGGGGCTGAGAAGACCCTGCGGGCCGAGGCTCAAGCGCTTGAGAAATTGTTGGCACGGGATCAGGGCACGGGTAGCCAGATCCTAGACCGGATCACGGTAGCCAAAGGATTTGAGGCGGCTTTCGGGGCCGCTTTGGCCGATGATTTGAAGGCGCCGGAAGTGGGTGCGGATCAAAAGGCCGGTTGGACGACGTTGGATGGATACTCGGATGCCGACGCTCTGCCGTCAGGGTGCGCGCGTCTCGCAGAGCACATTTCCGCCCCTCCCTTGCTCGCGCGCCGGCTGCAGGCGATCGGGCTGGTTGAGCGGGCGGATGGCGATCGGTTGCAGGCGGATTTGCGTCCCGGCCAACGTTTGGTCAGTGTTGAAGGCGACCTTTGGCGCTGGGACGGACTTCGCGCCAATGCGGATGATACGCCCACAGCCACGGCTTTGGTCTTGCAACAGCGCAACCGTTTGACCGAATTGAACGAAGCTTTGGAAGCGGCTGAGCGCGATTTGGAAGCGGCCCAAACTGGCCACCAGAACGCGGCATCAGAACTGGCAGCGATTAACGCCCAAGAGCAGTCGGCGCGTGCGGCCCGCAAACAGGCCGATCAGGTGGCCACGGAGACCATGCGTCAGGTGGGACGTGCTGAGGCCAATATGAACATGCTTCAGGGGCAGTTGGAGACCCATGTCCACCTTCAAGAGCGCCGCCATGAAGAAGCGCGTGGGGCCACAGAAGCCTTGGAACTGGCGACCAAAGAGCTTGGCACGGTCGGTGATCTATCCGAACGGCGAGAGGCTCTTGAGGGTTTGAAGCAGGCGGTTGAAACTGCGCGGGCGGAGATGTTGGAGGCCCGCGGGGCTGCGGATGCCTTGCGCCGTGAGGCGGAGGCGCGGGTCAGTCGGGCTCAGGAAATCACCAAGGAAATGTCCGGCTGGAAGCTGCGTCAGGACAATGCCGGAAAGCGACTTTCAGAGCTGGATGAGCGGATTGC
>CAZXRG010000013.1:9815-27150 GCA_964642935.1 uncultured Rhodobacterales bacterium | reverse complement strand
TCGATCAGCGGACGACCTGCCAGCCAGAAGGCCCAGAGGCAGAGCGCATAGGCGGCTGTGGCGTTTAGGGCTTGGCCGGAGGTCATGGCGGGTTGTTTGTGGGATTGCGCACCTGCGTGGCGTGCAGCGGAGAAACCTAAGATAGAGACGATAAAGATCAGCGGTTGTTGGGCGTAGAGCGCCCAAAGCACCAGACCCGCGCTCATGGTCAATGTGAGCACTTGGCTGAGTTTTGGGGAGAGGCCGAAGGTGATGGCACGCACGATGCGGCCTCCGTCAAGGGGCCAAAGGGGGAGGAGATTGAAGAAGTTGATCGCTCCGGTGATGACGAACATGAGGGCGGCGAAGTCACCGATGAGGGTGCCGCGTGAGCCGATGGTGTTGATATAGACGCCGGAGATTACCAGCGGGACCAGCATGATCGCGGGGCCCATGATGGCGATGTAGAATTCGGAGAGTTGGTTTTTGGGCAGTTTGTTGGAGATCGCCACGCCGCCCAGAAACGGGATCAGGCGGAAGCGGGCGTCGTTATGGCCGATGGAGCGGAAGGCGGCGACGTGGCCGAATTCGTGGATGGCGATGCCAAGGACGATGGCGATACCTGCAAGCGGGCCGAGCAGGAAGATGCCTGCGCCAAAGGAGGCGATGGCCAGAAGGATCGATTTGGGGGTGATGTTGGTTTGGGCGTTTTCGCCTGTGTTGGGGGCAAAGCCGCCCTCAAGGCATTTGTAGCAGAGGTAGGAGACGATCCCGACCAGAAAGAGTGTAAAGCCGAAGCCTTGGGGCAGGTTCACAGGTTCTCTTCTTTCGCCATGCCCAAGATGTGATAGCCGCCGTCCACGTAGATGACCTCGCCCGTGGTGCAGGCGCCTAGGTCCGAGAGCAGGTAGACGGCTGTTCCGCCCACCGCTTCTAGGGTCGCGTTTGCGCCCAAGGGGGCGTTGTCTTGGGTGGTGCGGTAGACTTTGCGCGCGCCTCCGATGGCGGCCCCTGCCAGAGTGCGCATGGGGCCCGGTGAGATCGCGTTGACGCGGATGCCTTGTGGGCCAAGGTCGGCGGCCAAGTATTTGGTGGCGGATTCTAGTGCCGCTTTGGCCACGCCCATGACGTTGTAATAGGGTTGGACGTAATGCGCCCCGCGATAGGTGACGGTGGCGATGGAGCCGCCCTCGGGCATCAGTTTGGCCGCGCGGGAGGCCACGTCGATGAAGGAATAACAGGAGATATCAAGCGCCTTTTGGAAGCCTGCGCGGGAAGTGTCGGAGAAACGGCCCGTGAGCTCCTCTTTCTCGGCGAATGCGATGGCATGGACGAGGAAATCGAGCGTGCCCCATTGATCCTCGATGGTTTTGAACACGGTATCAAGGGAGGCGTCGTCTTGCACGTCCGCGTCGATCATGATGGATGCGCCGACGCTTTCAGCCAAGGGTGCCACGCGTTTTCCAAAAGCTTCGCCCTGATAGGTGAAGGCCAGTTCCGCGCCCTCTTCGGCCAGTTGACGGGCAATGCCCCAAGCGATGGATTTGTCGTTGGCCACGCCGAGGACCAGCCCGCGTTTGCCTGTCATTTTACCGCTCATGGTATGCACCTGTCTTTGTTTATCAATTGCTCTTAAGCCTTAACGGCTGGGCGTTTTGGGTCAAGAGGACCTAGGCTGATTTGAAATGCTTGGACAACTTCAGCCCCTGCCCTTGATAGTTCGATTTCAGATCAATCCCATAAAGGATGTCCGGCGTCTCGGTCATATGCTCATAGACCAGGCGACCCACGATTTGCCCGTGTTCGAGCACGAAGGGCGCCTCATGGCAGCGCACTTCCAGAACACCGCGACTGCCGTGACCACCTGCGGGCACATGGCCAAAGCCGGGGTCGAAGAAGCCTGCGTAATGGACGCGGAACTCTCCGACCATAGCCACATAGGGCGCCATTTCGGCTGCATAATCCGGTGGCACATGGACGGCCTCGCGGCTGACCAGAATATAAAAGGCCCCCGGATCAAGAATGAGTGCTCCGTTTTGCGGGCGCACCGGCTCCCAGTAATCGGCGGGCTGGTAATGGTTCAGCTTGGTCAAGTCGATCAGATCAGTATGGGGCTTGGCACGATACCCGACAATGCCCTCCCCGTTGGGGGTAAGATCAACTGAAAAGCCCAAGCCCTCGTCGATATGGGCATCCCCGTTGACCAGTTGCACCTCGGCATGGAGATCGCGCAGAGCCGCGTCGCCCAAACGCCCGTCGCCATTGCGGAAGACCACTTGATTGAGACAAAGCCCCGGATGGACCACCACAGAGAAAGAGCGCGGGGAGACCTCCGCATAAAGCGGGCCTTTATAGCCGGATTTGATCCGGTCAAACTCGTCGCCCTGATCGGTGATCAAACGGGTGAAAAGATCAAGACGGCCAATGGAGCTTTTGGCACTCGCCGCCCCTGCAATCTCAGGGGCCAGTGCCAGTGCTTCCATCAAAGGGATCACATAGACGCAGCCTTTTTCCAAAACAGCGCCGCCCTCAAGGGAGAACTCATGCATATGGAAATCGGCAATCCGCTCCTCAACCGTGCGGTCCTTGCCAGACAGGAAGGAGGCGCGCACCCGCCACGCCTTATGCCCCAGTCGCAGATCAAGAGAGGCCGGTTGGATTTGCGCGTCGGTCACCGCGACGTCAGAGGTGATCGCGCCTGATTGGATCATCTGTCGCAAGGTCTGAGAGGGAAGCGCGCCGATGGTCATCTTGGTCCTGAAATGAAATGGAGTTTGGTCGGGCTAGCGAGATTCGAACTCACGACCTTTCGTCCCCCAGACGAACGCGCTACCAAGCTGCGCCATAGCCCGACTTTGCGCCTATATAGCGACTGAAAAATCACGTGCAAGCGCTACTGGCGTTTCATCTTGTCGCGAAGTTGCTCCATCTTCCCCAACACACGGGCAATCTCGGCCTTTTTGTCGATGCCACTGTCGGTGGTACTCGCGATCATCGCGGCGTCGTCAAGGGGCTGCGCTTCCACCATGGAAGGTGCTGGATCATCAAACAAAGAGCGTATGCCTCTGTCACATTCAGGAGCGGCCGGAACCGGAGCGCGCTTGGCTTTGACCGGAGTTACAACTTCCTTTTGGGGTGCCGGCTCTGTGCCTTCGGCAAACTCAAACAGCATTCCCGAGGTCTTTTCAGGGTCCGGCTTGCTGACAGGCTCTTGAGGTTGGGATTGGGGCTGCTCAAGCTGCGTCCCCTTTGGCTCTTCCCAAAGCTTGTCTTCTTTCACCTTGGAGGCTGCGCCCGCTTCAACTGCGCCCAATTCCATGACATGACGCACACCATGTTCGCGCAACACCTGCTGCACGCCTTTGATGGTGAGCCCGTCAGTGTAAAGGAGATCGCGAATACCGCGGATCAGGTCAAGATCGGTGGGGCGATAGTAACGACGCCCGCCACCCCGTTTTACCGGTTTTATCTGGCTGAACTTGCTTTCCCAAAACCGAAGGACGTGGGCTGGCACCTCCAAAGCGTCGGAAACTTCACTAATCGTCCTGAATGCATTCGGAGATTTCTCAACCATGTTCGTCCCAAGTCTGTGCCCGTTTCAGGCTTATCTAATGTTTCCCGAGTTCACGCGGTCTTTCATCAGATGGGATGGTCGGAAGGATAGGACACGGCGGGGCGTAATTGGCACCTCTTCACCGGTTTTCGGGTTGCGCCCAACGCGAGCGGTCTTGGAACGTACTGAAAACGTTCCAAAAGATGAGATCTTAACGCTATCGCCTTGTACCAATGCGTCGGACAAATGCTTCAGAATGCCTTCGACAAGGTCCGAGGACTCATTGCGTGACAGGCCAACCTCGCGAAAGACCGCTTCACTGAGATCCATGCGGGTTAGTGTTTTCTCGCTCATTCGGAATCGCTCCTTCGTGTTCCGAACCAAGGTATTTGCTTTTGAGAAACGGAGTCAACAACTATGCCCCGTTAACCTTTGGTTTCGGCGGGGAATTTCAGTTTCGCGAACGGCCTTTTTGAGACTTTTCTGCGGGCGTTCGGGTGAAGGTCAGGGATACCATACCTTTGCGGTCGTTTTTCCAACCCTTGAGGCATGGCGCTCATTCGCGCTTAATCGCTCAAGTCTAGCTGGCTTTAAATAGAGACTTTAACCTCAGGGTGACTTTGCGTTAACTTGAAGTGTGCCCAAGTTTTTTAAATTATCACTTTTTGGATTACTTGTTCTTTTCGCCGCAATTGCCGGACGGTTCTGGTTTGCGCCTGCAACGGATTTTGTCACTCTTGATCCCGGTCCCTTTCGTGCCGCCTATCTGATTGAGGATGACGCGGCGGATTTCGATTTCCTCCAAGTGATCGTTCAGGCCGGTGAGGTGGATCATGATGGCCCCGAAGGCTTGGCCCATTATGTGGAGCATCTGGCATGGCTCAACCAGTTGGTCGTGAAGGACGCTTCGAGTTCGCGTCATTCCAACGCTTGGACCTCGCGATTGGCGACGGGGTATTTTGTTTCCGGCCCGTCTGAGGATTTGGCCAAGAACCTGCGACGGCTTGTGTCCACGTCAAAACCCTATCCGTTGAGCCCGGCCTTTATCGCCCAAGAGCGGGGCATTGTGATGCGCGAGTATGCCCAACGGGTCGGGGAAAATGTGCTCTATCCGATCCACCGTGAGATAGAGAGCGTTCTGTTTGAGGGCTCCCCCATGGGCCGCGCGGTCATTGGCACGCCTGAGAGTATTGCGGGCTATACCAACGACATCGCCGCCGCTTTGCATGAAGAGACCCACCAGCTGTCCAATATGGTGCTTGTTGCCCATGGGAAAATGAAGGCCTCCGCGTTGCGGCGCGAGATCGCGAAACTTGAGCGCGCAGAGCCGCGTCCTGTCACCCCTATTCCATCCATCCCAACGGCCCCTTTGCGCGATGAGCGGGATATAAACGCGCCAAAGCTTTCGGCCGAGCGGTTGTTTTATGAGAAGATTGTGGCTTTGCCCGATGGCCCCATCTCCCCCAAAACCTCGGCTGCCTTATGGGTGTTGGACGATATTATCGACAGCACGCTTCCGGGTGGGATCGCCACGCCTTTACGGTTTGATAACTTCATCGCCGCCAGCTTTGATGTGGACCTGTTTGAGCAAGCCCCCGACCATCTGCGCCTCAGCTTTTCGGCCAGACCGGATGTGGGCGTTGATCTGATGGAGCTGCAAACGGCCTTTGAAGCGACATTGGCGGAGATATTCGAGACCGGCATTCCGGTTGAGACCTTCGACAAGATAAAAGAGCGGCTGCTTGAGGATATTGAAGATACCGACGACAAGCCCGCCTACAACCGGAGCGGGCTGATCCATCACGTCGCTTTAAGACGAGCCCCAAGAGGCCATTCCTCTGACCTAAAAGTGGTCACTGAGCTTGAATACGAGGACGTCAGCGCCCTCCTTGAAACCCTATCAAGCGAAGGGCGTGTTGTGATCCGACGCGCCCGCCTCCCCTAACACCCTTTATACGGAGCCCATCATGTTGCGCGTTATTCTTGCCCTTACCCTCTTCGCCCTTGTCGCTTGTGATCAGCAAAGCAAGGAGGGCAATCGCGAGGTTGTCTCGCTCTCCTCTCCGGCAGGCCAAGCGTTCCACTTCATGCCCATCTATGAGAAAGGCGTGACGGACATAACAGTGCGCGTGGCTTGGCCCACCGAATGGCCGATGACGGAGGGGCGCAACCAGTCGGTGCCCTACATAGGCTCGGAGCTGATCTTGAGCGGAGGCACGGCTGAGTTGAAGCCACAGGATGTGTTGGAGATTTTCGACAGCTCCAATGCGCAAGGTTTCCTAGTGTCCTCAGCAGATCATGTATTTGGCGAGTTGTCCTTTCCCAAGGATCATATTGAGCGAACAGTTGAAATTGCCAATGAGATGCTGGTGACGCCCCAGTTGAACGAACAATGGATGGAGCGCACCAAACAGGGGTTTCTAGAGAACGTCGGGGCATCGCAGGCGCTTAGCACGACGAAAATGTGGAATGCGGCGCGGTTGGCAAGCGTCGGCGACACACCTCTTAATGATTATCTGAGCCTCAATGATCTGGATGCCATTAAAGCGATCACGCGCGATGATGTGGCGGCGTGGCACGCGGAAACCTTCACCAAATCCGGCCTGACCGTGGTAGTCACAGGCGCTGTGTCCCCCGAGGATGCAGGCCAGATCATTGACGATCTTCTAAGCGGCCTGCCCCAAGGCGAGGCGCGCCCCCCTGCGCCACGAATTGCAAACATCAAGCCACAAACCGTTCTTTTGCATCTTCCGGATGCTGAAAAGTCAGCCATCGGGTTCCTGTCCAAAATGCCGCCAAGATCAGAAGGGGGCGAGTTTGAGGATATCCTTGCAAGCGCTTTGATGAGCGATGCCAATGGTCCTTTGTTTCAGGCAATTCGCACGGACCTCAGGGCCTCTTACGGGTTTCAGGCAGGTGTCACCAATTACGCCCGTGGCCTAAGGCCGTTTTTCATGTTTGGCGAGGTGGATACCGACAAGCTTGGCGAGGTGCGAGACGCCACTCTCGACGCTTATGCCGCCTTTAAGGAGAAGCCGGATCTGACGGGTTTGGGGGAGATGAAAGAGCGTTTTGTTTCCAGTGCCAATGAGAGCATCGCATTTGTCGATGTGTCAGCCCGCGCCATCATGGAGGCGATACTGGACGGAAATGATCCAACCGTTGTGCCCAAAATCGACACGTATTACGAGGCCGTGACGCCAGAGACTTTGACCGCGCGGCTCGACAGCGCCTTTCCAAATGCAGATAGCTTTGCGATCTTTGCGATAAGCCCTGATGCAGAGGCGCTTCCGGGCGCTTGTGTTATTGAGGCATTTGAAGATGTGGCGAACTGCCCGTGATCTGATCGGGCTTGGAGAGGGTGTTTTGAGGCGCGATCTGCGCTTCATTTTTGCTTCATATATCTTGCGCAATTCTTAAGGGATTACGGCGTTTTATCTATATATTTTAATGACTTAAAACTTGCGTTTTCGCGAGGGAAATGCATATTGGACCTCGACGCGGAGAACCGCATCAAAGATTTCCAACTACATTGAGTTTCGTGTTTCGCGCATTGACAGCGACGCATGGGAGCGACCGGCCTGGTGGGGCCGGAAGTGGGGTTGCGGGGAATTCTTGGTGCGGAATTCCCCGCAATAATTATGTCTGGTTACAGCAACTTCGATTAAAGCATCCTGCCTTTGACCTGATCCAATCGTAACGCGAATGTCCCGAAAGCACCGAAGGTGTGGCAGGTCATGGCTCAAATTGTTTTAGGCGAGATGCTCTAAAGCAGCATTAAGACGGCACCCATAATGGTGCATCCCATCGTTGCATAAGTTCCATCAATCAAAGTCAGCTTAAGCGGACGCTGCGAAAACCCATAACAGGTTGCGAGCCAAGGTGTCGCTATAAACAGGCCAAGTCCAAAGCCGCTAACGATCCCTTCCCAAACTGTCTCCACACCTGACATTCCAAAGATGTGACGCATCATTCCGGCGACAAGGACGCACATCACAAAGGCGACGATATATGGCACCGGATTTTTCTGATTAATCGTGTCCTCGGTAAGTCCAGCGGCGGCCATCCACGGCTTGGATAGGAGCATGTACCAGATGGCTCCGAATGCGTAGCTGGCAACTGCGGCGGCTAAAACTGCTAAAATTCCCATTGGTCTCCCTCCATCTTGTTCCCGCGTTCAGATTACGACAGCGGAGGGAAACATCAACTTTCTTTCGGAAATCCGCCCAATTCACAAATCACCGCCCATTCTTCGGGTGTGACCGGCTGGACGGACAGGCGCATATTGTTAACCAGCACCATGTCTTTGAGGCGCTCATCGGATTTACACATATCCAAAGTCACGGGATTGGGCATGGCGCCGACCGCTTTGATGTCCACACACTCCCAGCGAGGATCATCGGTTTTGCTGTCGGGATGGGCCAGAGCGCAGATCTCCACCACACCCACAATCCGCTTTTCATCCACGGAGTGATAAAAGAAGCCAAGATCGCCGAGCTGCATGGCGCGCATGTGGTTGCGGGCTTGGTAGTTGCGCACACCATCCCATTCCTCGCCAGCCTCGCCTTTGGCCATTTGATCGTCCCACGACCAGGAGTTTGGTTCGGATTTGAAAAGCCAATACTGCATGGGATGTCTCCTTTGGTTTATTCGGCGCGAAGCGGGCGGGACAAAAGGCGCTCCATGACCGTGCTGATGGAGGCCCCGTCCAGAACCCCCGCCACGGCTTGCGCCACGGGCATGTCCACACCGTGGGATTGGGCGAGCCTTACGGTGGCTTTGGCGGTGGCAATGCCTTCGGTGGTTTGATCGGGGCCAGTTGCCCCCTGCCCCAAGGCCTGCCCGAAGGCGAAGTTGCGCGATTTGGCAGACGCACAGCTTAGCATCAGATCGCCAAGCCCCGAGAGGCCCGTGAGGGTTGTCTGCTCTGCGCCCATGGCTTGGGCCAAGCGGCACATTTCGGCAAAGCCCCGCGTGACCACGGCGGCGCGGGCACTTTCCCCAAGGCCTGAGCCCATGACGATGCCCGCGGCTATGGCGATGACGTTCTTGAGGGCTCCCCCCAGTTGCGCGCCGATGATGTCCTCGCTGCGATAAAGGCGCAGTTTGGGGCGCGACAAGAGCAATTGCAGCGCCTCAAGCCCCCGATCTTTGGAGGCCAAGGTCAGGGCGGTTGGTAGGCCGGAGGCGATTTCTCCGGCGAAACCGGGGCCGGTGAGGACGGCAGTGGGGCGGGCGTCAGTGATCAGATCGGACTGGAGTTTCATCTGATCCAAGGTGATCCCTTTGGCACAGAGCACCAGCGGAACATCGGGCAGTTTGGTGAGGTTCTCGGCTAGAAAGTTGGCGGTTTGTTGTGCGGGAAGGGCCAGTAGAAGCGCCTCGGCCCCGTTCAAATCGCTCAATTGATCCGTGACCCTGAGCGCCTCAGGCAAGGTGATATCTGGCAGGCGTTTTGCGTTCTGGCGCGCGTTTTGCACGGTCTCAGCACCTTCACGCATCCAGAGGCGCACATCGGTTCCGTCCGAGGAAAGGGCGATGGCCAGAGCCGTGCCAAATGCGCCGCCCCCGATAACTCCGATCATGCTTTTGCTCCTTTTTTGCCCGAGCCGATCATGGGGGCCGCGTTTTGGTCAAGCGGCCAGCGGGGTCTAGCGGCGAAGTTTTGGGATAGGGGCGCTCCGGCAGCGAGGGCTTCCAAGCCCGCCCATGCGATCATGGCGCCATTGTCGGTGCAAAGGTTAAGTGGTGGCGCAAGGAGGGGCACGCCTGCGCCCTCGGCCACGCCTTCTAGCCCCTTTCGGATCGCCTGATTGGCAGCAACGCCGCCTGCGACGGTGAAGGCGGTTACGTCACCGCAGGCGTTCAGCGCCCGTCGGGATTTTTCGATCAGCACCGCAACAATTGAGGCTTGAAAGGAGGCGCATAGATCAGCGCGGTCCGTTGCCCGAAGCCCTCCGTCTTCTATCATCAAACTATCGCGCTGGCGGCGAAGGGCGGTTTTGAGGCCGGAGAAGGACATATCGCATCCCTCCCGATCCAACAGCGGGCGCGGGAGCGGGAAGCGCGTCGCGTCGCCCTTTAGAGCCTCGGCCTCGACCAATGGGCCGCCAGGATATCCAAGGCCCAGCAGCTTGGCGGTTTTATCAAAGGCCTCACCGGGGGCGTCATCAATGGTGCCGCCCAGACGCGTGAAGCGGTCAAACCCGTCGACCCTTAAAAACTGGCAATGACCGCCAGAGACCAGAAGCATCAGATAGGGAAAGGCAACACCATCCGTCAGCCTCGGCGTCAGAGCGTGTCCGGCCAGATGGTTGATCGGTATCAGCGGCAGACCCGTTCCCGCCGCCAGCCCTTTCGCGCACATGACACCCGACAGGACCCCTCCGATCAGACCGGGGCCGGCGGTGACGGATATGGCATCAAGATCAGAGAGCTCCAGATCAGCCTTGGACAAAGCGGCCTCAACGCATAGGTCGAGCTTCTCCGCATGAGCGCGGGCGGCGATCTCTGGCACGACACCGCCAAAGGCCGCATGAAGTTCGGCTTGCCCCCAGACCACATTGCTCAGAATCTCGCCCGATTGCCCAAGCGATCCGCGCACAATGGCAGCAGCCGTTTCATCACAACTGCTCTCGATCCCCAAAATTGTCAGCGCCTTACTCAAGCCATCCACCCGCATCACATCCATTCCAATGCACCGATTGCGCACCCGTTCAAAGGCAGGTAACACCTGCTGCATGAGCACGCAATCTTATGACCCCGCCCGCCCTTTCACCATCGGCACCCGAGGCTCGCCTTTGGCGCTGGCCCAAGCGGTGGAAACACGCGCACGCCTGATGGCCGCCCATGGCATGGCTGAGGAACAATTCGCGATCAAGGTGATCAAAACCACCGGTGATGTGGTGCAGGATCGGCCTTTATCGGAGATCGGTGGCAAGGGGCTTTTCACCAAAGAGATTGAAGAGGAACTGCTGGCAGGCACCATCGATATTGCCGTGCATTCCATGAAAGATGTGCCCACGGTCTTGCCCGACGGGCTCTATATTTCGACGGTTCTCCCGCGTGAGGCGGTTTGTGATGCGTTTATCTCAAAGGACTACGCCTCGATTGAGGAGTTGCCCCAAGGCGCTGTGTTTGGTTCGTCCTCGCTTCGTCGTCGCGCCCAGCTTTTAGCCATCCGACCGGATTTGCAGATGGTTGAATTTCGCGGAAATGTTCAAACAAGGCTCCGTAAACTCGATGAGGGCGTGGCTGTGGCCACCCTTTTGGCGCGTGCTGGTCTGAACCGTTTGGAGCAAACTGATCTTGGGGCAGATGTTCCCGAGACGACGCTCCTTCCAGCCATTGCCCAAGGCGCTGTCGGGATTGAGCAACGGATGGGCGATCAGGCGACGTTGGATCTGCTCTCCCCCATTCATCATGCGGAGACCGCGATACGGATCTCTGCGGAGCGGGCGTTTTTGTTCACCCTTGACGGGTCTTGTCGCACACCCATTGCAGGGCTTGCCACTTTGGACGGGCAGAGCCTTCATTTCACCGGAGAAGTCCTGCGCCCTGATGGCAGTGAAGTGGTGAAAACCTCGCGAACAGGGTCTATAGATGAGGCCGAGGCCATGGGCAAAGAGGCAGGTCTGGAATTGATCTCGAACGGAGCGTCAGGGTTTTTCTAAATGCGCAAATCTCTCATTCTCACCCGCCCTTTGGCGCAATCCCAAGACTTCGCCAATGATGTGGATGCCATGTATCCGGGGCAGTTCAGGCCCGTCATTTCCCCTTTGCTGGAAATCCGCCCGGAGCCGGGATCGGTAGATACCTCGGGGGCGCAAGCCATTTTGTTCAGTTCCAAAAACGCGGTTCTGGAATTTGCCAAACGCTCAAGCGAACGCGAATTGCCCGCACTTTGCGTGGGCGATGCCACAGCGAGAGAAGCGACGGAGGCCGGGTTTTCGGCCATGTCCGCTGATGGGGATGTCTCGGCACTTGCAGCCCTTGCGGCGCAATCCTATCTGCCGGATTTTGGCCATATGGTGCATTTTCGCGGTGCGGAAACCGCAGGCGATCTGGTCGGGTCTTTGATGGCCGAAGGGGTGCCCGCCGAGGAGCACATCATCTATGATCAATTCCCGCTTTACCTCACGGATGAGGCCAAATCGCGGATTGACGGGAAAAAGGCCGTGGCGGTGATGTTTTCCCCGCGCAGTGCCAACCTGTTTTGCGATGAAATTGCCGATTTGGACACGCAAAGACTGACCATTGTGGCGATTAGTATGAATGCCGCTGCACCGTTTGAAGGTGTGAAACTTGCCAAGGTTTTTGCCGCTCAAGTGCCTAATGCTCAGGCAGTTTTAGAAATTCTTAACAATACTTGAGGTGAAGTGTCGCTGGTCAAAGGGGAAGCATTGTAGCCATTTCCCCCTTAACTTAGGATCGCTTTAAGTTACCATTTTCACGATTCTTCTCTTATTTGGGGAATCGGTTGGGGGATATTTAGATGACTGACGAGAAATCAGACACTTCGCAAGACACAGAGATTACTGACGCTGAAATCGTTGAAGAGACGGTTGAGATCGCTGAAACCGACGTGGTTGAAGACGAATTTATTGAGGCGTCCGAGCCTGAGACCATGGACATAATTGACGAGTATGAGGAGCATGACGCACGTCAGCCGTCCTTATCGTCTCGGATCCTGACATGGCTGGTGCTTTTGTTTGCCGGTGCGGCTGCGGCCCTTTGGGGTGGCCCGAAACTGGCACCGCAATTGCCCGAATGGGCGGCACCTGCGGCCAAATACCTGACACCCGGTGGTGATGCGGCGACCCGCGATGTGGCCGCTCTTCGTGCTGAGGTGACGGAGCAGTTCGAGAACGCTTCGCAAATGCCGACGAGTGAGGAATTGAGTGCGCTGATGCAGGGCGAGTTGGATGCTCTAAAAGCCAGCACGGATGAAAAGATTGCCGCTTTGGAAGCTCAGCTTGCCGGATCGGACACATCGACCATGGATGCGCGTATTTCAACGGTTGAATCCCGCATTGAAGGGGTGGCTGCAGAGATGAGCGCCTTAACAGACTCCGTTCAGGCGTCGCTGTCTGAGGGTGGTTCTGTGTCTGAGGCGGCTTTGGCCGAGATCAGTTCAAAATCGGCTGAGGTCGAAGGGCTTCGTGCCGAGCTTGGTGAGATGACGGGCCAGATTGGCGCGCTCACGCAGCGGGTTGAGGATGCGGAGACGGCTGCTGCGGATCGTGTTGCAAAAGCGCAAGCGGATGCGGAGGCGGCGACTGCGCGCATGTCGGAGATCGCGGCCAGCACGGCTTATCTGCAGGCTCTGGATGATCTGACGCTTGTGGCTCATGAGGGTGTTCCTTATGCCGAGCAGTTGAATGCCTTCGCGCAGACGACTGCTGCGGAAATTCCGGCGGCACTTTCTGACAATGCCACAACAGGTGTGACCGCTTTGGCGGCTCTCAAAAGCCAGTTCACAGGTCTGTCCCATGAGGCCATTCGTGCCTCCATCAAGGCGGACGCTGAAGAGACGGGTGGCGCTGCATCGAAGTTTGGTGCATTCTTGAAAAGTCAGGTGGCGACACGCTCGCTGACACCCTCAGAGGGTGATGGCACAGACGCTATCCTGTCGCGGATCAATGCCGCTTTGGACAATGGAGACCTTGCACTGGTTGCAACCGAGGCGGACGCCTTGAGCGAGACCGCAAGTGCTCCCCTTTCGGGTTGGTTGGGTGCGGTTGAAACGCGCAAATCCGTTCTCGACATTCTTGCGACGCTCGCGTCGCAGCCATCGTAATCGCTTAGAGGGTACCGACAATGATTTGGTCATTTATTAAGATATCAATATTTCTGGCGATTGCAGGCAGCTTGGCCTACGGCGCATCCTTCCTCATGGACGACCCGAACGGTGAAGTTCGCATCGCGTTCAGCGGGCAGGAGTTCAGCCTGTCACCTCTGGTCTTCGCTCTGATCGTAGTTGGCGCCTTCCTGGCCCTTCTGTTGATCATGAAGGCCGTCGGGTTCCTGATCGCGATCCTGCGGTTTGTGAATGGTGACGAGACAGCCGTGTCGCGCTACTTCGACAAGAACCGCGAGCGTAAGGGCTTTGAGGCGCTGTCTGACAGCATCATCGCTCTGGCGGCTGGTGACGGGAAAACTGCCATGGCCAAAGCCACGCGTGCGGAGCGTTATCTGGACCGTCCTGAGTTGACCCAACTGGTGAATGCGCAGGCCGCTGACATCAGTGGCAACAAGGAGCGCGCCCAAGAGCACTTCAAGGCTCTGCTCAAGGACGAGCGGACCCGTTTTGTGGGTGTTCAGGGCTTGATGAAGCAAAAGCTCTCATCGGGTGATACGGATACTGCCTTGGCTCTGGCTCAAAAGGCCTTCGCCATCAATCCGAGCCATGAGCCGACAATGGAGACATTGTTCCAGCTTCAGACCGACAAAAGCGATTGGTCGGGGGCGCGTGATACGCTTGAGGCGCGTGTGCGTCGCAAGGCGCTTCCAAAGGACGTGGGCAAGCGTCGTGACGCTGTGTTGAGCCTTGCTTATGCAAAGGCGGAGCGCGAAGACGGCGACACTGCCAATGCGCTTGAATCCGCGATCAAGGCCAATAAAGCGGCCCCCGGATTGGTGCCAGCGGCGATCATTCTGGCGGCCATGAAGACGGAAACCGGTGACAAACGCGGGGCCACTTCGGTGATCAAAAAGGCGTGGAGCCAGAACCCGCATCCTGATCTTGCGGCCACCTTCGCGGCCATTGAGCCAAACGAGACGTCGGGCGAGCGGATCAAACGCTTCAAGCCGCTTCTCAAGTCGCAAAAGGGTCATCCTGAAACCAGAATGCTTGAGGCAGAGTTGCATCTGACTGCCGAGGATTTCCCGGCGGCCCGCAAAGCCCTTGGTGATCTGGCCGAGACCAACCCGACGGCGCGGGCCTTCGCTATTCTTGCAGCGGTCGAGCGTGGCTCAGGTGCAGAAGAAGCCGTTGTGTCCGGCTGGTTGGCCAAGGCCATCAGCGCGCCGCGCGGCAATGCATGGGTCTGTGACAGCTGTCGCCATGTGCATTCCGAATGGGCGCCTGTGTGTGACAATTGTTCCAGCTTTGACACGATTGGTTGGAGCGAGGCGCCTCAGTCCGAGGACAGCAAAACAATGGCAGCGGCCATGTTGCCTTTGATCATCGGGGACCGCATCGAAGCGGCAGAGGCTGCTGAGGAAGAGATCATCGACGCTGAAGAGGCTGTTGCCGAGGTCGTCGAAGAGGTTGCTCCGGAGACGGAAAAAGCCTCCTAAAAAGCAAATGAAGTGACCGATGCAATATCGGTCACTTCGGCATTTTGTTTTAACCAAAAATCTTATTGAGAGTTTCTGACGGCCGCATAACAGCGGCTGTTTTTGTAGGATCTGTGTGGAAGTATCCCCCCACATCCGCAGGCGCACCTTGCACCTCTCCCAGTTCCGCTTGGATTGCCGCTTCACCCTCTTCGAGCGCCTTTGCGATTGGCGTGAAGTGTGCCGCCATACCCGCATCATCGCTCTGCGCGGCCAAAGCCTGCGCCCAGTAAAGCGCAAAGTAATAATGGCTGTCGCGATTGTCCGGCTGGCCCACTTTGCGACCCGGTGACTTGTTGTTGTCCAGAATGCCTTGGGTGGCCAGATCAACCGCCTCGCCGAGCACCTTGGCTTTCGCATTGCCTTTGACTTGCGCGAGGAACTTGAGGCTTTCTCCCAAGGCGCAGAACTCACCAAGGGAGTCCCAGCGCAGGTGGTTCTCTTCCATCAACTGCTGCACGTGCTTGGGGGCCGAGCCTCCCGCGCCTGTTTCAAACAGACCGCCGCCCTGCATCAGCTTGACGATCGAGAGCATCTTGGCGGATGTGCCCAGCTCAAGGATCGGGAAGAGGTCGGTCAGATAGTCGCGAAGCACGTTACCCGTGACCGCGATTGAGGTCGCCCCGCCTCGGATGGTGGTGAAGCTGACCTTTGTGGCCTCTTGTGGTGAGAGGATTTGGAAGGTGCCAGTGGCGCCAGCCTGCTCCAGAAGCGGGCGGACGTATTTGAGAAGTTCCGCGTCATGGGCGCGGGTCTCATCAAGCCAGAAAATCGCCTCACAGCCCTCAAGCTTTTGACGGTCAATAGCCAGTTGCACCCAGTCTTCAATAGGCGCGCGACGGGTGGAGGCTGATCTCCAAATGTCGCCAGCCTCAACCTTATGCTCGTGCAGGAGATCGCCGTTGGCGGCAATCATGCGCACTTTGCCATCGCTCGGGACTTCGAATGTGGTCGGGTGGGAGCCGTACTCCTCCGCCTTTTGCGCCATCAGGCCGATGTTCTGCACCGTGCCAGCAGTAGACGGATCAAGCGCGCCATTGGCCTTACAGTCGTTGACCGCCTCCGCATAGACGGCCGCGTAAGAGCTATCGGGGATCACGCAGTTGGTGTCCGCCTCTTTCCCGTCCGGACCCCAACCCTTGCCGCCTGCGCGGATGAGCGCGGGGATCGAGGCGTCGATGATCACGTCGGAAGGCACATGCAGGTTGGTGATGCCCTTGTCGGAGTTGACCATATACATGGGCGGGTTGTCGGCCATGGCCGCATCAACGGCCGCGAGGATTTCGCTGGCCTTGGGCGAGGTTGCGATACTGTCGAGCAAGGAGCCCAGACCGGAGTTCGCGTTGCCGCCAGCGGCTGCGATGTCTTCACCGTATGTGTCAAAGACCGGCTTGAGGAAGGCTTTGACCGCGTGACCGAAAAGGATCGGGTCGGAGACTTTCATCATGGTCGCTTTGAGGTGGATCGAGAAGAGCACGCCTTTTTCTTTGGAGGCGGCCACCTGCTCAAGAAGGAACGCGCTCAAGGCTTTGGCGGACATGAAGGTCGCATCCACGACCGTACCTGCCGGAAAATCAACGCCGTCTTTTAGGAGGGTGACGGTTCCGTCAGCCCCCACAAGCTCGATCCGCGCGGGACCCGCTTGGGCGTCGCTCAGCGTGGTTGAGGTCTCGTTGGAGCGGAAGTCATTCGCGCCCATTGTCGAGACATGGGTTTTGCTGTCCGCTGTCCAAACGCCCATGGAGTGGGGGTTGGCTTGCGCGTATTTCTTCACCGCAGCCGCCGCACGACGATCCGAGTTGCCTTCGCGCAAAACCGGGTTCACCGCAGAGCCTTTGATCGCATCAAAACGCGCACGGATGGCTTTCTCGGCGTCCGTTTCAGGTGCTTTAGGATAGTCGGGAATGTCGTAGCCTTGGGACTGTAGCTCCTCTACGGCCGCGCGAAGCTGGGGCACGGAGGCGGAGATATTGGGCAGCTTGATCACATTGGCGCCCGGCGTTTTTACCAGCTCGCCCAGAATGGCCAGATCATCGGACTGGCGCTGGTCTTCGGTCAGACCTTCGGGGAAGGCCGCGATAATGCGTCCGGCCAGCGAAATGTCACGGGTTCCAATGGAGACGTCTGCGGCTTTTGTGAAGGCCTGAATGATCGGCAGGAACGAGCTTGAGGCCAGTTCCGGTGCTTCATCAACTTTTGTGTATACGATGTCAGGATTTTTCATTTTGGATCTGCTTCCGCTGGCGTTTCGATGTCGGTGATCTCCGTACACAATGGTATACGGTAAGTCTACAGGTTTGATCTCAAAGGCGCGCTCTAATGGGCGCAATTCACCTCATTGGCACTTTGAATGGGCTTATATTCACAACGACCCGCCGCAACAAGTCGGCAGCAAGATCAATGGAAAGCCTTAAAAAAGCGAAAAACCCGAAGCTTTCACTCCGGGTTTCTCAATCATTCAAA
>CAZXRG010000013.1:0-9715 GCA_964642935.1 uncultured Rhodobacterales bacterium | reverse complement strand
GTCATCTGGTCTTCACCAACAACCTGATCGGACGGGGCATCGTCGCCATCGGCAAACACAGGCTCGGGTGCTGCAAGACGTGCGGCTTCTTCTGCCTCGGACTTGCGCTGATCAATGATCTTATTGTCCCGATCCGTCGCGATCTTCTTGATCCGCTGCGTCGCACCACCGGTACCCGCAGGGATCAAGCGACCCACGATGACGTTCTCTTTGAGACCCACCAGACGATCGACCTTACCGCGCGTTGCCGCATCGGTGAGAACCCGTGTCGTCTCTTGGAACGAAGCCGCTGAGATAAACGAACGTGTCTGAAGCGACGCTTTCGTAATACCCAGAAGGATCGGACCACCCTTGGCAGGATCAAGACCGCGCTCGGCCGCTTTCGCGTTCATCTCGTCGAACTCGGAGCGATCAACCGTCTCACCTGGAAGCAAGGTCGTGCCACCGGATGCAGAGATTTCGATCTTCTGCAGCATCTGGCGCACAATCACCTCGATGTGCTTGTCGTTGATCTTAACGCCCTGCAAGCGGTAAACGTCCTGAACCTCGTCGATCATGTAATCGGCCAGAGCCTCGACACCCATAATGTGCAGGATGTCATGAGGTGCCGGATTACCGTCCATGATGTATTCGCCCTTCTGGATGAAATCACCTTCCTGAACAGGAATGTGTTTCCCCTTAGGCACCATGTACTCGACCTGTTCCAGATTCTCATCTGCAGGCTCGATCGCGATACGACGCTTGTTCTTATAGTCCCGACCAAAGCGCACATAACCATCGATTTCCGCGATGATCGCGTGATCTTTTGGACGACGTGCCTCGAACAGCTCGGCCACACGAGGCAGACCACCTGTAATGTCCTTGGTCTTGGCACCCTCACGCGGGATACGCGCAAGAACGTCACCGGCCCGACATTTCTCTCCGTCTTCCATGGAGAGAATGGCGTCCACAGACATGGCGTGCGTTTCAGGGTTGCCATTGTCCAAACGGACCGGCTCGCCATCTTCGCCCACAATGATGATCTCTGGTTTCAGATCATTGCCCTTCGGCGCGGAACGCCAGTCGGTTACGATCTTCTGGGAGATACCTGTGGCTTCGTCCAACTCGTCGCGAACCGAAAGGCCAACGGCAAGGTCAACGTATTTCACCACACCGTCTTTCTCGGCGATGATTGGAAGCGTGTATGGATCCCATTCCACCAGCTTGTCGCCACGGGCAATCTTCTGACCGTCTTTGATCAGCAGTTTGGAACCATAGCTGAGCTTGTGGATCGCACGCTCTTGACCGTTCTCGTCCACAACCGCGATCTCCATGGAACGACCCATGACGATCTGGTCCTTGTCGGCATTCTCAAGGATGTTGGCGTTGCGAAGCTCCGCCTTACCCTCATGGGATGCCTCAAGGAAGGACTGGGAACCACCCTGCGCAATACCACCAATGTGGAATGTACGCATGGTCAGCTGAGTACCGGGCTCACCGATGGACTGGGCAGCAATAATGCCGACAGCCTCACCTGTGTTCACCTTGGTACCACGGGCCAAGTCACGACCATAGCAGGTCGCACAGACACCATCATCCGCTTCACATGTGAGCGGTGAGCGCATCTGGAAGGTCACCACATTGGCGCCCTCAATCGTGTCCGCCATGCGCTCGTCAATCAGAGTGCCACGCTCACAGACAACTTCGCCGGTGGCCGGATTGATCACATCCTCAGCCGTCACACGACCCAAGATACGCTCCGCCAAAGAGGCCACAACCTCACCGTCGTTAATCGCAGCAACCGCCGTGATACCAGCCTCGGTGCCACAATCGTCGATCTTGACGATGCAGTCCTGAGCCACGTCCACAAGGCGACGTGTAAGGTAACCGGAGTTCGCTGTTTTAAGCGCGGTATCGGCCAGACCCTTACGAGCACCGTGGGTGGAGTTGAAGTACTCCAACACGGTCAGACCTTCTTTAAAGTTCGAGATAATCGGCGTCTCGATGATCTCGCCGTTCGGCTTGGCCATCAGACCACGCATACCACCCAACTGCTTCATCTGGGCAGGGGAGCCACGCGCACCGGAGTGAGCCATCATGTAAACCGAGTTCGGCTCCAGCTCAGCGCCCGCATCATCTTTGCGCACCGCCGAGATATCGCCCATCATCGCATCCGCAACAACGTCGGAACATTTGGACCAAGCATCGACAACTTTGTTGTACTTCTCGCCCTGAGTGATCAGGCCGTCCATGTACTGCTGTTCGAACTCTTTCACCTGATCGCGGGTATCATTCACAAGCGTCCACTTGCTGTCCGGGATCACCATGTCGTCCTTACCGAACGAGATGCCGGCCTTGAACGCTTCTTTGAAGCCCAAGGTCATGATGTGGTCACAGAAGATAACCGACTCTTTCTGACCACAGTGACGGTAGACCGTATCAATCACCTCACCGACCTCTTTCTTACGAAGGAGACGGTTCACGATATCAAACGGAGCCTTGTGGTTGAGCGGCAGAAGCGCACCCAGACGCAAGCGGCCGGGTGTGGTCTCAAAGCGCACGTTGACCGTTTGACCTTCTTCGTCGATCTGGTCGATCCGCGCGTTGATCTTGGAGTGAAGATGCACAACGCCTGTTTCCAGAGCGTGATCCACCTCTTCCATGGAGCCGAATGTCATGCCTTCGCCCGGCAGACCCTCACGCATGAGCGTGATGTAGTAGAGGCCCAAAATCATATCCTGGGACGGAACCACAATCGGCTTACCGTTTGCAGGCGACAGAACGTTGTTGGTGGACATCATCAAAACGCGGGCTTCAAGCTGCGCTTCAAGGGAGAGCGGCACGTGGACCGCCATCTGGTCACCATCAAAGTCAGCGTTAAAGGCAGAACACACCAGCGGGTGAAGCTGGATGGCTTTACCCTCAATGAGAACCGGCTCGAACGCCTGAATGCCAAGACGGTGAAGTGTCGGGGCACGGTTCAGAAGAACCGGATGCTCGCGGATCACCTCATCGAGAATATCCCAAACCTCGGGACGCTCTTTCTCGACCAGTTTCTTGGCCTGTTTCACGGTCGAGGAGAGACCTTTGGCCTCAAGACGTGAATAGATGAACGGCTTGAACAGCTCGAGCGCCATCTTTTTCGGGAGACCACATTGCTGGAGCATCAATTCCGGTCCGGTCACAATCACCGAACGACCGGAGAAGTCGACGCGCTTTCCAAGAAGGTTCTGACGGAAGCGGCCCTGCTTACCCTTAAGCATATCGGACAGGGATTTCAGAGGACGCTTGTTGGCACCCGTGATCACACGACCCCGACGGCCGTTGTCAAAGAGCGCATCGACTGATTCCTGAAGCATCCGCTTCTCGTTGCGCACAATGATGTCAGGTGCGCGAAGCTCGATCAGACGCTTGAGACGGTTGTTCCGGTTGATCACACGACGGTAAAGGTCGTTAAGATCGGACGTTGCGAAACGACCACCATCAAGAGGTACTAGCGGGCGCAGCTCTGGCGGGATCACAGGGATCACGGTCAGGATCATCCACTCTGGGCGGTTGCCTGAATCAAGGAAGCTTTCCACCAGCTTAAGACGCTTGATGATCTTCTTTGGCTTCAATTCACCCGTGGCTTCGGCCAGATCAACACGCAGCTGCTCGGCTTCGGCTTCAAGGTCGATTGTGGAGAGCATCTCGCGGATGGCTTCTGCACCGATACCCGCTTCAAACGCATCTTCGCCGTAGGCGTCTTGGGCGTCCAGATACTCTTCCTCGTTCATCAACTGACCGTGGGTGAGGTCTGTGAGACCGGGCTCGATCACCACGTACTGCTCGAAGTAGAGAATACGCTCGAGATCACGAAGGGTCATGTCCAGCATGAGACCAATGCGCGACGGCAATGATTTCAGGAACCAGATATGGGCGACGGGAGAGGCCAGCTCGATGTGGCCCATGCGCTCGCGACGGACCTTCTGCAGCGTGACTTCCACACCGCATTTCTCGCAGGTCACACCGCGATACTTCATGCGCTTATATTTACCGCACAGGCACTCATAGTCCTTGATCGGACCAAAGATACGGGCACAGAAAAGGCCATCACGCTCGGGCTTGAATGTCCGGTAGTTGATGGTTTCCGGCTTTTTGATCTCACCGTAAGACCAGCTCAAGATACGCTCAGGTGAGGCCAGCGAGATACGAATTTCGTCAAAGGTCCGAAGCGGGGCGACGGGATTGAACGGGTTTGATACTTCTTGGTTCATCTCAAATTCCTTTTGTGGGTCAAAGTGTTGGGGCTTTGGGTAGGATGCGTTTCAAACGCATCCTACGGGCTGTCCCGTTACTCGACCTCCGCGTCCTGAAGCTCGACATTCAGACCAAGTGAGCGAATTTCTTTAACAAGCACGTTAAAGCTCTCCGGCACACCAGCCTCGAAGTTGTCTTCACCTTTGACGATGCTCTCGTAGACCTTGGTACGGCCTGCCACATCATCCGACTTCACGGTTAGCATCTCTTGCAGTGTGAATGCAGCGCCATAAGCCTCCAGAGCCCAGACCTCCATCTCACCAAAGCGCTGACCACCGAACTGCGCCTTACCACCAAGCGGCTGCTGGGTGACGAGCGAGTATGGACCAGTGGAACGCGCGTGGATCTTGTCATCCACCAAGTGATGCAGTTTCAGCAGGTACTTCACACCCACTGTGACCTTACGGGCGAATTGCTCACCCGTGCGACCATCAAAGACAACCGACTGACCGGATGTATCAAAGCCTGCCCGTGTGAGCATCTCGTCCACATCCGCTTCCTTAGCGCCGTCAAACACAGGTGTTGCAATCGGCACACCGTTTTGAACGTTTTCAGCGGCCTCAAGGATTTCGCCCTCAGTCATGTCCGAGGTGGCTTCTGCATAAAGCTCCGGCCCGTAAGCCGCCTTCATGGCATCTGTCACCACATTCATGTCGTCGGAGCGACGATACTCGGCAATCGCATTGGAAATGCTCTCACCCAGACCGCGTGCAGCCCAACCCATATGGGTCTCAAGGATCTGACCGACGTTCATCCGCGATGGAACACCCAGAGGGTTCAACACGAAATCAACGGCAGTACCATCTTCCATGAACGGCATGTCCTCCACAGGAACCACTTTGGAGATAACACCTTTGTTCCCGTGACGTCCGGCCATCTTATCACCCGGCTGAAGCTTACGCTTCACGGCGATAAAGACTTTCACCATCTTCATCACACCCGGTGGCAGATCATCGCCGCGACGGACCTTGTCGACCTTATCCTCAAAGCGCGCATCCAATGCGTTCTTCTGAGCGTCATACTGCGCGTTCAAGGCTTCCATTTCAGACGCATCTTTGTCGTCTGACAGAGCCAACTGCCACCACTGACCGCGAGACAGCATGTCCAGAAGCGGCTCATCAATGGTCGAGTTCGCCTTAACGCCCTTTGGACCTTTCACAGCCGTCTTACCCATAACTAGAGTGGACAGACGTGCGTAGATGTTCCGATCAAGGATTGCCAGCTCGTCATCACGGTCACGGGCCAATTGCTCGACCTCTTCCCGCTCGATCTGCAGGGCACGCTCGTCTTTCTCAACGCCGTGACGGTTGAACACACGAACCTCAACAACGGTTCCTGCATCACCGGGCTTGGCACGAAGAGACGTGTCACGCACATCAGAGGCTTTCTCACCAAAGATCGCACGCAGAAGTTTCTCCTCCGGCGTCATCGGGCTTTCGCCTTTTGGTGTGATCTTACCGACTAGGATGTCACCGGGGTTAATTTCGGCCCCGATGTAAACGATACCGGCTTCATCAAGGTTTCTGAGAGCCTCTTCACCGACGTTTGGAATATCCCGTGTGATTTCCTCAGGTCCAAGCTTGGTGTCACGCGCGGCGACCTCAAACTCTTCAATGTGGATCGAGGTGAAGACGTCGTCTTTCACGATCCGCTCGGAGATCAGGATTGAATCCTCGTAGTTGTAACCGTTCCAAGGCATAAACGCGACGAGCACGTTACGACCCAGAGCCAATTCGCCCAGATCAGTTGATGGACCATCGGCCACAACCTCTCCGCCGCGCACCCGATCACCCACTTTGACCAAAGGTCGCTGGTTGATACAGGTGTTCTGGTTGGAGCGCTGGAATTTACGCAGACGGTAGATGTCCACGCCCGGATCGCCGGGCTCCATCTTGTCGGTCACACGCACAACGATACGCATGGCGTCAACCTGATCGATGATACCGCCACGTTTGGCTGTAATCGCCGCACCGGAGTCCCGTGCCACAACGCTTTCCATGCCGGTTCCCACGAACGGAGCGTCCGTTTTCACCAGAGGCACGGCCTGACGTTGCATGTTTGATCCCATCAACGCGCGGTTGGCGTCATCATTCTCAAGGAACGGGATGAGCGAGGCCGCGACCGAGACCAACTGTTTCGGGGAAACGTCGATATAGTCGATGTTCTCAGGCGGGTTCAGCATGAACTCACCGCCCTGACGGGTGGATGCGAGATCATTGGTGAACTTGCCGCTTTCATCAAGCTGGGCGTTCGCCTGCGCAATCGTGTGACGCATTTCTTCCGTGGCGGACATGTACTGAACATCATCCGTAACTTGGGAGTTTTCGACCCGACGATATGGCGTTTCGATGAACCCGTACTTGTTGACCCGCGCAAACGAGGCCAGCGAGTTGATCAGACCAATGTTCGGACCCTCTGGTGTCTCAATCGGACACATACGACCGTAGTGGGTCGGGTGAACGTCTCGCACCTCAAAGCCCGCACGCTCACGCGTCAGACCGCCCGGTCCAAGTGCTGACAGACGACGCTTATGCGTGACTTCTGAAAGCGGGTTGGTTTGGTCCATGAACTGGGACAGCTGGGAAGAGCCGAAGAACTCACGCACCGCAGCCGCAGCCGGCTTGGCGTTGATCAGATCTTGCGGCATCACTGTGTCGATCTCAACGGAGGACATGCGCTCTTTAATGGCGCGCTCCATCCGCAGGAGGCCAACACGGTACTGGTTCTCCATCAACTCACCCACGGAGCGCACACGGCGGTTTCCAAGGTGGTCAATATCGTCCACATCACCAATGCCGTCGCGCAGACCAACAAGGGCCTTCACAACCGCAACAATGTCTTCGCGACGCAGGATACGCAGCGTATCAGGTGCGTCCAAAGCCAGACGCATGTTCATCTTCACACGACCAACGGCCGAGAGATCATAGCGCTCGCTGTCAAAGAACAGAGTGTCAAACAGAGCCGAGGCCGCCTCAACGGTCGGAGGCTCACCGGGACGCATCACGCGATAGATGTCCATCAACGCGCTGTCACGGTTCCAGTTCTTGTCGATGGCCATTGTGTTGCGCATGTAAGCACCCACAGTGACGTTATCGATGTCGAGCGTTGGAATTTCAGTGACACCTTCGTCGAGAAGCGCCTTGAGCGTACCGCCGGTCACTTCGTCAGACTTGTCGAGCTCCTGTGTGATCTCGTCGCCTGCTTCCGCCCAGATCGCGCCTGTTTTCTCGTTGATCATGTCCTTGGCAACAAAACGACCCAAGATTGCATCAAACGGTAGGAGCAATTCGGTAACTTTACCCTCATCGATCAATTTCTTGACCGCGCGAGGCGTTACTTTCTTGCCAGCTTCCGCAATCACTTCGCCAGTTTTCGCATCAACCAGATCATAGGTCGGCTTGGTGCCGCGAATACGCTCGGGGAAGAATTTGGTTGCCCAACCTTTGTTCTTCACCAGACGCCATGTGACGGTGTCGTAATAGGCGTCCATGATGCTCTCTTGATCAAGACCAAGGGCATAAAGGAGCGTGGTGACAGGCAGCTTCCGCTTCCGGTCGATCCGTGAGAACACGATGTCTTTGGCGTCAAACTCGAAATCGAGCCAGGAGCCACGGTAAGGAATGATCCGGCTGGTGAAGAGCAACTTACCAGAGGAATGGGTTTTACCGCGATCATGATCGAAGAACACGCCCGGTGAGCGGTGCATCTGGGAGACGATCACACGCTCGGTGCCGTTCACAACGAAGGTACCATTTGGCGTCATCAAAGGCATGTCGCCCATGAATACGTCCTGCTCCTTGATGTCTTTAACGGAGCGAGCGCCTGTGTCTTCGTCAACTTCAAACACGATCAAACGGAGCGTCACTTTAAGCGGCGCGGAATACGTCATGTCGCGCTGCTGACACTCTTCAACATCGTACTTTGGCGCTTCCAGCTCGTATTTTACGAACTCGAGCACAGATGTGTCGTTGAAATCCTTGATCGGGAATACCGATTGGAAAACACCGTTGATCCCCTCGCCATCGAGCGGGATATCCTGATCGCCGGAGCGCAGGAACAGATCATAGGAACTCTTTTGAACCTCGATCAGATTTGGCATTTCCGCGACTTCACGGATTTTGCCATAGAATTTACGAATACGCTTTTGACCGGAATGCGTCTGAGGCATGCTCTTCCTTACCTAGTTGCCGCGCTGTCATCGGGTTGGGTTAACCAACGACACCGCTCCAGTTACGCCATCGATCCTATTCTTGCCTGCGTTCCCAATTGCAGGCACCCGGATCAGACGCGCCTTTCAAGGGACCGGACCTAGCAGGCCCCTTGAGAGATGCGTCAGGCTGGACCCCGATTTCGCGAGGACCAGCCTATTTCTTTTACAGGAGCGAGGCTCCCGATAAGCTCAAATTACTTGAGCTCAACCTTAGCACCAGCTTCTTCAAGCTTGGTTTTGATCTCTTCAGCTTCAGCTTTGGCAGCGCCTTCTTTGACAGCCTTGCCACCCGCTTCCACGAGGTCTTTTGCTTCTTTGAGACCAAGACCAGTGATCGCGCGAACTTCTTTAATCACGTTGATCTTCTGAGCGCCTGCCTCAACGAGGATTACGTCAAACTCGTCTTTCTCTTCAGCAGCGCCACCGGCGTCGCCAGCTGGGCCTGCCATCATGACAGCGCCACCAGCAGCGGCTTCGATGCCGTACTCGTCTTTAAGAAGTGTCTTCAGTTCAGCAGCTTCCATCAGGGTCAAGCCCACGATTTCTTCTGCAAGTTTTTTAATATCAGCCATTTTTTCAGTCCTTAGTCAGGTTCTATGTGTTCCAGTGAGGTCATATCCGACCCACACCAGCCCAATTCGTTGCTTTAAACTCAAGCCGCCTCTGCGCGTTCTTCGATCGTAGTGAGGATCGAAGCAATCGTAGAAGCAGGTCCACCAAGTGCTGCAGCAATGTCGGAAGCTGGGCCTCCGAGTGCGCCTGCGATCTGAGACAGAAGCTCTTCACGAGACGGCATAGCCGCGACAGTTTTAACACCCGCAGGGTCGAGCGCATCGCCACCCATGGATCCACCGATGACCACGAGCTTGTCGTTGTCTTTGGCAAATGCTTCAACGACTTTAGCCGCTGTCACAGGATCTTCGGAATAGGCGAGTACAGTCATCCCTGTCAGAAGGTCCTTGATGCTTTCGCATGGCGTACCGTCTAGGGCGATCTTGGCGAGCTTGTTTTTGGCGACACGTACGGATCCACCGGCTTCGCGCATGCGACCCCGGAAATCCTGCATCTCAGCAACGGATAGGCCAGCGTAGTGCGATACCACGACGACACCAGAGTCCGTGAAGATTTGGTTGAGTTCGCCAACCATAGCTTCTTTTTGGGCTCTATCCACAGTTTTGCTCCAAATTATGGAAGGCTTTGACACCCTCCGGCTCATTTAAGCCTCTC
>CAZXRG010000012.1:4840-27744 GCA_964642935.1 uncultured Rhodobacterales bacterium | reverse complement strand
CGGACACGGAACGCGACATTCAGGAAAGCCTCAAGGCCATGGGGAAGGGGCGTTCGGTTATCACTATCGCCCATCGTCTCTCCACGGTGGTTGA
The DNA here is from genome assembly GCA_964642935.1 of uncultured Rhodobacterales bacterium. Lineage (GTDB taxonomy): Bacteria > Pseudomonadota > Alphaproteobacteria > Rhodobacterales > Rhodobacteraceae > CAKZTM01. The sequence continues at coordinate 27,650 of CAZXRG010000012.1, read as the reverse complement.
TGCCGATAAGATCGTCGTGTTGGTCGAAGGGCAGGTTGAGGAGGAAGGCACCCACGCTGAACTGCTCGCCAATAATGGCCGCTATGCCTCCATGTGGCACCGACAGGCGTCTGAGGAGGATGCGGCTTAAGCGGATGGGAGGCGATCCGTGCGGGTCAAGTCTGTGCGGCTGAGGTCATCCTTCATCAAGGGGCGATTGTGTAATCGAACTGGCGATAATCTCGTGCGAATTCCTCAACAAATCCTATCCGTACCGCACGCTTGGGTAACCAGTGGAGTTCGGCCAAAAGCGTCATATGGGAGTCACGCATGAATCATATGCAAATCATACGCTGTTTTTTCGATGGATTCAGGCCGTTAACCTTTGCCTATTGAAGATCACCAAAGGCCCCGGCCAAACGCTCCACAGCTTCCTCCACCAAAGCGCGGCGGGTGGCGAAATTGAACCGCAAAAAACTGTCCCCGCCAGTCCCGAACGCAGGCCCTGCATTGACCGCAATCTGCGCGTCTTTTGCGACCCTTTGGGTGAACTCCTCGCGCTCCATTCCGGTGCCGGAAAAATCGACCCAAGCGAGATAAGTGCTTTCCATATCCATGGCTTTCAGGCCCGGAATTTTGTTCACGCCCTCGCGAAAAATTCTAAAGTTTTCAGCAAGATAGGCGTTTACGGCCCGAGACCACTCCAAGCCGCCATTAAAGGCCGCCTCCATCATCAGCATGCCAAACCGGTTCGGGCCACCGCCAAAAGAGGCCTGCGCTTTTAGAATTTTGGCCTGCATGGCCTTGTCTTGCGCCACAATAAAGCTGGTCTCTGCGCCCGCAATATTGAACCCCTTAGAGGCCGCCGTAAGCGTCACCAGTCGATCGGTGGCCTGCGGAGCTGCCACGGCGGTGGGGATATGTTTGGAGCCGTCAAAGACCAGATCCATATGGATTTCATCGGACACCAAGGTCAAATCATGTTTGATACAGAAGTCCGCTAAGGCATTGATTTCATTGGAGGTCCAAAGGCGTCCGCCGGGATTATGAGGTGTGCAGAAGATCACCATGGTCTCGGACCCATCAAGCTGAGCCTCCAGAGCTTCAAGGTCCATATCATAGCGCCCATCGGTGAGGGTCATTTCACTTTCGACCACCTTGCGTCCTTTGGCTTCAATCTTGCGGGCAAAGGCGTGATAAACAGGGGTGAAGAGAATGATACCGTCGCCCGGTTTTGTGAAGGCCTCAAAGACGATCCCCAGACCCGCCACGACCCCATGGGAAAACGACAGCCATTCCGGCTGAACCGCCCAATTATGCTGTGTTTTCATCCAGTTACAGATGGAAGCCCGCAGGCTTTCGTCTTTGCCGTAGTAGCCAAGAACACCGCGATCAATCTCGCCTTGAAGCACATCTAGAACCGCTTGGGGCGGGCGAAAATCCATGTCGGCCACCCACATGGCCAAAGCGTCGTCACTGTCGGTGCCACAGACCCCCATATTGTCCCACTTCTGGGAGTGCGCATCTTTGAGGTCGATTACTTCATCAAAATTCGTGGACATGGCTGTTCTCCTTGTTGGTCTGACTCTGGCCATAAAGGCAACACTCTTCAAGCCGGAATTAATCGAAAGAGCCCCACCCGCTTGCATCCAAGGCCCTTGGGTTTTAGACCGCCTTCCATGAGTATTAGAAACATCCTTCTCCATCCTGATCCACGGCTGAAAAAGCTGTGCAAACCTGTCGCTGACATTGATGCGAAAATCGGCAAATTGGCCGATGAAATGCTAGAAACGATGTACGACGCTCCGGGCATCGGTCTGGCCGCTCCGCAAGTGGGCGTTGATGCGCGTTTGTTCGTGATGGACTGTGCTGCGCGGGAAGAGGACGAGGAGGCGGCGCAAGACCCGCGTGTTCTTATCAATCCGGTTGTGACCTGGTCCTCTGAGGAGACCAATGTGTACGAGGAAGGGTGTCTGTCTATCCCTGACATCTACGCGGATGTGACGCGTCCCAAAGTGGTTCGTATTTCCTATAAAGATCAATCCGGTAAGGATCATGAGGACGAGTTTGACGGTCTTTGGGCCACCTGTGTCCAGCATGAGATGGATCATTTGGACGGGAAGCTGTTCATTGATTACCTAAGCTCGGTCAAACGCACCATGATCACCAACAAGATGAAAAAGCTGAAGAAAGAGCGCGCGAGGGTCGTATGACCCGTCGTCCTTTTTTAATGTGGCCGGACAAGCGCTTGCGCTCTGTGGCCCAGCCCGTTGATGTGATTGATGATCGTGTACGCGGCATTTGGGACGATATGCTCGATAGCATGTATGCCATGCCCGGCGTTGGTCTGGGTGCGCCTCAGATCGGTGTGATGGAGCGCTTGGCGGTTGTTGATTGCTCCGACAATCACGATGAGCCGATCCGAATGGCCAATCCTGAGATCGTTCATGCCTCCTCCCGTCTTAATATTCATGAAGAGGGCAGCCCCAATGTTCCGGGGCTTTTTGCCAAGGTCTCAAGGCCTCGTGCGGTGACAATTGGATATATGGATGAGACCGGAGCGCATGTTGAGCGTGATTTTGTGCATCTTTGGGCGACTTCCGCGCAGCATCAGATAGATCATCTAAACGGGGTCATGTTCTTTGATCATCTCACGCCTTTAAAGAAGAAGATGCTTTTGGCCAAACATGCCAAGGGTCAAAAGTGGCGGGGGGATCGATGAAAATCATATTTATGGGCACGCCCGATTTCTCCGTGCTCGCGCTTGATGCATTGATTGAAGCGGGACATGAGATTATCTGTGTCTACTCCCAACCACCTCGCCCTGCGGGACGCGGAAAGGCGGATCGCAAGACGCCCGTGCATCAACGCGCCGAGGCGCTTGGTTTGCCCGTGCGCACGCCTCTCAATTTCAAGGAGCGCACGCAGGTTGATGAGCTTGCTAACCTTTCTGCGGATATAGCTGTGGTTGTGGCTTACGGGTTGTTGCTTCCCCAAGCCGTGCTTGATGCGCCTTTAAAGGGATGCCTCAATATCCATGCGTCTCTTCTTCCAAGATGGCGCGGGGCGGCTCCGATCCAACGGGCTATTATGGCCGGTGATGAAAAGACAGGCGTTTGCATCATGCAAATGGAAGCGGGTCTTGATACGGGGCCCGTTCTTTTGGAACGACAGACCGAGATTTCTTCGGATGATACATATGCAAGTCTGCATGACCGCCTTGGGCAAATAGGCTCAGAGGCGATTGTCGAGGCTCTGGATAAGCTGGAAATGCTCACGCCTCAGGTGCAACCCAATGAGGGGGCGACCTACGCCAAGAAGATCGAGAAAGCGGAAGCGCGGATTGATTGGACCAAAACCGCCCTTGAGATTGATCGACACATCCGTGGCCTCTCACCGTTTCCCGGCGCTTGGTCTGAGCTGGACGGGCAACGCATCAAGTTCCTCATGAGTAAGGTGGTCGAGGGTGACGGGGCGTCTGGGCAGACGTTGGATGATGCTCTGACAATCGCAACCGGGCAGGGTGCGGTTAAAATTGATCGGCTTCAAAGGGCAGGGAAGTCCGCTTCGGATGCGTCGGAATTGTTGCGGGGCTATCCAATCCCCAAGGGAAATGTGTTCCGGTAGGTTTAGATGTGACTTCTGTCACTGTTTAAGCCTGAGATGTGTGACACAGGGAGATATGGGCATGGGTGTTTTATTAATTGTTATTATTGGCACTGCGGCTGGATTTATCGCAACGCGCCTTATGGGAATTGAACTCGGAGTGCCCCAAACGATCGCTGTCGGGGTCATCGGAGCTTTGGTGGGCGGCTGGACGATCCGGTTTCTGCTGTCCATGGTCGGCGCACTTGCCGGCATAGTCGGTGCAGTGTTCGGGGCTGTCGTTTTGTTGTGGCTCTATCAACGTTACGTCAACAGATAGGCAATAAGGGAGTATAGAATCGCAATTGACATGAATAACAGATGACACCTGATTGGTTTTGAAAAATCCACAAATGTTGAGTGTCTTCTACGTCACATCACGTGACAAAAGAGTTAAGAGGTCAGGCGCGGTTTCACTTGGTGGAAATGTGAATTCGTTTAAGCTATTGAACAGTAACGATTTATTTAAATGGTGCAATTTTGTGCAGAAGCGCCGCGGTCATTGAGATCGGCAAGTTTAAGTGGAGATTTTGAGATTCATAGGTTATCAACGGGCTTCATGTAAAAGTGATTATCCAGTGGTGTCCGTGTAATTTTGGGGGATATATAATAAATGTCAATTTCAGGTAATTCTAGGCTCGCCGTCATCGGCGGAGGCCCCGCAGGTTTGACCGGCGCGTATGAACTTCAAAAGCTGAGCGACGATTATACGCCAGTTGTTTTGGAGGCTGGACACCTTGTGGGTGGTATCGCCCGGACTGAAAGCCATAACGGTTTCCGTTTTGATATCGGAGGCCATCGCTTCTTCACGAAGATCGAAGAAGTTGATGAGGTTTGGCATGAAGTTTGTGGTGACGAGTTCATCACGGTTCCCCGCCTTAGCCGGATCTACTTCCGTGGTAAGTATTTCGATTATCCGCTCCGGATATTCAACGCTCTTGGCAATCTTGGGCCAATCGAAGCGGCTCGGATTATGTTTAGCTTTGCCAAATGGCAGCTCTTCCCACACAAGGTTGAAGAGACGTTTGAGCAATGGGTTGTGAACCGCTTTGGTCGCCGTTTGTATACGCACTTTTTCAAGTCATATACTGAGAAAGTATGGGGCGTTCCGTGTACCGAAATCCGTGCAGATTGGGCCGCACAGCGGATCAAAAATCTGTCGCTCATTAAAGCGGTATGGAATGCGATTTCTGGTTCGAATGATACGGCCAGTTTGATCGAAGAATTCCAGTATCCTCGTCTTGGCCCTGGTATGATGTGGGAGAAGATGCGCGATCGTATCCGCGAAGATGGCGGTGAAGTTCGGATGCACTCTTTCGTCAAGCAGGTGAACCGTGATGGAATGCGCGTCACCAGCATCGATGTCGTCGAGCGCGATCCTGAAACTGGCGACGAAAAAGAATATAACCTGGAAGCGGAAGAGTTCCTGAACACAATGGCTGTTCGTGATCTCATTCACTGCATGAACCCACCACCTCCACAAGAGGTGATTGATGCGGCTAACCGTTTGAAATATCGTGACTTTATGATTGTGACATTGGTTCTCGATCATGCGGATCCATTCCCGGACAACTGGATTTATATCCACGGTGAAGACGTTAAGGTTGGCCGTATCCAGAACTTCCGCGCTTGGTCAAAAGAGATGATGGCCAATGAGAATCAGGCTTCCATCGGTATGGAATACTTCCTCAACTGGGATGAGCCAATGTGGGAGATGGAAGACAAAGACCTCATCGCTCTTGCGGCCTCTGAGTTGGAAAAGATCGGTCTTGCTCCGGCAGAGTCGGTTGTGGACGGTGCGATTATTCGCCAGCCAAAAGCCTATCCGGTTTATGACAGTGAATATGCGGACTCGCTTGAAGTTGTGAAGAACTGGTTGGTTCAGCTTGAGAATTTCCAAACCGTCGGTCGTAACGGTCTTCACCGTTATAACAACCAAGATCACTCTATGCTGTCGGCCATGTTCGCAGCGCGTAACATCTTGGGCGCGGAGCTTGATGTTTGGGACGTTAACGTTGAGCGTTCCTATCACGAGGAATTCCAGACTAAGCCTTACAAGTCTCGCTCCGAGAAAGCTGCGTAAGGTTAATAAGGTTCTACATCGCGCGGGTTCATGGTTTTCCCCTGAGCCCGCCTTTGTTTACAGTCTCTTAACTGTATCCTCTCTTCATCAAAGTTTCGGACATATTAAATTGAGTGACCGAAACGTTGTCATAATCTGGCCACTTGGGCTATTTAACAAAAAGTCTACGTAGAATATGTTGAGCTTGGAAACCTTGAGGCAGCCGGATGCAAGATGAGATCGAAACTTCTCAGATTTCCATAAGCGTGGTCGTTCCGGCTTATAACGCCTCTGGATACATCCGGCGGGTGATATCTCCGTTGCTAGATATGCTAAAGGCAGGCGAGGTGGATGAGGTTCTGATCGTCGATGATTGCTCAACGGACGATACGGCCGATATTGCGCGAGATATGGGCGCTAATGTTTTAAAGACACCTCAAAACGGTGGACCGGGCGCTGCGCGAAATCTGGCGGCACATCACGCAATCGGCGATGTGCTTTGGTTGGTTGATGCTGATGTCATTGCAGCACCAGGTGGTGCGAGCCTGGTGCGCAAGGCGTTCCAAGATCCGGAGGTTCATGCTGTCTTTGGCTCATATGACAATCAACCTGATGGCCAACAGCTGTTGTCAAAATACAAAAACCTGACCCATCGCTATCACCACCAACATGCTAAAACGGATGCAAAGACGTTTTGGGCGGGCTGTGGTGCATTGCGCAAAGACGCCTTTTTGGCTGTGGGTGGATTTGACATCGAGACCTACAAGGTGCCGTCCATTGAGGACATTGAGCTTGGTTACCGGATCACAGGGGCAGGTGGGCGAATTCTTGTCGAGCCTAACCTGCTTGGAAAACACCTTAAGGTTTGGACTTTTGGTAACATTGTCCACACTGATATTTTCCGACGCGCACTTCCATGGGCGCGGCTGATGATCGCGCGTGAGGGTCTTACGGATGATCTGAATACCGGAATGATGGAGCGGTTTCGTGCCGCCATTGCCGGTTTCTTTGCGCTGTCACTTTTCGCATTGCTTTTAAATCCGGGAATTTGGCCGATAGCGCTGCTACTTTTTGCAGCAATATTTTTGATAAACTGGGACTTCTTCAAGTTCTTGAACCGCAACGGTGGAATTGGTTTTGCAGTGGCCTCGATGATATTTCATCAACTCTACTACATATACTCAGCTGCGGTCTTTGTGTGGTGCCTGTTCGAGGTTAAAATACTGGGTCGCAGAAAATTCAGTGTTCCTTAATCCCAAGTTTCGCTCCTGATTTAAATTCGCCTGAGGACTAAGAAAGAAAACTATGGCTACGAAAAGCAAAACACCTCAAACCCAAACCGCTGTTGCAACAGGTTTGGACGGGCTCTCCTTAAGTGTCGTCATTCCGGCCTACAATGAAGAGGGCGCGGTTCGTGAGACCATTGACGAAATTCGCGAGGCGATGGAGCCCACAGGTGTGCCATACGAGATTATCGTGGTGGACGACGGGTCCGAGGACAATACGCGTGCAGAAGCTGAGGCCACCGGAGTTCGGGTTGAGTACAACCAAATGAACTCGGGGTATGGTGCGACGTTGAAGCGCGGCGTGAAGGCGGCCAGCCATGAATATGTGGCAATTATTGATGCGGACGGAACCTATCCGGCCCATTATCTGCCTGATATGCTTGAGAAATGTCGGGATATGGACATGATTGTTGGCGATCGTGGTGCGGCTATGAAAAATGTTCCCTGGATCCGAAAGCCCCCCAAATTTGTGCTCAATAAACTGGCCAGTTTCCTGGCTGAGCGGAAGTTGAATGATCTCAATTCGGGTCTTCGAGTGTTCAGAAAGACCGAGCTTATTCCGTTTCTCCCGCTCTTGCCGCAGAACTTCAGCTTCACGACAACGATCACGCTTTGCATGTCCTGTAACAACAAGCGGATGATGTATACGCCGATCGAGTATCGTCGTCGGGTTGGTAAATCCAAGATCAAACCGATGGATTTCATCAATTTCATCATTCTGATTATGCGTGCCATCACGCTGTTTAACCCGCTTCGGATTTTTATCCCGTTGGGGTTGGTGTTTTTCATGCTTGGCGGGTTCAAACTGATTTATGATCTGTCGCAGTGGAACCTGTCGGAAACGGCGATATTCTCCTTCCTTGCCGCGATCCTGATTTGGTCGCTTGGATTGATTGCTGACATGATTTCTAGACTGCATCTGAGGCCCTGACATTGACTGATGCCCCCGATATGTCTGCGGTTCGACCCGCGTTCAAAGTGACGCGCGGGTGGCTTCTGCGTGGTCTCGGGTCAGTCGTAATTCTGGCGGCTTTGCTTTGGTATTTGCCCTTGGATGAAGTGGCTAAGGGCTTTTCCAACATGGATTGGCGGGTCTTTCTCGGGGTGCTTGTGCTTTTCATGCTTGGGCATGCTGTTGCGGCTGGCAAGTGGTGGTTCTTGATGGATCGCGGGTTTGACTATCTGCGTGCGCTCCGCGCTCATTTTGCGGGGCTTGCGGCCAATCTTTGTCTGCCCGGTGTTGCGGGTGGTGATGTTGTTCGCGCCGGACTGGTGTCGAGGTTTGTCGATCTAACTAAACTCACCGCCGCCTCCCTTTCGGATCGATTGATTGACATGCTGGCTTTGGCGCTTGTGTCTGCATCGGGACTTTTGATGTTAAACGCGGGCGATGCAAATGGCGCTTTGGTACTGCAAATCGTCTTTTTGTTTTTGGTCGCTTTGGCAGGCGTTTTCTACGTGCTGCCCCTTGTTGTTCCGGCGGTCTATTCTGCCGTTCCCAAGCTTCCGGCTAAAGGTTTTGCACTGAAAATCGCCGATGAGTTCAGAGCACTGGGGCGACGTCCTGTCAGTTTGATAACCGCTTTGTTGTTATCCGTTGCCATTCAGGCCGCATTTGTGACGCTCTTCATTTGGTTGGCCGATACGGCAGGCGTAGATGCGCCGCGCGGAGCTTGGTTCTTCGCATGGCCGCTTGCAAAAATTCTTGCAATCTTGCCGATCTCTTTGGGAGGCATCGGCCTTCGTGAAGCAACGCTTGCAGGGTTGATGAGCGGGTTTGGTGCCGAGGCTGCTCCGGTTGTTGCAGCAAGTTTGATTTGGCAGGCTGTTTTGATCGTAGCTGGACTGATTGGTCTGGTGGCATGGATTATGACCCGAGAGGGTGCGACGAAATCAATGAAATTAGGTGAGCGTACAGAGGTATGAGTATGGAAATGTCCAAAGTTGAAGGTTCGCCAGATGCGCGTGCGACCAGCCCGAATGTGACCGTTCTTGGAGCGGGGCCAGCAGGAGTTGCGGCGGCCTATGCGCTCACCAAGGGGCGCGACACCAATGTGACCGTTCTTGAGCGTGGGCCGCAGGTCGGCGGAAACTCTTCTTCGTTTATGATTGATGGTGTGTGGTGTGATTATGGATCGCACCGGTTCCATCCGGTTGCTGATCCGAATGTGCTTGATGATGTGAAGGATATTCTGGGCGATGATCTGTTGCTTAGACCGCGTCACGGCCGGATCCGTCTTGGGGGCAGTTGGATTCACTTCCCGCTCAAGCCGATTGATGCGATGCTTAAGCTGCCAAAGAGTTTTGCGGCATCTCTGATGCTCGACAGTGTGCTTGGCAAGTTTAAGAAGCCGGCCGAGGGGCCAAAGACGTTCGAGACGGTTCTTTATGACGGGCTTGGGAAGACCATTTCCGAGAACTTTTATTTTCCCTACGTGAAGAAACTATGGGGTCTTGATCCTGAAAAGCTCGCCGTAAAATTGGCGGAGCGTCGGGTGTCCGGGTCCTCGGTGGCTAAAATTCTGATGAAGATGACCAAGATGTTGCCGGGTCTACGCTCGGAAACTGCGGGTCGTTTCTTTTATCCAAAAAAGGGCTTTGGCCAGATTGTCGCTGACATGGGGCTTAAGGCTGAGGCCAATGGCGCGCAGTTTGAGTTTGGCTCCAACATCACGCGCATCGAGCGGGACGGGAACAAGGCAGTCGCGATCTGGACGAAGGATGGCGATGAAGAGGTTCGCCACGCCACGGATACGATCTGGTCGTCGATCCCGATTACCACTTTGGTGCGTCTGTTGGATGCGCCAGCAGAGGTTCAGGCTGCGGCGGATGCCATCGAGTTTCGCGGAATGATCCTGATTTATCTCATTTTGGAGACGGATCAGTTTACCGAATATGATGCTCATTATTTCCCCGAGCTTTCGATCCCGATCTCGCGGATGTCAGAGCCCAAGAACTATAATGCGAGTGTTGAGCCTAAGGGCACGACTATTCTGTGTGCCGAGCTGCCGTCTGATCCCGGTGAGCCTTGGTGGGATATGTCCGATGATGAACTTGGTCAGCATTATTGTGATTGGTTGGCATCTGTTGGATTGCCAGTGAATGTAAAGGTGCGCCGGACCGAAACGCGGCGTCTTGCGCATGCCTATCCGGTTTATGATCTCGATTATGAGGCCAATTTTGATGTGATGGACAAATGGCTTGAAGGTATTGAGGGCGTTTTAACTTTTGGACGCCAAGGTCTCTTTGCTCATGATAACACGCACCATGCTTTTGCGATGGCTTATGGTGCTGCGGATTGCTTGGATGCGAGCGGCAATTTTGATGAGGCGAAGTGGCAAGAGTATCGTCGGGAATTTGAACATCACGTGGTGGAAGACTAATCGATATGAGAGCGTCTCCTGTTGTTGATATTCTGATGTATCATTCGATTGCGCATGATGATGTTGCCACGGCGATCGCGCCTGAAACATTTGAAGCGCAGATGGATGCTCTTGAAGCTTCAGGCGTTCCGGTGATTACGCTTGATGATCTGGTTGAGGCGCGAGCGGGTCGCAAGGTTCTGGCGCCATCCTCGGTGATCATCACCTTTGACGATGCGTTTGTCGATTTTCAGGAAAAGGCGTTTCCAATCCTGAACGCAAAGGGCTTTCCGGCGATTGTCTATGTGCCAACGGGTTGTGTTGGTGGCAAGGAAGATTGGCGCGGTGCACTTGAGCCTCCACGTCACATTATGACTTGGTCTGATCTTGAGCATCTGCAGGAAAATGGGATTCACTTCGGGTCCCATACTATTTCGCACCCCGACCTTAATGAACTAAAGACCCTCGATCTGATTGACGAAGTGCGGCGCTCAAAGCAGACTTTGGAAGATCGTTTGGGGCAGGAGATAAAGCACTTTGCCCCGCCTTACGGGCTTGCAGATTACTTTGCGCGAACCGCAATTGAGAGGCTTTACGAAACATCGGTTGGAACGACTTTCCAGCGTGCCACTCTGGAGAGCGATGTTATTGATCTGCCGCGTCTTGAGATGTTTTATTATCAAAAGATAAAGCGCTGGGAAGATCATCTCGTTGGGAAGGGTGATGGCTATATGAAGCGCCGCCGGACATTGCGCCAAGCGCGAGAGGCTGTGAACAAGCCTTGGGAGCGCGTTTAGGCAGTTAACCTGCGCAAAGTTGAACGATTGAATGTCTGAAATAACGTTGGCCACATTGGCGATATGAAGCCGAATTGCGAAAATAGAATAAAAACGCTGAAATGAATGGGCTTTGTGGTAGATTAGGATTGTAAAGTTCAAGATCTTGGTACGCGGATGAGTTATCGCGACTTAGGTTTTTGGGTGATTTGACAGGTTTTCGGGTTGCTCGCGTAATAAAGAAAGGGGGATGGAATGCTGACGAGACCGCTTCGTTTTGCGATGATTACCACTTTTTATCCTCCCTATTGCACCAATGATGACGGTTATGATGTGCAACGATGGGCGCGTGCTTTGACGGCCCGTGGGCATAGCGTTGATGTCATTCACGACACGGATGCTTATCGATTGTTAACCGGCCATGTCCCTGAAATACCAATCGAAGACGATGGAATTCGCGTGCATCGCCTGCGAAGTCCACGAAAGTTCAAGTCGACGCTCGGCGTTCAGCAGTTGGGACGACCAACGACCCATCGAGAGCGGCTCGAGGAATTGTTGGTTGGGCGTTATGATGTGATCCACTATCACAATATCTCATTGATCGGCGGTCCCGGTGTTTGGGCCCTTGGCTCGGGCATTAAACTTCATACGGCCCATGACTTTTGGCTGGCCTGTGCGGGGCATAATCTTTGGCGCAACAATGAGGAGTTATGTGACGCCAAGAAGTGTATTCGCTGTGTTTATAAGCAGGGTCGTCCACCGCAGTTGTGGCGTTTCACCAATAAAATGAAGCAGATGGCATCGCATGTGGATGCGTTTTTGATGCCAAGTCAGTCAGCGGCCGATCTCCATGTGCAGTTCGGATTTGATCAACCGATGCAAATTGCGCCGACAATCTCCGCGATATCTGCGCCGCGTCTGAAGCCGGCCTTGGGTAATGTTCACGACGGACGGCCCTATTTCTTCTTTTCAGGACCGTTGGACGATATTCAGGGTCTTGATGATGTAATCTCACAATTTGGGAATGACATTGAGGCGGATTTCCGGATTGCCGGGATCGGCACGGATGAGGTCAAACTGCGACGGCTGTCCGAGAACAATAGCAACATTGTATTTTTGGGGCCTTTGAATGCGGAAAGGATCCGCGCGGAGCGACGCGGCGCAATGGCTGTTATTGCGCCTCAGCGGGGATATGAAGTTTTTCCAAACACCATTCTGGAGGCGTTCAGGGAGGGAAAACCTGTTTTGGCGCGAGATATCGGGCCCAATCGGGATATCATCTCTCAAAGTGGTGGGGGGGTATTGTTCAAGACTGCGGGTGAATTGAAACGTCACCTTCACCTTTTGGCCAATGACCAAAAATACACATCGGAATTGGGCCGGAAGGCGTTTTCGCATTTTGCCAAGCATTGGCGCGAAGACGTGGCGATCGACGCCTATTTCGAGATTATTCGAAACATCGCTGAGGAAAAGGGGCTGACGGATCTTATGACCAAGATTGATGATGTTCCGTCACGTTTTGTGCAGGGCGGATCTAGCCTGTCTTTTTAGAGGGTTTGAACGGCTCCATGCCTTTTCGGGCAAGCTCATCTGCGCGTTCGTTTTCTTCATGACCCGCATGTCCTTTGACCCATTCCCAAGTCACGTCGTGGCGGGACCGCGCCTCATCGAGGGCTTGCCAAAGCTCGACGTTTTTGACGGGCTTTTTCTGGGAGGTTTTCCAGCCGTTTTTCTTCCAGCCAAAGAGCCATTTGGTGATGCCATCTTTGACATAGGAGCTGTCGGTTATGATGGTGATTTCCGAACGGCGCGAGAGGGCCTCTAGTGCTTCAATAGCGGCTTGAAGTTCCATTCGGTTGTTCGTGGTGTCAGACGCGCCTCCGCAGAGCTCGCTTTCTTTCAGGATTTCGTCGCCATTTTTTGCGATCAGCAGGACGCCCCAGCCTCCAGGGCCAGGATTGCCGGAACATGCGCCATCTGTGTATGCGGTTAATTCCATTATGGTACGCGTCTTGCCAGAGTGATTTTCCAAGGCTCGACATTGCCCGCGAGCCCCGGAGAGTGACCGGTTGAGGTCTCAACAATTTCAAATCCGGCGGTGTTCAAATGCGCGTCCAATTCTTCTTCTGAATAATAGGTATAAAGACGGTCGATGTTGTCACGGGCAGCACCCGTTCCGGTTTTCATGCCAAGGTGAAACAGGCCAGATGGTTTTAAAGCGCGGTGGATCGCAGCCAGATGTTTTGGAAAAGCATCACGAGACGCATGCAATAGCGAGAAGTTGGCCCATAGTCCGTCGTATTGGCTCTCCGCGTTCAAGTCGTCAAAGCTGCCTTGGATGAAGGTCGCTTCGGACTTGGTTTTCGCAATGTCGAGCATCTTCGAGGAGGCATCCATTCCGGTCACTGCAAAGCCGTGTTCCATCATATGGGCCGTTGAGCCTCCGGTGCCGCAGCCCAGATCGAGCACATGCCCACCTTTTGGCAAGCTGGCCATGAAAGCGAGCAGATGGGAGGTGGGTTTATCCTTGTCAAACCGTCTGGAATATTCATCGGCTTGAGTGTCATAGACGTCTATGGTTCGGGGATCGGTCATGATGCGAGTTGTCCTGTACCAAGGCAAATAACGACGATTGCGGTGATCATTATGCGCAATTTCATCCACCAGTCCGGTGTTAGCCCTGCTTTGGTGAACAGGTAGTCGAGTGCAAGAAGTGCCACAAATCCGAGCAATAGGGGCAGGAGCGAAGCTTGGCCGTATCCGATAAGGGGGGCCGCAAAGCTGTAGAGTGCGTTGAAGAAAACCAGAATGGCGGGGATGACGCTTAAGACGTAATAGCGCATTGAGAGATGGGCGGGGGCTTTGGTGGCGAACCCCCATAAAACGCCAGCCATGAATGCTAGGATGACTGTTCCGTATGCGTTCAGAACGCCCGCTCCAATGAGTTTGGCCGTGAAAAAGGGGAGGGTTGTGAGGTCCGAGAAGGCTTCTGGATTAAGCGAGATCAGGGCGCCTGCGATGAAGGGAAGGGTGCCCAAAAGGCCCAATACCAGAGCGGGTCGCGGAATTTTGGCGCTCACACACGGGCCTCTCGCAGGATTTTCGGGACTTTGAACTCTACGTTTTCTTGGGCGGTTTCAACGGTCTCGACCGTGACGTCAAAACGCTCTTTGAAGGCGTCGACAACCTCGTTTACTAGTGTTTCCGGTGCCGATGCGCCTGCGGTAATCCCTACGCGTTTCAACTCACCCAAAGCGCGCCAGTCGATGTCTGTGGCCCGTTGGACAAGTTGGGAATAGGCGCAGCCTGAAGTCTTTCCGACTTCCACCAAACGCTGAGAGTTTGAAGAGTTTGGCGCGCCAATAACCAGCAATGCGTCAATGTTGTTGGCAATCGCTTTGACCGCTTCCTGCCGGTTCGTGGTTGCGTAGCAGATGTCCTTTTTGTGTGGACCCGCAATGTTGGGGAAACGCCCGCGCAGGGCTTCTACGATTTGAGCGGTGTCGTCCACGGAAAGGGTTGTTTGGGTGATATAGGCCAAACGTGAGGGGTCGCGGGGGGTGAGTTCTGCCACATCATCAACCGTTTCAACCAAAAGAACCTCACCCGGTGGAAGCTGGCCCATGGTGCCAACTGTTTCAGGGTGGCCGCGATGACCGATCATGACCATTTGCAGGCCATTTTCAAAGTGGCGCACGCTTTCGATGTGAACTTTTGAGACCAGTGGGCAGGTGGCATCCACGAAGACCATTTTGCGGGCTTCGGCCGCTTCGGGTACGGATTTGGGAACGCCATGGGCGGAAAAAATCACAGGGCGATCGTCGGGGCATTCGTCCAGTTCTTCAACAAAGACCGCGCCTTTTTCACGCAATCCGTCCACCACATATTTGTTGTGCACGATTTCGTGGCGCACATAGACGGGCGCGCCCCATTTTTCGAGCGCCATTTCGACTATTTTTATGGCGCGATCAACGCCTGCGCAAAAGCCTCTGGGGGCCGCGAGATATATCGTAAGGGGTTGTGGCACGTGCATCTCCGAGCGTTACGACAGTTGGGTAACTTCATAACGTCTCAATCTCGGAGTTGCACCTAGTTTTGAAGCTTATTCGGCGTCTTCTTCGACAGGCTCGCGTGGCATGTCGTCAAACTGATTTTCAGGACGCGGAGGGCGACCGATGACATCGCGCAATGCTTCTAGCTCGATGAAGTTGTCGCATTGACGGCGCAGCTCATCTGCAATCATCGGCGGCTGGGAGCGGATTGTGGAGACCACAGAGACGCGCACGCCACTTCGCTGGAGCGACTCAACCAATGGACGGAAGTCGCCGTCGCCAGAGAAGATAACGATATGATCGACATGAGGTGCCAGTTCCATCGCATCGACGGTCAATTCGATGTCCATGTTGCCTTTGACTTTGCGACGTCCCATGGAATCGGTGAATTCCTTGGCCGGTTTTGTCACCATGGTGAAGCCATTGTAATTCAGCCAATCGACCAGCGGTCTGATCGGAGAGTATTCTTCATTTTCCAAAAGAGCTGTGTAATAAAACGCCCGAAGCAGTTTGCCTCGGTTCATAAATTCCGCACGAAGCAGTTTGTAATCAATGTCAAAACCAAGGGCTTTCGCCGCTGCATAAAGATTTGAACCATCAATAAATAGAGCGAGACGCTCATCGCGATAAAACATGAGTTATTCCTTATCTTGGGTCCGCTAAATATGTAATGCGGTGCAATCCCGTGTAACCTAAAATACCCATCACCGCCGTCGTGCAAGCAAAAACGGCAAAGAAAGGCCTATGAAACGCGTTATGATTAACAATTGCTTCGTGGCTTTGGGCGCAAACTTACCGACTTCAACCAGAACGCCCGCAGGGCTTTTACGGTACGCGCTAAAGATATTGGAAGACGAATCGCTTTACGTGGCGGAAGTCAGTCGATGGTATCAGACGCCCGCGTTTCCATCCGGCTCCGGGCCTGATTATGTGAATGCCGTCGCAAAATTGCAAACGCGTTTAGAGCCTCATGAGGTGCTCGCGCGTTTGGCTGAGACGGAGGAGGCTTGTGGTCGCAAGCGGGAGGGGCGTTGGGGTGCACGGGTTTGTGACCTTGACCTATTGTCCTTTGGGGATCGCATTCTGCCCGATCTGAAAACACATAATGACTGGGTTCAATTGCCTCTTGAAGCGCAAATGAAGGAGACGCCTTGTGAGTTGATATTACCTCATCCACGCATTCAGGATCGCGCGTTTGTTTTGGTTCCTCTGAAAGACGTGGCGCCAGACTGGAGGCATCCGGTGACGGGGCAGGGGATTGATGCACTTATCTCGGAGTTAAACGTGCATGATGTGCGTGCGGTTAGGCCAATGGATGTGCCGCGATCCGCTGGTTAAACAGTTGATAAAATGGCTTAAACGGCCCTTGTGTTTTCGTTTGGCCAGTTATATCTACATAATCTCTTTCATGAACGAAAAATAAGGATCGCTTTCATGGCCCGTGTAACGGTTGAAGATTGCGTAGATAAAATTCCAAATCGTTTTGATTTGGTGATGATGGCAGCACATCGTGCGCGGGAATTGTCTGCGGGTGCAAGCCTGACAGTTGAGCGTGACAAGGATAAAAATCCGGTCGTCGCCCTTCGCGAGATTGCTGATGAAACGATTGCAGCTGGCACTTTGCGCGAGCACGCGATTGAAGCGCATCAGCGTCAGATCGAGGTTGATGAGCCAGAAGAAGACGCAATGGCGCTTCTGATGGGTGGCGGTGGTGGCAGTCAGTCACACCAGTCGGGCTCTTCCTTTGGTCAGGCCGATGACAAGCCTGAGGACGATATGTCTGAAGAGAATCTCCTGCGGGCTCTCATGGAAGCTCAAGAGGAAAAATGAGGATGGGGCGGTTGTGAAGCCGCCTTCCTTAAATCCTAGGACGGATCATGATTGAAGTTCAGGATCTTGTCGCTCTCATAAAAACCTACAATCCTAAATCGGATGAAAGTCTGATTAAGGCCGCTTATTCCTTCGGGGATGACATGCATAAAGGGCAGACCCGCAAGTCGGGTGAGCCCTATTTTTCCCATCCGATCAGTGTTGCGGCCATTCTCACAGAGCAACATCTGGATGACGCGACCATTGTCACGGCTTTGCTCCATGACACGGTTGAGGACACCAGAGCGACCCGTAAGGACATTGTTGATAAGTTCGGAACGGACATCGCCAAGCTTGTTGACGGGGTCACCAAGCTTACCAATCTGGAATTGAGTTCTACCGAAAGCAAGCAGGCGGAGAACTTCCGCAAGCTGATCATGGCCATGTCGGAAGATGTGCGTGTGCTTCTGGTGAAGTTGGCGGATCGGCTGCACAATATGCGCACCATCAAGGCCATGTCTCCGGAAAAGCAGCTTCAAAAGGCGCGCGAAACCATGGAGATTTATGCGCCTTTGGCGGGTCGTATGGGCATGCAGTCTATCCGCGAAGAGCTGGAGGACCTGTCGTTTCGGGTGCTTAATCCTGAGGGGCGGTCCTCGATCATGCGCCGCTTTATTACGCTTCGAAACGAGACTGACGATATTATTCCGATCATTACGGAGGATATTGTTGAAGCTCTGGCTGGCGCTGGCATCAAAGCGATTGTGGTGGGACGGGAGAAAAAACCCTACTCGATCTGGCGGAAGATGGAGGAAAAGAAGGAGGGGTTTCACCGTCTTTCTGACATCTACGGGTTTCGGGTGATCACTGAAACTGTGGACGAGTGTTACAAGGCTCTGGGCGCTGTTCATCTAAAATGGCCCGCTGTGCCCGGGCGTTTCAAGGACTACATTAGCCAGCCAAAGTCCAACGGGTATCGCTCGATCCACACGACGGTTTCGGGGCGTAAGGCGAGGCGGGTTGAAATTCAGGTGCGCACGCGTGAGATGCATCAGGTCGCTGAAACCGGAGTTGCGGCGCATTGGTCTTACAAGGACGGCACCCGATTTGAGAACCCCTTTGCGGTTGACCCGTTTCATTGGCTGTCAAATCTGGCCGAACGGTTTGAGCAATCGGACAATCCCGATGATTTTCTGGATTACGTTAAGCTTGAGATGTTTCAGGATCAGGTGTTTTGCTTCACCCCTAAAGGTGAGGTTGTGAAACTTCCCCGTGGGGCGACACCGCTTGATTTTGCGTATGCGGTCCACACGAGCGTCGGGGATAGTTGTGTCGGGGCCAAGGTCGATGGAAGTCGGGTGCCCTTGTTTCAGCGACTCAGGAACGGTCAGTCAGTGCAGATCATTCGCGCGGAAGGCCAGCGTCCTCAGGCTTCTTGGGAAGACATTGCGGTAACCGGAAAAGCGAAGACGGCGATTCGCCGTGCATTGAAGCGCGAACACCGTGAGAGCTACATGCGGTTGGGGCAGGAAATAGCGGGTCTTGCGTTGCGGCGTGTTGGAAAACGGGCCACCAAGAAAGCCATTTTGACTGCTGCCAAGCAGTTAACGCGGGGCGATTCAGATGAGCTGTTGGCGGCGATTGGAGCTGCTGACATCAGTGGTCAGCAGTTGATTGAAGTGCTCTATCCAGAACTGATTGATACGCAAAACACGGACACCGAAACCCGTCCGGACCAAGGCATTGTTGGTCTTACCGAGGGTGATAAAGCGATCCAAGGGAAATGCTGTCGTCCTCTTCCCGGGGAGCGCGTGGTTGGCATCGGTCAAAAGGGCAAGGGAATTGTCGTTCATGCGATTGATTGTGCCATGCTGGAGCGCTACGAGGACCAAGGGCAGTCGTGGATTGATCTAAGATGGCCCGAAGGAAGCGCGAAAGCGGAGCATTCTGCCTTACTTGAAACGACAATTGCCAATGATGCGGGCGTTTTAGGCCGTATTTGTACCTTAATAGGAGAGCAAAAAGCCAACATTACCGATGTAAATTTCTTGGAAAGAAAACCAGATTTTTACCGAATGGTGTTAGAAATTGAAGTTCGGGATGTGAAACACCTCGTTCATGTGCAGACAGCTATGGAGGCTGACTCCGACGTGACCGAGGTTAAGCGATGTAGAGATGACGCTATGCGGGATGCGTCAAAACGGGATGCAGAGGGTTTGTCGCAGTTAGACTGACCCAAAGGGTGTGACAATGGTGTTTAAGCGGCGAGAAAGGCGACCGATCCTGCGTAAGGTGCAGGATGCGGTATATCCGCGTCGCGGTTGGCGTCGGGCCATTGAATACATCGGGCACCGCGTCAAAAGGTTGCCTGACACCCCTCATAAGATCGCAATCGGCTTTGCGGTTGGGGTGTTTATCTCATTTACCCCGTTGTTTGGTCTACACTTTCTGTTTGCCGCTATGATGGCCATGGCTCTGCGCGGAAATGTGCTGGCATCCTTAATGGGCACCTTCTTTGGCAACCCGGTGACATTCCCCTTTATTGCGACGATTTCCTATCGCACGGGACAGTTGTTTCTTGATGCAAGCGTTTACGACGATAGTTTTCACGGGATTAAAGCCGCGATTGTCAGCGGCTTTGTGGGTATGTGGCAATCGATACTCTCGATTGTCGGATTGGGGGAGCCGGCTTGGGGACAAGTCGCCCACTTCTTTAGCGCAGTGTTTTGGCCTTATATGATCGGTGGATTGATCCCCGGTCTGATTTGTGGGGTCGCTGTTTATGTCCTCGCCCGACCCCTGGTCGCCGCATATCAGAAAACACGACGGGCGAGGCTCTTAAAGAAATGCGACAAGAAGCGTCAAAAAACATCAAAAAGAGCGGCTGACCTCGCGGGATAAGTGCGTTAGGGTTTTGACGTGCAAGTCATCTGGGGACCTCATGAATGCCGGAAAACCTCAAATCACCATTGGGCCGACTTCGCCTTGGCGTTAACATTGATCATGTCGCAACGGTTCGAAATGCGCGTGGCTCCGATTATCCGGATCCCGTGCGCGCGGCGAAACTGGCAGAAACTGCCGGAGCCGACGGTATAACTGCCCATCTTCGAGAGGATCGCCGTCACATTCGCGACGCTGATATTGAAGCGTTAATGGCCGAATTGTCCGTTCCGCTGAATTTTGAGATGGCTGCTACCGAGGAAATGCAGCAAATCGCCCTGCGCCATGTGCCTCATGCCGTTTGCATCGTTCCTGAAAAGCGTGAAGAGCGCACGACGGAAGGCGGCTTGGAGGTTGCCAAGGATGAAAACCGGATCGCGCATTTTATAGCGCCGTTAAAGGACGCCGGATGCCGTGTCTCCCTGTTTATAGCAGCGGATGAGGCTCAGGTTCTGTCCGCATCGCGCATTGGTGCCGAGGTCGTTGAGCTCCATGCAGGGGCTTATTGTGACTTCCTGTCTGAGGGTCGCACGCAAGAGGCGGCCCTTGAGTTGAACCGCTTGCGCGACATGTCCGCCTATGGCCACACGCTTGGCCTTGAGGTTCATGCAGGGCACGGGATTACCTATGATAGTGTCGCTGCGATCTCTGCTTTCCCAGAGGTTATGGAACTCAATATCGGTCATTTCCTCATTGGTGAGGCTATTTTCTCAGGTCTCGATAGCGCTATACGACGGATGCGCGCTTTGATGGATCAGGCGCGTGCGGAGGCCTTTGGCGAGGGCGCTGCGTGATATTGGGCATTGGAACCGATTTGGCCAATATCGAGCGCATTCAAGGCACGCTCGACAGATTTGGAGATCGGTTCAAAAATCGCGTGTTCACGCAGGTGGAGCAGGGCAAGGCTGAGCGCCGCAAAGATGTTGCGGGAACCTACGCCAAACGCTGGGCGGCGAAAGAGGCTTGCTCCAAGGCGCTTGGCACCGGTTTGGCCATGGGGATTTCATGGAAGGATATGTCGGTCAAAAACCTGTCCAGCGGTCAGCCGCAAATGGATTTAACCGGTTGGGCGAAGGAGCGACTGGATGCAATGACCCCCAAAGGGCATGAGGCGGTTGTTCATGTAACCTTGACCGATGATCATCCTTGGGCGCAGGCATTTGTTCTGATTGAAGCACGCCCAATTGAGTTCAACAGCGTCGCTTGACTACACTCCCTTTGCAGGTCACAACACAGGTCTTGTTTTAGCAGGGTCAGGAACAGGTTTTTTATGGCTGCCAAGAGTTCGAATGACGGTGGTATCGTCGAATTTATCAAGACAATTGTCTATGCATTGGTGCTTGCGGGTCTTATTCGCACCTTGCTGTTTCAACCGTTTTGGATCCCTTCGGGGTCTATGAAGAACACGCTGCTTATTGGCGACTTCCTGTTTGTGAATAAATTCGCCTATGGCTACTCCAAGCATTCCTGTCCTTGGTCCATGTGCCCGTTTTCGGGGCGCATTTGGGAGGGCGAGCCGGAGCGGGGCGATGTGGTTGTTTTCATCAACCCCAAAGACCAGACCGTATACATTAAGCGCTTGGTTGGATTGCCCGGTGACAGCATGCAAATGCGCGAGGGTGTGCTCTACATCAATGGTGAAGAGGCGGTACAAACGCCAGGTGAGCCGTTTATCGAGACCAAATTGCCGCAAGGGCCGATTGGGAACATCCCAAGATGTGCAAATGCTCCAGTGCCCCTTGGCGGGGAATGTTCCAAGAAAAGAGCCGAGGAAACTTTGCCCGGTGGTGTAAGCCACACTGTTTTGGATATCAGCCGTAGTCCGGGTGATGACACGCTCGTTCTTAACGTGCCCCAAGGCCAGTATTTCTTAATGGGTGACAATCGCGACAATTCTTTGGACAGTCGTTTTGCCCGTCAGTCCGGCGGTGTGGGCTTTGTTCCATTTGAGAACCTTGTGGGCCGCGCGGACCGGATCATGTTCTCCTCAGCAGGCTCTTCGATCTTGGCGTTTTGGACGTGGCGCAGTGATCGCTTCTTCAAGGCGATCAATTGAGTCGACAGTCTGAAATAGAAGAGTTTACGGCTCGGATTGGACACGACTTTAGAGACGTTACCCGCTTGGAGGAGGCGTTGACCCATGCGTCATTCAACTCTTCGGTGTCCCGTGACAATCAACGGATGGAATTTTTGGGCGATCGGGTCTTAGGACTGGTCGTGGCCGAGAAATTGCTTGCGGATGATCCCGGTGCAGTTGAGGGCATGTTGGCGCCCCGTCTGAACGCAATGGTGCGCAAAGAGACCTGTGCGGATGTGGCTGCAGAGATCGGTCTGGGCAGTGTGATGCGCATGGGGCGCTCTGAGATGCAATCGGGGGGGCGTCGTAAAACTGCGATCCTCGGGGATGCCATGGAAGCGGTCATTGCAGCTGTTTATCTGGATGCCGGATTTGATGCGGCCCGCGCAATGATCCTTCGGCTTTGGGATGAAAAATTCGCGCAAGCTCCAGTACTCTCAGGGGATGCGAAGACGGAATTGCAGGAATGGGCACAGGCGCGTGGTATGAAGCCGCCGGAATATGCCGAGAAATCGCGACGCGGCCCTGATCATGCGCCGCTATTTGTGATTGAAGCGAGATTGGAGAATGGCGCGACGGCTCAAGCTGAAGCGCGTTCAAAAAGAGCTGCTCAGCAGGACGCCGCCACGCTCTTGCTTAAAGCCATCAAGGAATGACCATGACCGAGACGAAATGCGGATTTGTAGCCCTGATCGGCGAGCCTAACGCGGGTAAATCCACGCTGACAAATGCGATGGTGGGGGCAAAAGTCTCTATCGTGACGCATAAGGTGCAAACCACGCGTGCGCGTATTCGGGGCGTAGCTCTGGAAGGTCAGTCGCA
>CAZXRG010000012.1:0-4740 GCA_964642935.1 uncultured Rhodobacterales bacterium | reverse complement strand
TTGAGTGCAAAACTCAACGAACAGATTGATTTTGAAGCAACTTTCATGATCTCGGCTGAGAAGGGCCACGGCGTTGGTACTCTGAAAGAGTGGTTGGCAGATGCGCTTCCAACGGGTCCTTGGCTCTATCCTGAGGATCAGATTGCGGATTTGCCTTTACGGATGATCGCGGCTGAGATGACGCGGGAAAAGCTGACGTTGAGGCTGCATCAAGAATTGCCCTACCAATTGACCGTTGAGACGGAAAACTGGGAAGAAAAGAAAGACGGCTCTGTGCGGGTCGACCAGGTGATTTACGTGATGCGTGACGGGCACAAAGGCATTGTGCTCGGTCATGGCGGTGAGACGATTAAGGCGGTTTCCAAGGCATCTCGCTCGGAAATGGGTGAGTTTTTGGGCCAAACGGTGCATTTGTTTTTACAGGTGAAGGTCCGACCTAAGTGGTTGGAGGAACCCGAGCGGTACCGCGAGATGGGGCTCGATTTTTCCGATGGCAAGTGAGCCGCGTCTGACCTCGGAGTTTTGGGTCGATGCGTATCGTAACCGTTTGGATTTCTTCAATATTCCGGTCTTCTTGCGCAAACGCGGGGATGCAACGGCTGGCGTCGTTCTGATCAAGCTCAACACCCTTGATGGGCAGGCCAAATTGTTTCAACGTGGGTTCGCCATTGAAGGCCCACGCGGTTGGGAGGTTCTGGTTCAGGGGCCTGATCGTGATGTTGAAGATGCGATCGAAAAGCAAAGTCGTTTTGATCGCGACCTATGGGTTCTTGAAATTGAGAGTTCCAATGGTGAAACCTTGCTGGATGAACCGGGATTAAGCGACTAGTCTTACGCTCATGGAATGGCGCGATGAAGGTATAGTTCTATCGGTTCGAAAACATGGGGAAACCTCTGTTATTGCTGATATTTTTACCTGTGAGCATGGGCGCCATGCGGGTGTTGTGCGCGGTGGCGCGTCACGAAAACTCAAGCCCGTTCTTCAGCCCGGAAATCAGGTTCAGGTGGATTGGTCAGCACGGCTTGAGGAACATTTGGGGGCCTTTCGGGTTGAGCCAACAAAGTCCAGAGCGGTTCAGGTCATGGGCAATCGAAGGGCCTTGGAGGGGTTAAATTCTGTGTGTGCGTTGACCGGATTTTGCCTTGGCGAACGCGAACCTGCCGGTGGCTTTTATGCGCTCACTTTGGAGTTGGTGGACAGTATCTCAGAGACGGAGGCTTGGCTCAGTGCCTATGCGCGCTGGGAGGCCATTTTGCTCAGTGATCTTGGCTATGGGCTTGATCTGGATACCTGTGCATCGACCGGACAAGTTACTGATTTAATGTATGTTTCTCCTCGTACCGGGCGTGCGGTGTCGCGAGAAGCGGGTAAGCCTTGGGCCGATAGATTGCTGCCTTTACCCAGCTTTTTAAGGGACGGTGATGATCAGGTTCCGGCCCATGACGTTCTAAGTGCTTTAAAAACGACTGGGCATTTTTTTCAGACCGCAGTAGCACCTGCTTTGGGTAAAGAAGAGCTGCCCCAAGCACGTGAGCGGTTTGTAAATGCCATTCGTCGTGGGGCGCTTTGATAATTCGGGGCTACCTCTAGTTCCGTTTCGGCTCTAGCAGGCGTCTGGCGATGACTTGGGCCTGAATTTCAGCGGCTCCTTCAAAGATGTTGAGAATACGTGCATCGCATAGAATGCGGCTAATGGGATATTCCAGTGCAAATCCGTTGCCACCGTGAATTTGAAGGCCATTGTCGGCGGATGACCATGCAACACGCGCGCCCAGAAGCTTCGCCATGCCTGCTTCGAGATCACAACGACGATCTGCGTCTTTTTCCCGAGCGGAGTAGTATGTCAGCTGGCGTGCCACCATGATCTCGGCGGCCATCAAGGCCAGCTTTGAGGCCACTCGGGGGAACGCGACGATGGACTTGCCGAATTGTTTGCGGTCGATTGCATAGGCGAGGGCGGTTTCCATGGCGTTTTGAGCAACACCGATGGCCCGCGCCGCTGTTTGGATGCGGGCACTTTCAAAAGTCTGCATCAATTGGCGGAAGCCTTGGCCTTCTTTTTGACCTAACAGATTTTCGGAGTTCACTTTGAACCCGTCAAATCCGAGCTCGTATTCCTTCATGCCCCGATAGCCGAGCACTTCGATCTCTCCACCGCTCATGCCCTCAGCCGGGAACGGGGTCTCATCGGTTCCGCGTGGCTTTTCGGCGAGGAACATGGACAGGCCGGAGTGATTGGTGGTGTTAGGATCGGTTCGCGCCAATAGGGTCATCACATCGGCACGGGCCGCATGTGTGATCCAAGTTTTGTTGCCGGTGATTGTGTAGCTGTCGCCATCTTGCACGGCACGCGTGCGCAGACTTCCGAGATCAGAGCCGGTGTTGGGTTCTGTGAACACCGCGGTCGGAAGGATTTCAGCAGATGCGATTTTAGGGAGCCATTGGTGTTTCTGCTCCTCGGTGCCGCCACAAAGGATTAGCTCGGCCGCGATTTCAGAACGGGTTCCAAGAGAGCCAACGCCGATATAGCCACGCGAAAGCTCTTCAGAGACCACACACATGGCCGTTTTGGACATGCCAAAGCCGCCGTATTCCTCCGGGATTGTGAGGCCGAATACGCCTAATTCTCCCATTTCAGAGATCAACTCCATGGGGATGAGATCGTCTTTTAGGTGCCATTCATGGGCGTGGGGGATGACTTTGTCCTCGGCAAAACGGCGGAATTGATCGCGGATCATGTCGTAGTCGTCGTCGAGGCCAAGACGTCCCACGGAGGGGGCGGCGCCGCGTTCGATCATGATTTTGATGAGGCGTCTATGCGTATCAGGGGTGTTCCCCGCCGCAATAAGTGCGTTGATTGCGTCGGTTTTTCTGCTGTCTGGGTCGGTCAGTCCAAGGTCGCTTAACCGGATCGTTTCGGTTTGGGACATGGGAATGCCTGCGAAAATCTGTGCTGTGTATTCGCCACAAGCAATGCCCATGATGAGCGCTTCTGTGTCGCCATATGCTCCCGTTTCCGACAGGTTCCGCGCCCAAGCGAGCATTTGGCGCAAGGATTCCACGTAAGTTGCGAGCCATGCCAGACCGTGGGCTTGATATTGGTGCATCTCCAAAGCGCTGCCGGAGACGCGCCCGTCTATGACCACTTTTTGAGCGATGTTTTCCTTCGCCTCTGCGAAGATGGTCTCGACAGTGCCAAGCGCGTCGGCCGTTAGGGTTATGACATCCGGTGCATTCAAGACAGTTTCACCGGTCAATTCTGGAGTTGGAGAGTTCACGAGCTGCATGTCCTTCAATGTCAAATGTTGCCTACCGCATTGCGACAAGATTTGTTGCGATTGCGAAATAACTAGCGCTGGCGATGGAGTCGGTCAAGGGTATAAGCGCAATATTAATACAATAAGTTAATCTATGTCGAAATTATATTAGCATTGCGTCTCCTTCTGGCTTTGGCCAATGAAGGGGCGTGGAGATTTTTCAGATCATAGCAGCAGAACACGGGCTCGCCGCTCTCATCGGTGCGTTTTTGGTGATGTTCTTGGGAGGGTTCACCAAAGGCGTGGTCGGATTTGCGCTGCCAATGATCGCGGTCAGCGGGATCGGGTCACTTATGAGCGCCGAGTTGGCTATTCTCGCGCTCCTCCTACCGGGATTGGTGGCGAATTTTTGGCAGGGCCTTCGGGCTGGTATTTTACCGGCAGTGTCCAGTTTGCGCCGATATTGGCGGATGTTTCTGATCATGCCGATCGTCTTGGCCATGTTCGCGCAGGTTTTTACGCTTTTGAGTGAATCGGCACTCTTTCTTGTGCTCGGTGTTCTGGTCACGTCTTTTGCGCTTTTAGAGCTGAGCGGATTTCGTGGGACCTTAAAGGGGCCGAATTCCAAGCTCGAGATGGTGGCGGCGGTGGCGTCGGGAATTTCGGGTGGTTTGAGCGGTGTTTGGGGCCCGCCCATCATGCTCTATCTCATGGCGCGCAATACGTTGAAGGTGGAATTCGTCCAGACCATGGGGTTGGTGTTTCTGATCGGGGCGATTGTGCTGAGCCTGTCTCACGTGAATTCGGGCCTTTTGAACATGGTCTCCGCGCCATTCTCTTTGGTCATGGTCGTGCCCTCTATGTTGGGGATGTGGCTTGGATACCGCGTTCAGGATCGCATGGATCAAGCCAAATTCCGGAGTGCGACGTTGTTCGTGCTTCTTATTGCGGGGCTTAATTTGATGCGACGCGGATTATTCTGAGCCTCATAATCTGGGGCCAAATCAGCGGCGTGAGGTACATGGGGAATTGGTAGAGGGCTACAAATAGCGCGAATTGCGGGTCATGGGGTAGGGCAGCCAGATAGATCGCAATGGTGCGGTTCCCCCAGACAATCCCAAGAGTTCCAGCTGTTGGTGCGGGCAGTTTTCGCCGCGTGGTCAGGAAGATGATCAGATTGATGCCTAGATTGAACAGGAACGAGAGGATCAGGACCCAAAGTGCGCGGGTGGGGCTTTCCAGAATGGTCGCCCCGACGCCATCAAAGAGCGGGATGACAAAGAGAACCATTCCGCAGGCTGCAAGTCCATCAAAGGAGAGCTTGTTGGCGTCGATGCGTTCTGCTCCGACCAAAGCGCGGATTGTGAGGCCGAGTGCCAGTCCTCCGGCGATCATCAGGCCCAATCGTTGGGCCAGTTCAATCGGGGAGATCGGGGCGGCATCGGGAAGGAACCATGCAACGAGTAAGGGGCCCAAGAGGGG
>CAZXRG010000011.1:0-27899 GCA_964642935.1 uncultured Rhodobacterales bacterium | reverse complement strand
TTCTGATTTTCTAAAACAACTCGACGCCACCAGTTTTTTGCTTCGCACAAACCTCTCGTCGCATTTCAAGCTCGGCTTTTTTAATTTCTTCTGCGGGAGTCGAGGAAATCCTGAGAACAGATACTCGACCCGAGCTAGGGAAAAAATAAACCCGTCTCGGTTGTTCGCCACCCAAATCTTCAGCAAGAATGGGGATGCTCTCTATATTTAAATAATTGCGAACAAAATCCCCATTTTGGGCACCCACCGTTTCCATCGCAGAGGTTTGTATAACGTTTGCGCCACCGAAGATTTTTGCTTCTAAATTCTCTTTCTTCGCACCGGTTTTTAACAAATCATTAATCAAAACTTCCATCGCGTGGACGCCATACCTAGATGACTGAGCATCTTCTGCTGCATCAGCTTTTTCTGGAAGTAGGAAATGATTCAGTCCACCGACTCCCGAAACCGTATCCCTAATACATGCAGCGACACACGAACCCAATAAAGTTGAAATCGGCACTTCACCTTCAACCTGAATAAAATGATAGCCGGGCAACACAAATACTGTTTCGCCGCTAATGCGTTGATCAAAATACTTTTGACACTTTAGTACTTCAGTCATACCGACGCTGTCTTGCGATAAATTGTGTTTCCCTCAGTCTGAAGCACAGGGTGTTCTCCCAATATTGTTTCAGAGTGACCAAGATAGAGAACTCCATCCGGAACTAGCATTTCGGCGAACCGAGATATAAGCTTGGCTTTAGTTTCTGCTGAGAAATAAATCATAACATTCCGACAAAAGATGAAATCGAAAGATCCTTTCATCGGCCATGGTTGCAAAAGATTCAACCTCTTGAAGGAAATCAGACCCGTAATTGAGGGAGCGAATTGAAAACTATTTTCATTCACTTGGACTGCAGTCTTGGACAAACGCTTAGGTAATTGTTCAACATCTGAAATATCGTAAATCGCAGCTCTTGCCTTTGTCAAAACATCTGTATCGATGTCAGTCGCAAGGATTTTTGTATCACTTATCTCATCAGCCACGCCCAAGGAATGCAGTAGTGACGCTATCGAATATGGCTCCTCTCCTGTTGAGCATCCGGCAGACCACACACGTAATCTATTGCTTTTAGTTCCTTTCATTTGCTCTATCTCTCCGGAAAAGTGATCGAAGTGATGACTTTCTCGAAAAAAAGATGTCAAATTTGTTGTAAGTGCGTTGCAAAACCTCTCAGCCTCTGAAGAATTGGATGATTTATCTAGATGGTCTAGATAAGACTTGAAGCTATCCAACCCTAAAGATGTAACTCGTTCCAATATTCTGGATTGAACCATTGTGCGCTTGTGATCCTGTAAGACAATTCCACAATGGTTCCGAATTCGTGTGCAGATTCGTTCAAAATCGTCCTGCTCCATCGAAGGAATTGAGATCGGTTGTGTCTTGTGCTCAATTGGTTTGCTCAACGGTGTATTCAAGTCGCACCAAATTCTTCGGTGGTTTCTTCACTAAGAAACATTGCTTCAAGATTAAGTAGTGCTACCATCTCATCGCCATTGTTTACCAAGCCACTGATACTACTATCGCCCACAGTTCCTCCAGTAGTCGGAATGGGACGTATGTCCTCAGAAGCAACTGTTACGATATCTGATACTGCGTCGACGAGAATTCCGATTGTTTGATCTTGAATCGAAGCGATTACGACAACATGATTTTCGGTAGCATCAGTTAACGGGCCACCAAAGCTGGCTCTTAGATCGTGAACCGGGACGATCGTCCCGCGAAGATTTAAGACCCCCCTCATGTGGGGTTTTTGGTTCGGTAACGAAGTTGTTGGCGTCCACTGTTTAATCTCTCGTACCATCACGATGACAATTCCAAATGTCTTGTCACCGACGAGAAAGGTGACGTATTGAGCTGTTTCCGAATTCTTCTCAGTCCCTTCAATCTCCAAGTCGGCTAAGTCCTCTGCTAATTCGCTCAATGTAAAATCTCCTTTGGTTGGCTCATCGCCGGAGCGTAAAGATTCATCAAATTTGGCACATCAAGTATCAAGGCCACCCGACCGTCCCCTAGAATGGTCGCTCCGGATACTCCTTCAACACGGTGGTAATTGGCTTCCAGACTTTTTAAAACGACCTGCCTTTGACCGATTAATTCGTCGATAAGCAATGCGACGTGACCGTCAGATTCTGTATCAACGATGATCGCCAAATCTTCTTGAAAAGATTTGCTATCAACCTGAAGCGCTTCTCTGATCGAAAGAACAGGAAGATACTCTCCTCTTCGGGTTAGAACTTTCGAACTATCCGGCATTTCGTGTACCTCGGCGGACTCCAATCGAAGTGCCTCCACAACATTAGATAACGGCAGGATGTATCGTTCTTCCCCGACTGCGATGGTCATGCCTTCTAGAACGGCGAGAGTCAGCGGAAGCGCGATGGTGAAGTGACATCCTTGACCGGGTTCACTTTTTAGCCAACAGCGCCCGCCCAATTCCTGAATCTTGCGCTTAACAACATCCATTCCCACCCCGCGACCGGACACGGACGAGACCTTCTCAGCGGTTGAAAATCCAGCATGAAAAATCAACTGGTCAATGTCATCGGGGGACAAGTTATCCTCAGCCGTGACAAGGTTATTCTCGATGGCTTTTCTCAGCACCACTTCGCGATTGATACCACGACCATCATCGGCGATCGTAATTATCACTCTTTCACCGCGATGCTCTGCGGCTAATTTGATGATGCCGGTTCGGGGCTTTCCAGCTGCTTCTCTCTCTTCGGGGCCCTCAAGGCCGTGATCCATGGAGTTTCGGAGCATATGGGTTAGCGGCTCGGCAAGCTCTTCGATCACAGTTGTATCGACTTCTGTTTGCTCACCACTCAGTTCAAGGCGGACATCTTTTCCGAGTTTATCGGCAAGATCGCGTACAACGCGCGGCATTCGACTGAAAACCGACTTCACCGGTTGAGCGCGAATTGCCATGACGCTTTCCTGCAAGTCACGCGTTTGACGCGACATCGCTTCAACGGAATGCTCGACCTCAAGGTCGACGCTTGGACCAGCCTCACCGAGCCTTTGGGCCAGAGCGGCTTGAGTTATAACGATTTCACCAACGAGGTTAACAAGTCGGTCTACGCGGGCAAGCTCGACGCGAAGGGATTTTGACACCCCAGGCTTCTTGGCGCTGGCCGGCTTATCCGCTTTAGGTGCCGCCGGTTTTGCCTGGACAGTCGTTTCTTTAGGCGCTGCTTGTGCGGCAGGTGCTTCTGGCGCAACGTCCTTAACCGGTTCGGCGGCTTGCTTAGGTTCTGCGTCTTTTGCAGGTTCACCAACCTCTTCAGTGGCGTCACCGCCGTCCTCAAGGATATCCCAAGTGGCCGCGGCCTCATAAACTAGGAAGAATTCTTCCAGCTTGGCATTGTCCAATTCGGTTTCAAAATGCAGGCGCCAAGAGACGGTGCAAATGTCCAAAGTGAATTCTGGTAATGGAAGGATTTCGCCTTCCAGTTCCACTTTCACCAACCCATGCGCCTTTGCGGCGCCAATCATCTTCAGAGCATCATGACCAGCCCGGAAAAAGCCGGAATCCGGCTTGAAATGTACTTCGACTGATCGGTTTTTAGACTCTTCGACCTCTTCTTCGGTTACGTCAGCAACAGGTTCCGGTGAAGGCGCGGCGGCGGTCGGCTCTGCGACCTCCTCCACAGCACCCGGGTCCAGAATAACTGACAGTTCGTGGAGAACTTTAGTCATTGTATCGGACGGAGTATTGTCGCGATCGCGGGCTTTCTCGATCAAGGACTCCATAACATCGCCGGAGCGAAGCAGAACCTGACACACATTAGGCGTCAGCTCCAATTCATCAGAGCGCGCCAAGTCCATGACGGACTCAAATTTATGCGCAAATGAAATCAGATTATCAAAGCCAAATGCCGCAGCGCCGCCTTTAACGGAATGGACAGCACGGAAAGCGGCATTGAGTGTTTCTTGATCGCCCTCGCCGGATAGGAGTAGATCCAGGTGTTCTTGCAGATCAGATAATAGTTCCTCACACTCGGTAAAAAATAGGGCCTCAAAATCTTCGTCATCATCTTCCATTAGTCACCCTCAAGTTAACTGATCTACGAGACCAAGAATTTGGTCCGGGTCGAAAGGTTTGGTAAGCCAACCTGTGGCATGGACTTCCCGAGCGCGATCTTTAAGGGCTTGGGCTGTTTCTGTGGTCAAAAGCAGGATTGGAACGGCGCTTCCGGACGGATCCTTTCGGGCGGCTTCAATAAATTCCAGCCCGTCCATATTGGGCATATTGAGGTCAGTGATCACCATATCGGGATGATGGGCGCGTAGCTGGTCCAGCGCTTGCACACCATCCACTGCCTGCACAACATCATGGCCACCGTTCTTGAGGCATTTAGACAACATCGCCAACATTGGCTTTGAATCGTCTACTGCGAGAACTTTGCTCATTGGCGAAACTCCATCTGCATAAGATCTTGAAAAAGTCCGAGTTCGGAAAAAGCATCAACGAACTCCGAGGGCGGCTTAATGACCGCCACTTTTTGGGTTGTATTGGCGGCGTGGCGCAGCACACTGACAACGGCCAGCGCAAATGCGGCACTCATCTTACTTACTTGAGATGCATCAATGACTATAGCGTCGCCGTTCAGGTCGTTCACGGAGTCCAAGAACACTTCAGTTTCGGTCACGCCACATTCCGGCGGTAGTTCAATAGGAGGTTTTGCCTCCACATCTTCGCTGGAGTTTTCTTCCGCTTTTGACACTGCTGTCTCCCATACTCACACAATCGGCCCATCTGACATAGGACGATCTTGTCCTCGCCAACGTTGCAGGACGGTCTTTACGGGAACAGTTCTTAACTAGCGTTTAATCGCAGCGATATTTCTCGCGATCATTCGGAGAGCAGGTTCTCAATGGGGTCATGTTCGGCCACATAATGTCCAGGTCGGGGCTGCTCTAGTTGCGGTTGATACCCCAAAGAGCCCAATTTTGAAGGTAGAAACCGCAATGCCGCGTCGGGATCGAGCGGAGATGGCAATTCTCCGGCCAATTTTATTCTTTTACGGGTTCTCTCGATTTTCGGGTCCGGAATGGGGACTGCGGAGATCAGAGCCTTCGTATAGGGGTGCAAGGGCTCTTGATAAATCGCATCTCGGTCCGCCAGTTCTACGATCCGGCCAAGATACAGGACCAGAATCCGATGCGATATCTCGCGCACGACACTGAGGTCGTGGCTGATAAAGATCATGGAAACCCCAAATTCACGCTGTAATTCAAGCAAAAGCTCCAGAATTTGCGCTTGGATGGAGACGTCGAGGGCGGAGACGGCCTCGTCACAAACGATCATTTTCGGGCGACAAATCATAGCGCGCGCAATGCCGACTCTTTGGTTCTGACCTCCGGACAATTCATGGGGGTATCGGTTGATCATGTTTTGGGGCAGGCCGACCTTTTCCATCATGGCGGCCACTTCGAGTTTCATCTGGGCTTTCGTCAGGTCTTGGCGGAAGGTCCGCAGAGGCTCCATTATTGAGGCCGAGATGGTCATTCTAGGATCGAGGCTGGCCAACGGGTCTTGGAAGACGATCTGTAGATCGCGCCGCTTTTTATTCAATTCGTTTTTAGATAGTCCGCTCAAAGGTGCGCCGAGCCATGTCACGCTTCCTGATGTTGGTGGAATTAATTGGAGAACCGCGCGGGCGAGAGTTGATTTCCCGCAACCGCTTTCACCGACCACGCCTAGAGTTTCTCCCGGGTGGAGGGTGAAGCTGACCCCATCGACAGCTTTGAGGGGGATCGTTTTGGGGAGAATGCTGGATGTGACTTTGACCGGGAAATGCACCTTCACATCATCGACGATCAGAAAGTTGGGGTCGCGCTCGCCTAAATCATAGGTCTCGACCTTACGGGCGGATTTGTCGGGCTGGTCAATGCGGGGCATCGCGTCGAGCAACATTCGGGTATAGTCGTGTTTGGGGGCGTAGAAGATGTCCTCGGCAGTGCCTTCTTCCACATACTCGCCCAATCGCATGACTTGGATGCGGTCGCACATGCGGGCCACCACGCCCATATCATGGGTGATCAGGGCAATGGCGGTGTTCTGTTCTTTTTGCAGAATGTGCATCAGGTCGAGGATTTCGGCCTGCACGGTGACATCCAAGGCGGTGGTCGGCTCGTCTGCGATCAGGAGTTCTGGACCGCAAAGCATGGCCATGGCGATAACGACGCGTTGGCGCATCCCCCCTGAAAGCTCATGGGGGAATTGGGTTAGGCGGCGTTTGGCTTCGGGGATTTGCACCCGCTGGAGCCATTCCAGGCACAGGGCTTCAGCCTCGCGACCTTTCATGTTGTTGTGGAAGGAGAGGACCTCGGCCATCTGATCGCCTACGCGCAGGTGCGGGGTCAGGGCGGTCAGCGGGTCTTGGAAGATCATCGCCATTTTCTCGCCGCGTATGCGGTTGTGGGAGTGCTCGCCTAGGCCCAAGAGTTCTGTGCCTTGGAATTTAACCGAGCCTTTGGCCGTTCCATTGTCGGCCAAAAGGCCCATGGCGGCCATGAAGGTTTGGGATTTTCCAGATCCGGACTCGCCCACGATCCCCAGACATTCTCCCGGGTTGATATGGAAGGAGACGGCCTTGACGGCATCCACTTGCCCGTCGCCAGTGGCAAAGCTGACGCTGAGGTCAGAAACATCGAATAAAGCCATTCTAGCGGTCTTTCGGGTCAAGCGCGTCGCGGAGCCCATCGCCGATGAAGAACAGGCTCATCAGGGAGACGACAAAGAAGAAAAGCGGGAAGAGGAGTTGCCAGAGCTCGCCGTAGACCACTTTACCTGATCCTTCGGAGATGAGGGCGCCCAGCGAGGTGTTGGGCTCTTGAATGCCAAGGCCAAGGAAGGAGATGAAGCTTTCGGTGAGAATCATGAGTGGCACCAGAAGTGAGGCATAGACGGCCACGATGCCAAGCAGGTTGGGGATGATGTGACGGGTGATGATGGTGAAGGAGCCAACGCCTGCGGCATGGGCGGCCTCGATGAACTCCTTATGTTTAAGAGAAAGGGTTTGGCCGCGCACGATCCGGCTCATGTCGAGCCATGAGACGACGCCGATGCCCACAAACAGCATGAAGAAGGAGCGCTCGAACATGACCATCAGGAGGATAATGATAAACATATATGGAATGGCGATCAGGATATCGACGGCGCGCATCATGATGGTGTCGACCCAGCCGCCCACAAATCCGGCGGTGGCGCCATAAAGGGTGCCGATGAATACGGCGACCAATGCGCCGATGACGCCGACGATGAGGGAGGTTTGGGTGGCCTCGATCGTGCGGGCGAAAAGGTCGCGGGCGTTGTCGTCGGTTCCAAAGTAATGCCCGTCTGCCCATGAGGGCGGGTTGGAGCCATAGTTGGCGTAATCCGCGTCCTCAATGTTCCACTCGGTGAAACTTGGACCGATGATGGTGAACAGAACGATGAGCGTGAGCGTGATGAGGCTGATCACGGCGGCCTTGTTGCGGAAGAAGCGGCTCCATGCGTCCTGCCAGAGCGAGCGGCCTTTGATGGCTTCAGCCTCGACCATTTCCTCGGAGATACGCTCCATTCGGTCTGTGTCAAACACCATGGCTTAATACCTGATCTTCGGGTCGAGCCATGCGTAGAGCACGTCGACGAGCAGATTAAAGAGGATGGTGAGAACGCCGAACAGGATGGTGACGCCAAGCATAACGGAATAGTCGCGATTGAGGGCGGCATTGACGAAATGGAGGCCAATCCCGCCGGTGGAGAAATACATGTCGATCACCACCGAGCCTGTGATCATCGCCACAAAGGATGGGCCTAGATAGGAGATGACGGGCAGCATGGCCGGTTTCATGGCGTGTCGCCAAATGATGGTGCGGGTGGGCAGGCCCTTGGCCTTGGCGGTGCGGATGAAGTTGGAGTTCAGCACCTCGAGCATGGAGGAGCGGGTGATCCGTGCGATTGAGGCCATGTAGGAGGTCGAAAGGGCGATGACGGGCATGATCAGATAGGGCCATTTTCCACCCTCCCAACCGCCGCCGGGGAGCCAGCCCAATTGCCATGTGAAGATGATCACCAAGATCGGGGCCATTACAAAATTCGGGAGAACTTGGGCTGAGAAGGCCACGCCCACGGCGATATAGTCCAGAATGGTGTTGTGCCGGATGGCTGCGGCAACGCCGAGCGAAATGCCAACCAGTGTTGCGAGCACGAAGGAGATTGATCCGTAGGTGAGGGTCACCGGAAAGCCTGCGGCGATCACATCATTGACCGAGCGGTCTTTGTACTGAAACGAGGGGCCAAAATCGAAGCGGGTGACAATGCCGACCACATAGTCCCACATCTGTACGATCATCGGTTTGTCGAGCCCGTATTTCGCCTCGATATTCGCCAACACCTGCGCGGGCAAGGGCCGTTCGGAGGTGAAGGGACCACCGGGTGCTGTGTACATCAGCAAGAAGCACAGAATGATAAGGATGATCAGCGTCGGGATAGAAACCAGCACGCGTCTCAGTATGTAATTGAGCATTTATTCCAATCCCCGACCCCAAGCGCAAAAACGGGCGCCGCAAAAGGCGGCACCCGTCGTCTTACATCAGAGATTACTCTGCTTTTTTGTAGAGGTCTTTGGAGTACCAACGCTGCTGGACGTTCCCAACAGGCCAGCCACCCAAGTCACTGTCGAGCATGTAGACACCTGCGTAGTGGTAGATCGGAATGATCGGCACTTCAGCAGCAATGATCGCTTCGACCTCTTTATAGAGCGCCTGAGGTTCAGCACTCAGCTTGGCTTCAGCCATCAACTCGTCAATACGGGCATTGTTGAACTTACCGTCATTATAGCCAGACTCTGACTGGAGCAGATCCAGGAAGGTTGATGCCTCGTTATAGTCTCCACACCAAGCACCACGGGCCAGTTGGAAGTCCTGATTGCCGCGTGTTTCAAGGAATGTCTTCCACTCCTGATTGGCCAAAGTCGCCTGAACGCCCAGCTTTTGCTTCCACATTTGGGCCATGGCAACGGCGATCTTATTGTGGGACTCAGATGTGTTGAAGATCATGTCAAACGTCAGAGGATTGTCAGGACCGTAACCCGCTTCCATGAGCAGGTCTTTCGCCATCGCATCCCGTTCGGCCTGTGTCATCGCCGCCATTTCGACGTCTGGGACTTCAAATCCAGCCGTGGCACCCGGCGTGAATGTATAGGCTTGCGGCTGACCGCCTGCGAGGATTTTGTCGGTGATGATCTCGCGATCAACGGATAGAGCCAGCGCTTTGCGCACGCGGACATCTTTGAACACTTCCGGACCTGAATCGCTGAGGTTGAATGTGTAATAGTAGTTACACAGACGCGGGAAGCTGATCGCCTCATCCGGGTGCTCGGCCTGCATTTTCGGGAACTGGCCTGAAGGCACTTCGGTCCGGTCCAACTCGCCGGAGAAGTAGCGGGTCAGGGCCAGACTTTCATCGCTGATGATCAAAGCGACGGTTTTATCAAGGATGGTTGCCTCGTTGTTCCAGTACATCTCATTGCGCTCACGCACGAGTTTCTCGCCCGGGACGTACTCGGTCAGGACGTAAGCACCGTTTCCAACGATATTCTCTGGCTTGGTCCAGTCGGACCCATGCTCCTCGATCACCGATTGTGGGGCCGGGAAGGTTGTGGATTGTGTGACCATCTGAGGGAAGTAAGAGAGCGATGTGCTCAGGCGCACCTCTAGGGTCGTGTCGTCAATTGCTGTGACGCCAAGTTCTTCCACCGGCTTTTCACCCGCAATAATCGCAGCGGCATTCTCAATGGACATCAACTCCATGAACCAAGAATAGCTGGAGCCCGTCTCGGGGTTCACAGCACGCTGCCAACCGTAGACAAAATCGCCAGCCGTCACAGGCTCGCCATTGGTCCATTTGGCATTGTCCCGCAGCGTGAACGTATAAACGGTCTTGTCGTCATTGGTGGTGAAACCGGTAGCGACAGCTGGCACAAGGTTGCCGTCGGCATCCTGCCCCATCAATCCCTCAAACAGGTCACGCGCAACGGCGGATCCTTCAACATCCTCGAGAATCTGCGGATCAATGGACGGGAAATCGTCCAGAACGCGGTAGGTGAAGGTCTGATCGGAGGCCAAGGCTTCGCCGGTTGTGGGATGGGTCGCATGGCTATCTGCCAGAGCAGCACCTGCTAGAAATGTCGAGGCCAACAGCCCCGCAAATAGAGTGCGCGTATGTTTCATGGGTGTATCCTTTCCTATGAGCGAAATGGCTCGTAATTTAGCCGTCTTGCTCGGTCTAAAATCGGAGAAGTGATTGGAATCGCATTCTCTTTCACAGTTTGAGGCTGACATATGGCCCAAACACGCGCAATCGGTTTCCGCGTTTGCGCAACTAGCCGCCCTTGGGAACTGAATTTATGCCGCTTTTTGATGCTTTTGGTCTCAAAACTGGTAGTATCTGGCATTTTCAATTTTATGTGTGATCACGAACTAGTCCTAATGATTGGATTGACCCGGCTCTCATTACCTTTCAGGTTCGACGCCATAGGGAGACCAAAATGCGTAAAATGATAGCCAAAATGGCGGCGACCGTTGCGACATCCCTCATTGGCCAGATGAGAGGTCGGTGATGGCAAATACTCAATTCTCGAAGTTTGAAGCCTTGCGCGCCCATCTGGGTGAGCGTTTGATTGATCTGGATCAGTTGACGGAACGCTGTTTGATCGGCTTGCTCACCGGAAAGCATGTGCTGATTGAGGGGATGCCCGGACTGGCCAAGACCCGCTCGGTCAAGGAACTGGCAGATGCGGTGAGTGCGTCCTTTGAGCGGGTGCAATGCACGCCTGATCTTTTGCCGTCGGACATCACGGGCTCCTTGGTGTTTCGTCAATCCGACAGCACGTTTGATTTTGCAAAGGGTCCTATATTTTCAAACCTATTGCTGGTGGATGAGATCAATCGCTCTCCGCCCAAGGTGCAATCGGCTTTGCTGGAGGCCATGGAGGAGCAGCAAGTGACGGTGGCGCGTGAGACCCATCGCCTGCCCGATCCGTTTTTGGTGATTGCCACGCAGAACCCGATTGAGTTGGAGGGGACCTTTCCGCTTCCTGAGGCGCAGTTGGATCGGTTCCTGTTGAAATGCACCGTGCCCATGCCCAGTGTGGAGACAGAGTTTCGCATTCTGGAGCTGGCAGAGCGGGAGAGCATGGAGACGTCATCGACGAAACCCGTTTTAGCGGTAGAAGATGTGCTGGTGGCGCGCCGTGAAGTGGCGGGCGTTCATGTGTCGGCCGCGTTGAAGGATTACATCATTCGTATTGTGTCAGCCACGCGGGATGAGGCGTTCTCCGGAGTGATCGAACATCCGATTTCGCCGCGCGGCTCGATTGCGCTGGCAGCGGCGGCTAGGGCGCGGGCTTATCTGCACGACCGCGATCATGCCTTGCCAGAAGACGTGGACGATTTGGCAATTGATGTGTTGACCCATCGCTTGGGGCTCACATGGAGGGCGGTGGCTGATGGCACCTCCCAAGCGGGCGTCTTGTCGGAAATTCTGGATGCAACCGAGGTGATATGAAGGCCCAAAAGCCTCATGAGCCCCGCTTCGGGGTCGATCTGACCCCGTCCTATTTGATGGGGCTACGGGCTAATCTGCCTAAAAATCCAAGCGCCTTTGCGACAGGTTCGGAAAGTCTGGGTGGACGAATTGTGCAACGTGCCGGACGCGGGCAGGAGGTGTTTGACCTCAGGCCCTTTGTGGATGGTGATGATCCGCGCCACCTCGATCACCGTGCCACGGCCCGGAAAGGGCGGCTGCATATCAAGCGGTTTCATGAGGAGCGGAACACGAAGCTGATGTTGGTGCTCGATTTACGCCCTGCCATGTATTTCGGCCTGCGTCGCGCGTTCATGGCGTTTGCGGCGGCCGAGCTACTGGTGCTCAACGGCTGGTCGCATTTGGCGGATCAGGGGCATGTGGGGCTGTTTGCCTTCACCAACACCCAAGAGGTCTTCCTGCGCCCCAGTCCGCGCGATCAGGCCATGGCGCGGGCGATTGGCGAGATTTGTGCGCTTTATGAGGCGGGTATGAAAGAGGCCGCGACGGGTGCGCCCAGTGTTGCCTTGAGTGACCGTCTATCGGGGTTGGTACGGCTGGCGGAGCGAGGCTCTATGCTTTTGCTGTCGTCGAGTTTTGATCATGCGGGTGCGCAAATCGAGGCGATGATGGACCAGTTGCGTCATCGCCAGAAGCTGACCACGTTTGTGATGTCTTGCAGTGATCTCGCGGAATTGCCTGCGGGGCATTATCCGGTGGTCAATGAGCTGGCAGAGCGGTCTGATTTGACCGGTTTCTCCAAGCCCTCCTTGCCCGCCTATCTCAATGCGGGTCGGGGGGATATGATTGTCGATGCAAGCCGGAGTCCGAGCGCGATCCACGCGGGGGATATGTCATGAGCGACGGGCGTTTGAGCGAGGCGGAACTGCACATGGCGCTCAACCCGCTGACCGCGCCCTCTGGTGGTGCTGGCGGGTGGATTGCCGATGTTTGCGCTGTGCTTGGTCTGGCGCTTTTGGCCGCGCTTTTGATCACGTTTATCTTTGAAAGGATTGCCGGACGGCGGGAGGTTGTTGGGGCACAGGAGCCGGATTTGGTGGACACGTTTGAGCGGTTGCGAGGCGCGCCTGATGACACGCGGCGGTTGGAGTTGTTTCGGATGCTCCGCGCAAGGGCTCCGGAGGCGGCGGCGGAGTTGCGCCCTGCCCTGTTTGATCCGTCAAAGGCCTTCGATGCCAGCCGCGTTGAAGCTTTGATCAGACAAGCGGGGTCGCCGCGTGATTAGTCTAGGTGCGCCCCTCTTTCTGCTGGCCCTGCCCCTTCCGGTGCTGGTCTGGCTCTGGGCGCCGCTAAGACGTGCGACGGGTCCGGTTCTTTCGGTGCCTTTTGCATTGGATCAGCATCAGACGCAGGCGCTGTCCGTGCGTCGTTTAAAGCCCATGCTGCTGCCCTTCCTTGCATGGGTGCTTTTGATCGTCGCCATTGCCGAGCCGCGACGGCTCACCCATTCTGATGCGCTGCCCATTTCGGGGCGCGATCTGATTGTTGCACTTGATCTCTCCGGCTCCATGGTGCGGGAGGATTTTATCCTGAACGGGCAGGCGGACAGTCGGATCAATGTGGTCAAATCGGTCGGCTCGGATTTTGTGCGCGGGCGCGGCGGCGATCGGGTGGCGCTGCTGGTGTTTGGCTCCAAACCCTATTTCGCTACGCCCTTTTCTTATGATGTGGCCTCGGTGGCCGTGAAGATTGAAGAGGCGGTCATCGGGATTTCGGGGCGTGCCACGAATATCAGCGGAGCCATTGGCTTGGCCTTGAAACGGTTTGAAGGTTCGGACGCCTCTTCCAAGGTTCTGATCCTTCTGTCGGACGGGGAGAACACGGCGGGCAACACTTCCCCCCTTGCGGCGGCGCGGCTGGCCAAGGAGCTGGGGGTGCGCATTCACACGATTGCCATGGGGGTGGCGGATAAAGCCTCGGCACCCGATGAGCAGGGCGTGGTTGATGCCACCATGCTGCGCAATGCGGCGGACATTTCCGGCGGGGAGACTTTTCGGGTGCGCAACTCCGAGGATTTGGCAGAGGCGGCTGAAGCACTTGATCAGCTGGAG
Organism: uncultured Rhodobacterales bacterium; assembly: GCA_964642935.1. Lineage (GTDB taxonomy): Bacteria > Pseudomonadota > Alphaproteobacteria > Rhodobacterales > Rhodobacteraceae > CAKZTM01. The sequence goes on along the minus strand of CAZXRG010000011.1, from coordinate 14,209 downwards.
CGCACGGATCGCAACGGGTTGCCAGCAGAGCTGTTCACCCCGCTCTGGATATTCCCAGCATTTGGCGCGTTTCTCTTGATGGGTTGGCTGTTGTGGCGGGGGGAGCGATGAGCGGGTTGGTTCTGTTGCGCCCTTGGTTGATCCTGCTGGCCTTGGCCCTACTTGCTTTGGTCATCTGGCGGCTGGCCACGGATCGGCGGGTCGGCAGTTGGAATAGTGCCATTGAGCCGCATTTGATGACGGCCATGGCGGGGCTTGGGCGGGTGAGCGGTCAGAGCTGGAGCGAGGCCTTTCGCAACCCGCTGATCTGGGCGTTTTTGCTGGCTCTGCCTGTGCTCTCCAGCCCCGCAATTGACATCCGTGCGGCCAGCGCATTTCGCAATGTGGACGGGGTGGTTTTGGTGGTGGATGTCTCCCCTTCCGTCACCCAAAGCGAGGCAATGGCCAAGACGGTGACAATGGCGCGTTCTATGGTGCAGTCCATCGGCTCGCGCCCTGCGGGTTTGGTGGTCTATGCGGGGGATGCCTATATTGCGTCGGAGCTGACCAGCGACACGGGGCAGATCGAGTTCACCTTGGAGCTGTTGGATGGGGAGACAATTCCCGACCAGGGCAGCCGTCCCGCGCTTGGATTGGAAAAGGCGATTGGGCTTCTCAAAAGCAACGAGACGCTTCGGTCTGACATTGTATGGCTGACGGATGGGGGCGGGTTGAGTGATAGCGAGATGGCGCGTATCTCCAGTCTGCTTGAGACCGCTGACATGCGTGTGACCATTGTTGATAGTAGTGCGACCCCTTCGGCGAAGCTTAACGCCTTGGGCAAGCGTGTTGGTGCGATGGTGTTTAAGGTCGACGAGGTTGCTCCCGCGACGGAGCATCTGGCGTTGATACAGGGTCAGACGCTTGAACGCAGTGATCTGCGCCTGTTGAGTTACCGCGAGCTTGGGCCGCTGTTTTTGATCCCCGCAGCACTGATGATGCTGCTTTGGTTTCGTAGGACCGCATGAGGGTGCGTATGGTCATAGGTTTGGTCGCGGCGCTGTTGCTGGCCATCGCCCTTCTGGCGGGGCAAGGAGCCCCCTTTGGGCGGTTGGCACTTGCTTTTGGGATGCCGAAGCTGAGCGTCTCCTTGTTCTCTGATCCCGTTTGGCGCGGGGCGGCTCAGGCGCGAGGCGGGGATTTGAGCAAAGCGGCGGAGAGTTTTGAGGCGGCTGGCGCGCTCTGGGGCTACAACGCTGGTACGGCCTATGCCTTGGCGGGAGACTACGCACGGGCGCTTGAGGTTTTGGACAGTCATTTGCTTATCTTTCCCGACCATCTGGAAGCGCAGGAGAATTACGAGCTTATTCGCACCCATTATGCCGGTATCTTGATTGATCTGGATGCGGAGATCATCGGCAAGCTGGACCGCGAAGGTGCGACTATCGAGGCCGACGTCGGTCAGGGAGACGCGCGTGCGGCAAGTACCGGAAGCGAGAGTACCAATCAATCCTCCGGCTTTGAATTGGCTACCTTGATGGGGCGTGGGCGCGAAGGGGTGCGGCAAGTCTTTGACGATTATTTCTACGAGGCCAACCGGAAGTGGCTGACAAGCATGCAGGACCTCCCAGGTGAATATCTGGCCGATCGGATCAAGCACGAACATAAGCGCCGCGCAGAGGCAGGCCTTGGCCAGCCGGTAGCGGAGGACCCGCAATGATCCGGCTGTTGGCTCTTTTGATAATCTTGGTCCCAAGCTTGGCACTTGCCCAGCGTAGCAAGGTTGTGCCCGAAGATGCCGAGCTGATTGTCACCATAGAAAACCCGCAAGATCCGTTTTTGGAAAGCGAGATGGTGCTTTTGACCATCCACGGGATTTATCGGCGCCACATTACCCGCGAGAAGATCATCCAGCCTCCCTTGCATGGTTTTGGCTGGATGCAGCTGGGGCAGGATTATTGGTATGACAGTCTGGAAAACGGTCTGCCGGTGAAGAATGTGCGACGGCGCATGGCAATCTTTCCGGCGCGTTCTGGGAAAATTGAGATTGGCGCGTTTCAGCATCGTCTGACGTTTCTGGATGAAGATTTGAAATGGTTCGAACATGAGATCGCCTCGGAGCCGATTGTGATTGAGGTGGGGGCCGCGGATGAGACCTCGGACTGGTGGCTTCCGGTGCATAAGCTAGAGATCGATGACAATTGGTCCAATCCGCCCGATCAGATGAAGGCGGGCGAGGGTGTTTTGCGGGTCATTCGGGTTGAGGCCTTTGGCGCTTCGCCCGATATGCTCCCGCCCATGCCGGAGTTGAAATCGCCCTCGGCGCATATCTTTCCCCATCCTGAGAAACGCTTGGTTCAGCTGACCCCCAACGGGCCGGTGGCCATTGGGTTCTGGCGTTGGACCTTGCGCCCGACCAATGACGTCTCCGCCATTATCGAGCCTATCACGGTCGAATATTACGACACGATTGCGCGGGAAAACAAAGAGGTGACCATTTCCACGCAGCGCATTGCTTATGGGGGTATTCATGGGCGGGAGCGGCCTGACCCTTCCGTGACTGCGGAGATTCTAACGGGTAACGACGGGCCTGCGGTTGCGCCTGTTTGGGCTCTATTGGCGGGATTTGTGACCGTGCTTCTAGGGGCCTTGGCGGTGATGTTGCGGTCCGTATCTGCCCTGCCGATAGAGGATGTGCTGCGCCGCTTCGCCCTTGATGCGGACAGCCGTGCTATGCGTGCAGCGGCCAAGAGCGGGGCGGTGGGACGGTTTCGGGCAGCGGCCCATAGGCTGGTGGCTCGAACTGGTCAGACGGCGCAGGCGTTTCCATCATTACAAACTCTTGATGCTGATCTGTTTTCCAATCCGCGCAAAGATGTTGCACTCGCCAAAGTGATGCAGCAACTTCGAGAAGAGTTGAATGCGCACTCCAGTTGAAAGGCCTGTCCACCTGCGTTTCCTGACCATCATCTTGCTTCTGCTTGCCAGCGTCCTGCCAGCGGCCTCTGCGGATAAGGCGGAGCTGATCGCATTGGCGGAGCGTGGCTGGAAATACGAGTATCGCGGCTCCTTTCGTCGTGGGCTTCCAAAACTGCCAGCAAGCCACCTCTTGGCCAAGACCATGGCCAAGCGGGATGTGTGTTTGCTTGGGGAAGAGCCACATCCGCTGATCGATGAGATCATTACCGATTTCCGAGTGCTTTTGGGTGGAATTTACGGGGAGATCGGCCAGCTTGGCACCAGAGCGCCAACGGTGCTGGACTGTCCTGAGACGGCCTCTGTTTTCATCCGGCTCTATACGCGTCGGTTGCCAGATATTGCGTTTAATCGCGATCTTCAGGATTTGAATGTGAAGTTTGCCATCGGGATGACCGGCCAGGCTCAGGCCATTCTATCGCCCGCTCAAGCGGTGACCTTTTTCGGGAAGAAGGGGAAGGCCACGCATATCATTCTGCTCCAGCCTCATCGGCTGAAGATGTCGCCGCTGCAGATAAGGTTTTACCGCTCGCTTCTAATCGAGGAGCTGTACCAGACCTATTCCTTTGGGATCGACATTTTCAAAGCGGAACCCGGTGGGCCGTTTATGTCCAAATTGCAGGAGGGCTTTGTCAATTTGCAAGGCCAGCGCTGGCTCTCCAAAACCTATATGGAAGGGCTGTTGTCGAGCAATCCTGACGGGCTCTGTGCCTTTGATGCGATGATGTTGCATGCCATTGGCGCGGTTCCGGAAACGGTCGATACCTCAGCGGGTTTCATCGACTATGTTTCGGAGAATTTTGAGCAGCTTCGAGAGGCTGCTCAAAATACGTTTGAAGGGGAAGAGACATCAGGGCTGTTTGATCCTGAATGCCTCCCCATAGATCCGGTCGTTACTGCACAATAAACAGGGCTTTTTGCGTATCGCCCGTTGTACCTGGAATGCGCAGTTCATAGCGACCAGGAACGATTGCGATGAAGGTCAGTTCGATCTCGCCCTCATCGTCAAACTCGAAGCTGGAAATGCCCATGGGGCGGATTTCCAGATCGTTGATGACGATCTCGTTGACCCAAACGTTGCGGAAGAACGCAGGCCCTTCAATGGCGATCTCAGCCGAGCCGTCTGCGATCAGGTTGATGCGGTAATAGCCGCCTGATTTGAGCATATAAGGCTCATCCGCCAAAGGCTTACCACTGGCCACTGTGATTGGTGCCAAATCAGTGCGGTTGCGCTTGTCCAACAGGCCCGCAAAGCCCAAGTCATGTGCCATGGCGCTTGTTGCCATCATCGTCGCTATTCCAGCCGCGATTAGTTTCTTCATTCTGTCTCTCCCTAGATTTCTAATTATTCAGTGCCTTTGATGGCGACGCCCCAAGGCTGCTCGCCCACTTGGCTAGACTTTACAACTTCCAGCTTTTCTACGTCGATGAAGGATATGTCGTTCGAGTTGCCGTTGGTGGACAGAAGGAAGGATTCATCGGCTGTGAAATCCAACTGCCAGACCCGCTGACCGACCAGCAGGTATTTGATGACCTCGTCGGTTTCGCCATCAATGACGGCGACGCGGTTTGACGGGCCAAGGGCCACGAAGACGAACTTCCCGTCAGAGGTGACTTTTACACCAACCGGCTGGAGCGCTTCGGGCACGACCCCTGCCACGTCAAAGGAGATTTTCTTGGTAATCGCGGGGCCACCATCCGCATTGGGATCAATCACGCTGACCGTCCCACCGATCTCTGAGGAGACATAAAGCTTCGAGCCATCCGCCGTGTACTGCGCATAACGCGGGCGTTGATCGACCAGAATGTTGAAATCAATCTCATAGGTGTCGGTGTTGATGAAATGGGCCATGTTGGTGGTTTCAGAGGTGTTCACCACATATTTGCCATCCGGGCTGATGCCCATGCCCTCAGGCTCGACCCCTACGGGGACTTCGGCGAGCACTTGGCGGGTTTCCACGTCCACAACCGTCACCAGATTGTCGTCCTCATTGGCGATGTAAAGCGGGTTGCCGCTTGGGTGCAGGATGAACAGCTCCGGATCAGGGCCGGAGGGAAGCGTATGCAACTCCGCGTAGGTTTCCGTGTCGAATACGCGCACCACATCATCATCCGAGGCGCACACATAGAGAAACTTTCCATCAGGGCTGAGTGTGATCCCGCGTGGACGGTTGCCCGCTTTGAACTCGTCGATGGCTTCTTGCGTGTCTACGTCCACAACCGTGATCGTGTTGCCTTTTTCGTTGGATATGAACGCCACGTCAGCCATTGCTGTCATAGGCCAAGCCAGAGCCAGAAATCCAAGGGTCGCAGTTGAGAGATGTTTCATGTTCGACTTTCTAGTTGAAGGCATCACAGGCGCTTTCGGCCCGATCATTGCCAAGAGTGTCCAACAGGCTCGTCTGGTGCAGGAAGCCCTCTTGGGGCGAAACACTCACGATGAGCTTGTCATTGGTTAGCAGCACCGGCTGGCGCATTTGGCCGTTCCAAGGGCGGAAGGTCAGCTTCTCCCCTTTGAAACCGGCCAGTTCGAAATCCTCGCTCAGAATGTAGGAGCGAAGCGTGTCAGGGTCATTTGAAGTGGTGCGGGTTACGGCCTCACCCAGAACACGCAAGGCAAGCCATGCCTGATAATCCTCAGGGCGCATCAGGCGGCCAATTTCCTTCTCAAACCGACGTTGGAACTGGGTCGCACCCCATGCCTCAAGCGCGGGATGCCAAGAGATCGGGGTCAGACCGGCAGAGCCTGCAACGGGTGTCGCACTCCAGCTATGATAGGGCATATAGGCGCCGAAAACCTGAGACTCATCAGCCACAAAGATCACATCGGCTTTTTTGATGGGCTGGGTGAACACAGGCATCTGTTTTTGGACCTGCACATGGCCTGTATCGGTACGCCGGGCACCGCCAGTATCCTCAAAGACCAAATCATTGCGCAGCTTCAAGCCGAATTTGGTGATCGAGTTTTTAAGAGCCTCACCCCAAAGCTGATCAACGCCGTGGGAGCCTGTGATCAGGCCAATGTCCGTCCATTTCTTCCAGACCATATATTGCGTCAACGCATCCGCGCGCATGGCGAAGCTGGGGCCAACATGGAGGATATTGGCGCGGCAAGCATCATTGCGCAGGGCGTCATCTTCCGCTGTGAGGTTGAAGATCAAAGCGCGATCTCCGGCGGCATCAGCCAAGGTGAGCAACAGGTCCGCCTCTGCCATAACCCCGATAAACTGCGTACCGTCAGCAATCAGCGCTTCCATCTTCGCGAGAGCATCAGCCGGATCGACGGGCGCATCTTCAAGAATGAAGTCCTGCCCCAGAAAGCCACCTGTGGTCTGGTTGTCCTTATTGGCCAGAATGGCTCCGGCGAGGCCCAGATCATCAGGGCGAATATCCAATCGCGACACGGGCAAAGGCTGCTCGTGCATGACCCGAAAAATGGCCGATTTGATCTCCAAGGACTCCGCCCAAGCGGATTGTCCAAGCATTAGTAGCAGTCCCGTTAAAGCGAGAATTATGCGCATTTTTGTCTCCCTACCCGACAGAGAAAAGCGGCAGAGCCTTTGAGTCAATTCATAAGTTTTGAGAACATCAAAATTACAACTTAAGTGGTGGGTGCTGCGCATTTCGAATAATTGTAGCTTTGAACCCAGAGGGAAAATTGCGCCGTTATGAGCGCGAAAGACATGTGGAGAACATCATGAAAAGGCGCCTTTTCTTGGCCGCGGCATTGGTCGCTTTGACCCCTATGACAGTGCAAGCGCACGGACCTACCCGTCAGAAGGTTACATTGACCACGGAAGTGGCTGCGACCCCTGCCGAGGTCTGGGCTGTGGTGAGCAATTTTCAGGATATGTCCTGGCATCCGGCGGTTCACAGCTCCACTGGTGAGAACGGGAACGAAATTGACGCGACCCGTGTTTTGACGCTGAGTGAAGAGGGTGGGCCGACCATTTCGGAGGTGCTTTACAAGTACTCCGAGGAGAAGATGAGCTACTCCTACCGGATCACAGATGTGCTGATCGAGGTGCTTCCTGTCACCAATTATTCGTCCCATCTAACGGTGAAGCCCAGCGAGGGTGGTGCTTTGGTGGAATGGCGTGGTGCGTTTTATCGCGGCTACCCCAACAATGATCCGCCCGAGCATTTGAGCGACGAGGCGGCCGTTGCGGCGGTGTCAGGCGTCTATCAGGCTGGTCTTGATGCGCTTCAAGCCCGTTTTGCTGGCAACTAAAGCTCTCCTATTGATCTTAGCCGCTGCCGTACCTGTGACGGCGGCGGAATTTGCTTATATCACCAATCAAAACAGCAATGATGTGAGCGTCATTGATCTGGACGCGCTCAAAGAGGTCGCCCGCATTCCTGTGGGTGGCGCGCCTGCGGGTGTGGATGCGGCGTCTGGTGCTGTTTTTGTGGTGAGCCCGGACAGCAAAGAAGTCACCAAGTTGCGCCTCACGGATGGGGAGGTCTTGGGACAAGTGACGCTTCCCGGTGGCCCTATTGGTATTGCGACAACGCCCGAGCGGATTTTTGTGAGCGACTTTTACAACGCGCGGCTTTGGGTGATTGATGCAGACACCATGGAAGTGCTCTCTGAGCTTGAGACCTCAAGTGCTCCGGCGGGGGTGGCTGTCTCCGTGGAACACAATTATCTGGTCAGCGCGGATCGGGATGCGGATCGTTTAACCATCTTTAATTTTGACACGCTAGAGAAGCGCCACGACGTCTCCGTCGGGAGCCGTCCGTTTGCGGTGACCATTGATGAGGAGAGTGGTTTGGTGTTTGCCGCTAATGTCGGATCGAACTCTGTTTCGGTGGTTGACCCAAATGACGGCGTTCAACTTCGCGTCATTGAAAGCGGTCAACGCCCCTACGGAATCGCTTTTGCGGGCAAAATGGGGTATGTCACGGATCAATACGCGGACACGATCACAGTTTTTGACCGATCCAGCTTCGAGGTTTTGGAAAAGCTCGATACGGGCGAATACCCCGAAGGGATTGATAGAACTGCGGACGAAAGCCGCATCGTTGCTGCAAACTGGTTCTCGAACTCGGTTTCTATTTATGACGCTAAAACCAACGCGTTGATTGCGGAGATTGAAACCGGAGACGGGCCAAGAGCCTTTGGCAAGTTTGTGGCGCATTGGGAGGATTGAGATGAAACGGATTTTAGCAACCGCTCTTGGGGCGGCCTTGATGTTGGCGAGCCCCTCTTGGGCCAGTGATGCTGCATGGCCTGATATCAGGGATGCGGTCTTTGGCGATCAGTTCTTGCTCAATGGTGAGGATTTTATCGACGTCATCGCGCCTTATCGCGCATCCGATGACGGGCGGGTCACCATTGGAGCGAACATCAAGATGCCTGAGGGTGATCTGGTCAAAAGTATTCAGGTTATTCTCGACAATAATCCGGTACCAGTCGCTGCCGTTTTCACTCTGGTCACCCCAAGGGCGGAGTTTGCCTTTGATACGACCATGCGGATCAACGGGCCGACACCTTTGCACATCACAGCCGAGACCCATGAGGGTAAGGTGTTCGTGGTTGATACCTTTGTGAAAACCTCCGGTCTGGGCGCATGCTCGGCCCCTCCGGGCACGGACGTTGAAGCCGCTTTGGCCACGCTTGGTGAGATGCTGATCGACTTTGTGGATGACACCCAAGAGGTGGCTATGGCCAGTGAGTTGCTTGGGCTGTCCTCACCGGATAGCAAACAAAGCTCAGCCCGTGTGGCCCTGAGCCATCCCAGCCATTCGGGGCTGCAAATGGATCAGATTACGCTCTTGTTCCTGCCCATGCGGGCGGTTCAATCGCTTGATGTTGAAAGCGATGCCAGCCCTTATTTGAACATCGAGGGGTCCATTTCACTGTCTGAAAACCCTGAGGTCTCCTTCTCGATCCCCAACAGCACGTTTGAGTTGGGTGTGACCATGACTGATACGGATGGAACTGTGACCAGCGAAACGAAAAGCCGTTTAGTCCAGTAACTCGAAACGGGGGACTTCTTCGGTCGGATGGTCGAAGAACTCCCAGCCATCGGTGCCCGTTGGATACCAAAAGACGTTGGTATAGCCGTATTCCTGCACCCGCTTGGCGGCGTTCCAACTCATCCAGCATTCTTCCAGACAGAACAGAACCACGGGCATTGTCGGATCATTATCGGTGATTTTGCTCAAACCCGCCTTGAAGTAGTCCACCGTCTCATCCGCGATTTGACCGTAGCCCACATTGGGCACCCAGATGGAACCGGGAATGGAATAGCGGGGGCGTTCACGAAAGAGCGTACCTTCGGGCAGATTGTCCGGCTTTGGCGCTTGCGGGAAGACATCCACAAAGGCCACGCGACCGGTTTTCCACAATGCATAGGCCGCCGCCGTCTCAATAACCGTGGCCCCTTTGATGGTTGCTGGGACCGGCTCGCGGTAATGCTCCGTTCGATAGTCGGTAGGTTCTGGAACAGGCTGGGCCGCAACGGGTGCTGCCAGTAGTCCGACCGCCAAGACAGAGGCGATCAGAGGGTTCATTGGTTCGAGCTCTTCAGGCTTTGCCCCATGTCATTGACCAAGGGCACGCCTGCTTCGATCAGGATGTCGTTGATCTCGGTCTGATTGCGCCGGATCAAGGAGTTCAGCTTGCGTTTCCAAACCAGCTCGCCCTGACGCACACCCATGGTGATGCGGAAGAACATGCGTGGAGGTAGGGTCTCTTCAAGCAAAGGCACCACTTTGAAATCAGGGTGGTTGTCCTTCACCAATGGACCCGCAATCGGTCCCCAGATAAAGGCCGCATCAATCTCGCCAGCCTCCAGATCCGCGAGCATATTCTGGATCGGGTTTTCATAGCGGCTATCGACAAAGAGGTCATAGCCCTTGGCCTTTGGCATCAAGCCATTTCGCGCCATATGGGTTGCGGGCGGGCTTCCGGCAATGACACCCAAACGCATGGGCTTGAGAAGCGGATCAGAGATCGAGGTCACGCCAGCCAGAGGACTGTCTTTGGCCACAACCATTGTGTAGACCGAGACCATCCAGTGGTTGGTGTTCAAAACCATCTCATGGCCCTGCGCATAGCCCATCACAACATCGCATTTATTGTCGCGAAGTGTGTTGCGGATGAAGCCCGTGGCCATGGGATACCAGGTGTATTCCAGCGGGAGTTCCAGCTTGCTGGCAACCAGCTCGGCGATTTCATTCTCAAAACCGGGCTTTTCATTGCCAGACAGCGGGTAGTTGGCTGGGTCCGCACAGACGCGCAAGGCGCCCGTTGAAACAAGATCAGATGTTTGTGCAAACGCAGAGTGGGTCAGGGCTACGCATAGCCCTAACACCAAAGAGAGGTATTTAGCCGCTAAGCCCAAGGCAGTCATTCTCTGTCTCACGAATAACTTCATGCTTCTTTTCTTTCTTACCAGGGCGACCACGGCCCAATTCCTCGGTGCCACGGGCTTTCAAATATACGTAGATATCATCCAGATAGCACATCACATTTGGGTTAGTTCCAAACGCGGGCATCACGGAATCCGTACCACCGGCAGAGACAACTTTGCGTCCGTTCGTGACGGTATCAAGGAAGTCGTAATAATCCATATCGATCGCGGACGCCTTTAGTGCTGGCGCATAGGTCGAGCCTTCGCCCTCAGGGCCGTGGCAGACGTGACATTCCGAGTGATAACGGCGGAAGCCTGAATAAGTCAGCCAATCCACAGTGCCATCTTCCTGAATGGAGTATGTCGGCACATCATCTTCGGTGAAATAACGACCCTCTTCGCTATAGGAGACGGTAATATTATCTGGCTTTTCATCGTCCGCAGCCAATGCGGGGCCCGTTAAAAGCAGCAGGGCAGCTAGGGGTGCAGACAGCTTGGCAAACAGGCTTGTCATTTCTTATGACCTCTTAGACATTTTGAGAAAATTAAGCTGACGCGGTATGAGCCGCGTCAGCCAATTATTTTAGGTCTTCAGTTCCTATTAGTTAGGAAGTTTGAAGACTGTCAGCTGACCACCAAGCGCGGTGTAGTCGCTCAGAGCGGCATAACCACCCACAGCACCCAGACCGTCGTTCGGGTTTGTCAGACCAGCCGCAAGGCCAATACCAGCCCAACCGCCGATACCGGACAAGATGCCGATATACTGCTGACCGTCGTGCTTGTAGGTCATCACGTTACCAATGATACCCGATGGAGTTTTGAACTTATAAAGCTCTTCACCCGTCGCTGTATCGATGGCTTTGATGTAGCCCTCAAGTGTACCGTAGAAGGTGATACCACCAGCTGTAGACAAGGCCCCGGACCAAACAGAGAACTGCTCAGGAATGGAGTACTTGATCTCGCCTTTGATGTTATCCCAAGCGATGAAGTTACCCATTCCACCGTGGCTGTCAGGTGCAGGATACATTGCAAGTGTCGCACCAACATATGGCTGACCAGCAGTGTAGCTTACACGGAACGGCTCATAATCCATACAAACGTGGTTTGTTGGAACAAGGAACAACTCCAGCTCAGGATCGTAAGACGCAGGCTGTTGGTCTTTAGACCCAAGAGCAGCTGGACAGATACCTGTGGAGTTTACGTCCTCACCGTTTTGCTCGGTAGAGTACTGAGCCACAACAGCTGGGCGACCATATGTATCCGAGTTTGGATCCATATCAACGCCAGTTGTCCAGTTGACCGCAGGGTCAAACTTCTCAGCTACGAGCAGCTCACCTGTCACACGATCCATCGTGTAGCCAAGGCCGTTACGGTCGAAGTGTGTGAGAAGCTTGCGCTCGACACCATCGATTTCCTGCTCAGACAGGATCATCTCGTTGATGCCGTCAAAGTCCCACTCGTCGTGTGGAGTCATCTGGTAGAACCATTTCGCAACACCGGTGTCGACGTCACGCGCCATGATAGTCATGGACCAACGGTTGTCGCCCGGACGCTGTGCAGGGTTCCAAGTGGATGGGTTACCTGTGCCGTAATACATCAGGTTCTCTTCGGCGTCATAGGAATACCATCCCCATGTCGTACCACCACCGATTTTCCACTGATCGCCTTCCCAAGTGTTCAGACCGGAGTCCTCACCAATTGGCTTGCCGAGATGCGTTGTGTTTTCCGGATCAACGAGGATGTCGCTGTCTGGACCCATGGAGTAAGCGCGCCATGCGAGCGAGCCGTCAGCCATGTTGTAGGCCGTCACGGAACCACGAACACCAAACTCACCGCCGGAGATACCGACGATCACTTTGTCTTTTACCGGAAGAACTGTCGCGGTGTTTGTCTCACCAATCGCAGGATCGCCGTTTTTCACGGACCAGATGACCTGGCCTGTTTTCTCGTCCAGAGCGACAACAGTTGTGTCAGCCTGGTGGAGGAAGACTTTGCCGTCAGCATATGCAACGCCACGGTTGACCGTGTCACAGCACATAACCGGGATCACGTCCGGGTCTTGCTTAGGCTCGTATTTCCAAACAATCTTGCCTTCGTCGGCGAGGTTGAGCGCGTATACCGTGTTCGGGAATGGCGCGTGAACGTACATCATGTCGCCAACCACAAGCGGTGAGCCTTCGTGGCCACGCAGAACACCCGTAGAGAATGTCCATGCAACCTGCAGGTCGCCAACGTTGTCTTTGTTGATCATGTCCAGCTTGGAATAGCGCTGGTTTTTGTAGTCGCCGGTCTGGATCGCCCAGTTGTCGGCGTTGTCGATAACAGCCTGCAAACCGTCATTTGCAGAAGCTGCTGTCGTGCACATCATAAGTGCTAGGGAACTTCCCAACAGTGTCTTTTTCATTTTTCCTCCCAGTTCCCTGTTGAAGAAGTCATTCAACAGGGAATTTCATTCCTGAGCTTCATGCCCAGTTATCTTACTTGAAATCGCTCACTCCGAAGCGTCAATTGATTTCGGCATTATTCAATCCGAAAGTATTGATTTTCACCCCAGAAGTTTGGGATTTTTTATTCAAAACCCGCAAGATAAGCGATCAAGTCAGCCCGCTGGGTGTCTTTACGAATCCCAGCAAAAGACATCTTTGTGCCTTTGACATAGGCCTTTGGCTTGGTCAGGAATTCATCCAGTGTTTCTGGAGTCCAGACCAGCTCTTCAGCTTCTGCTTTTTCCATAAGTGCTTTGGAATATTTGAAGCCTTCAAGCGATGCAGCCACACGGCCAATCACACCATTGAGGTGCGGACCGGTCTTGTTTTTGGCGTCTGCGCCAACTTCGTGACAGGCTTTGCACTTTTTGAAGACTTTTTCGCCTTTAGCAACATCGCCGTCTTGTGCGCTTGTGACAGCGGCAGACAAGCTAAGCGCCGCAGCACCCAAAACAGTGAACAACTTAGATTTTAACGAACCCAATGTACTTCCTCCGAGTTAGAATTGGTCCTTGGTAGACCTTATTTAGAGCAATCTGTCGGCATGCCAATTTATATGGTCTTCACCGAAGCTCCAAACAAAGAAATAGCTATGATCATATCCCTCATGCAAACGAATTGTCGAGGAGACACGGGCTTTTGAAGCCGCGTGCGAGAACGCTTCGGGCTTCAGGAGGTCGATAAATTGATCCCCGGTGCCTTGGTCGATCAGGATATCCCGCTCCCAGCCCTTGTCTTGAACCAACAGAGAGCTGTCATGGGCCGCCCAAAGGCTTTCATCCTCGCCCAGATAGGCGTCGAGCTGTTTACGCCCCCAGTCAGAGCCTGTGGGGTTCGCAATCGGCGCAAAAGCAGACACGGAGGTGTATTTCTTGGGATTATTCATGGCCAAAGTCAGCGCCCCATGTCCGCCCATGGAATGGCCGGTTATCCCGAATTTATCGTTTACAGGCAGGCTGCCATTGATCAGCGCGGGCAATTCTTCGGTGATGTAGTCATACATCTGGAAGTGCTTTGCCCAAGGCTCTTGGGTCGCGTTAACGTAGAAGCCGGCCCCCTGCCCCAGATCATAGGATTGATCATCCGCGACACCCTCTCCACGCGGAGAGGTATCAGGATAGACAATCGCAATGCCCCGTTTGGCGGCGGCCCTTTGCAGGCCCGCCTTGGTCATTGCGTTTTCATGGGTGCAGGTCAGACCTGACAGATACCACAGAACCGGAACCGACTTTGTTTCCGCTTGCGGTGGCAAATAGACCGCGAAGGTCATGTCGCAATCACACACTTTAGAGTGGTGCGTGAATACGGCTTGTTTGCCACCAAAGCAGACGTTGGTTGAGACGCTTTCCATTCGCTTAAAACTCCACGACGGCGCGGATTGATTTGCCCTCGTGCATGAGGTCGAAG
>CAZXRG010000010.1:0-28419 GCA_964642935.1 uncultured Rhodobacterales bacterium | reverse complement strand
CTCCTAAATCCAAGCCGCCGCGTTGAACAGGCCAAGCACCACAACCACCGAGAAAATCAGGCTATAGCGATCCCGAAGCGCAAAGACGATCGGGTCGTAATCCTGCGTCCCCGCCCATCCGGTCGAGATCATTCGGGTCATCCAGACGGTCAGCGGAATGGCGACCCAGCGCAGCTCCCAGATACCTGCGTAAAGCGTATAGGCAGTGCTGGAATAGGTGTAGCTGATGAAAACGATAATCCCGTTGAAAGCCGATAGGATCGACATGTTCAACAAATCGGGACGGTCGCTCTTTTGATAAGCACGTCCCGGCAATTTCCCTTCGGTCTTGGCACGGGCCAGTTCCGTCATCCGCTTCACACAGCCCAGCGACATAAACACAGTGAACACAAACGCCACAAGCCAACCGGACGCAGGCGCGTCAACCGCGACACCCCCGGCAAGCACCCTCAAAGAGTAGAGCAAGGCCAGCACCCAGATATCAATCCAGCGCAGCGATTTGAGATAAACCGAATAGGCCAGAGACATCACCATATAGACCGAAATCACGCCAAGCATGTCCCAGCCAATCAGCGCGGCAATGGTCAAAGCCAAAACGCCCAGCACAACAGAGGTAATCGCACCGACCTTAATGGGCACTTTGCCCGCCGCAAAAGGTCTCGCGAACTTCTTCTCGTGCTGCCGGTCACTATCCAGATCGAGCAGATCATTCACAATATAGATGGAGGAGGCCGCAAAGGAGAACGCAACCATCGCCGCCAGAATAATCTCGAACCCCAGAATATCCGTCTGATGGGCCGCAATCATCGGCATCAATAGAAGTATGTTCTTGATCCACTGATGGGGCCGAAGCGCCTTGAGGAGATCAATGGGTTTCCACCCACCCGCCAGTTCCACCGGCGTCTTGCCCAAACTCTCCATGGAGTTGCGCAATCTCTGGGAAGGGGCCACAACATAAGCCAGATCAGACCGTTTCCAGACTTTCAAATCAACCGAGGCATCGCCCACATAGTCAAATCCGCCACGCCCGTATTTGCGCACCAGCGCCTCACCCTTGGCGCGTCCGGTCAAATTGGTTTTGCTGTCCGATCCTAAATGCTCACCTTCCAGCTCAAAGCGCTTGGCCAGCTTATCGACCAAAAGCTGATTGGAGCCAGACGCCAGAACAACCTCACGACCCTCAGCCTGCGCTTGCTTGGCCAAAGCCAAAACAGCCTCATTGACGGGAAGTCTGGAGACATCAAGATCACTCAAGCGGGTCATCTCGCCCTTTAAGCGGGCCCGATCCCCAATGTGCTCCCAAGTAGACTTAATAGTCTCAACAGCATTCTTACCCAAAGCGGTCAGAAAACTCTCCATGAGCATATCTGTACGCAAAAGGCTGTCATCAATATCGATGACCAACGGCTTACTGTTGCTTTTCGTCAATTTGAAAAAGACCTATCTAACTCGAACACACAACCGTCGTCGGCATATTTTGGGATGGTCTTGCAATACAGGCGCGCCCGATCCCAAGCTGCGACAACTTTAGGGACATATGCCCGAGTTTCGGCAAACGGAGGAACCCCGTTATTTTGAATCACCGCATTTTCTCCGGCATTATAGCCTGCGAGTGACAGTATAGGGTCTCCACCGAACTTTCCCAAAAGCCAATCGAGATAAGCCACACCCCCGCTGATGTTCTCACGGGGGTCAAACGGGTCCTCAACTCCAAAACGCGACGCGGTCGCCGGAATAAGCTGCATCAGCCCAAGAGCCCCCTTATTGCTCTCAGCATTCACCTTCCCCGCGCTTTCAACAGCAATCACCGCAAGCGCAAACGCAGGAGAGACCCGCTTGCCAGCGGTGGCCAGTAGAATGTCCTGACCATGCTCGGAAATGATTCTATTCATCAATTCAGCGCTTGGCGTAATCAGCGATTTTTGATCAACATTGGCATTAAGAGCCGTTAAGGCGCGATCAAGCCGGATCGGATCGGCACTCTTTAAGTCAGGCGACACAGCCGCCCAAAACCAGTCTTGGGTCTTTTCAACAGCCACTTTCGGCGTGCCGTCCGGCTCGACCTCAACCTCAGCCTCGAGTTTTTCAGACCCCTTAGGGCTCTCATAAGGCCAGGTCCGCTCCACCTGAATGTTAATACGCTTCTTTTGACCGCTGGTGGGAGGCTGCACTCTCTTAAAGGTAAATCCGCTGTCCTCTTGGGCCGCAATCGGTGCAGGGAGCCAAAGCACGCTCAGACTACACAGGGCGTAAATCACAAAAGCCTTCACATAAGATCTTCTGTTCACGAGATGCCCGTTCTTTATGACTTTGTTGTTAACCATTCTACTGACGCAGAGGGCCTAATGTCACCGTAAAAGAGGGCCGGATCCCATCTAATTAGTCAAATTCTTCTCAAATCCTGAACGTTTAAAAGAAAAAACTATGGAAAATTTTATTATTTCCACTTTCTTAAGATTTCTAAGTCCCTGAAAAATATAAATAATCTGAGAGCCAAGATAAAACTCCCCCCAATTTTCAGCATTTTTTTAAGACCTGTCCAATTTCTGCCCGAATTGAGGTGTCTATAGAGGGTGTTCGAAACATGATGTGACGAACATAAAGGTACGAAAGTTAGAGAGATGACCTTGTTGGGTAACGGTGTTAATCCTCTGTCTGTCTTGACTGCCTCTTTTTGTACTCGGTTCGCCGAGGCGTAACTTAAACTTGTGTATGTGCTCAATCCTTGGAGGGAAACGAGATGAAACTTTTTAAACTGGCTAACAAATTCTCAAAAGACGAATCTGGTGCGGTTACTGTTGACTGGGTTGTTTTGACAGCCGCTCTGGTTGGCATCGGCCTTGCAGTTATCAGCACAATCGAAGCTGGTATCGACAATGCGTCTTCCGATATTTCTAATGCTCTGACGACTGCTCTTTAAGTCTATCAGAACTATCCGATTGAACCGAGCCGGAGCTTTTTTAGCTTCGGCTCGGTCTATTATTTGGTCTTGCTAAAACGCGTGTTTGATGGTTCCCTGAGGGCTCACATCAAGACGACTTACGAGACAGAATAATGACCGGCTTCAAACTGACGACACTCAAATCAAACGGCGACTTCGCAAACGACGAAAGCGGAGCGGTCACGGTAGATTGGGTCGTATTGACCGCCGCTCTTGTGGGCATCAGCGTCACTCTCATGTCAACGATCAAGGCCGGAATTGACGATGCATCCACTGACATCCGCAATGAATTGACGAGCGCGATCGGCAATTAAGCCCCGCTGATGTAAAGCGCATTACGCCTCTGTAAAATCAGCACAAAACGAACAAAGTTTCGACAATTTTTCCCTAAATATTTAACCTAGGTAAAAGCCACTCTTGTGTAGTGTAAATTCGAGTAATTGGTGAATGGGATATTTGAGATGAAACTTTTTAGACGCCTGAAAAAGGCTAAGGATGATGATTCCGGTGCGGTGACCGTTGATTGGGTCGTTCTCGCGGCCGCGACAGTCATTATGGGAAGCACTGTGATCAGCACAATCTCACCCAACTTGAAAGACGGTGCGTCGCAGATTGGATCTGCTGTGGTTTCTGCAACGGAGATGTAAGCCCTCACATGAAAATGGCTATTATTCGACACAATTTAGCCGTAGAATTTGATTGGTATGGGGGCATCGTTTAAGTAAAGTGGACCCCGTGTCCCCCAGTCAATCTGCGAATAGCTCGAATAAGGTTAAATCATGCGTCTCATCTTCCTACTTGTGCTAATCGCTGGAATTGGACTTGCCGGCTTTGGTGTTTATATGGCCAGCGAAATGTTCAATCGGGATCAGAACGAACTGAAGCGCTTGCGCACAGTAATGGCAAATCAGGTGGATTTGGGCCCCGTCGTCGTGACCACAAAGGAAGCGCGTTACGGGCAGCAATTGACCAAGGACATGATCAAGATCGTGGAATGGCCGATCAATGCCACGCCGAAAAACGTCTTCACCTCTCTTGAGGATATTCTTGGCCCCGAAGGATCAAAGCCCCGTGCGATCACCCGCCTGATGGAACCGGGTGAAGCCGTCTTGTTCTCCAAAGTCACCAACTTCGGTCAGGATGCGGGCGTGTCCTCGCGTCTGACAAAAGGCATGCGCGCCTTTACGATCCGTGTGGATGTGGCCTCTGGCGTATCCGGCTTCCTGCAACCGGGCGACAGTGTCGATATTCTATGGTCCGGTCGTGATGGCGGTGGCACGATCACACGTCTGATCCTCGAAAACATCCGCCTGATCGCCATTGACCAGACCGCAGATGGCGACTCAAATCGCCCGATCATTGCGCGGACGGTAACCGTCGAAGTCGCCCCGATCACCGTGGCCTCTCTGGCGCAGGCTCAGGCCACTGGAAAGCTCTCCCTCTCCTTGCGCGGTGCGGAGGATGAAACAGCCTCCGGCCCGATCGAAGTTGATCTCAGCGACATTATCGGCAAGGTCGAAACCGTCGTTCAGCAAGAGCGTGTTTGCACCATTAAGGTCCGTAAAGGGGCCGAGGTTGTAGAGATCCCGGCTGACTGCCCGGACCCTCAATAAGAGTTACTTTCTCAACACTGACTGTGTCTTATCCACATCAGCTAATGTGGTTAAGACTTTGATTCTTGCTAAATTTTAATCTCTACACCATTCTGGACGGGATAAAGGATCGATCAACGGTCCGATCTACCAGAAATAGTGATTTTGAGAGGCAGGATCACAATGAAAATGAGCACCCTAATTCGAGCGGGTCTCGTTGGTATTGCACTTGCAGTACCTACGGCACAGCCCGTTTCAGCCCAAAACGTATTGAATGTCATGCGCGGCGCGGCATCTAACAGCATCTCGGTTGCGGTCAATCGGGCCGTTGTGATGGAAAGCGACCGCGTTTTCGCGGAAGTTTCCGTGGCCAACCCCGGTATTGCGGATGTGGCAGCTTTGTCAGATCGCAATCTCTATGTGCTGGGCAAAGTGCCCGGACGCACAACGCTGACATTGCTTGGACCCGATGGCGGTCTGATCACAAACGTCGATATCCGAGTTGCCCCGGACATCGCGGAATTCAAAGAACGCTTGCGTGAGATTTTGCCCCGCGAGCGCGTCGAAGTGCGCACGGCGAACGACGGCATCGTGCTGTCGGGCCAAGTGTCCAGCGCACAAAAACTCTCCCGCGCCCTAGAATTGGCCGAGCGTTACGCACCTGAGCGTGTCACCAACCTGATGACGGTCGGTGGAACCCAGCAAGTCATGCTGAAAGTCCGCTTTGCCGAAATGCAGCGCAATGTGGCAAAGAACCTGTCAACGTCCCTCGGAATAGGTGGATCAACCACCGACTCTCTGGGTGCGATTGCAACAGGCGGCTTCAATTCTCTGGAAGGGGCAAACAGCCTCTTTGACGGAACAGCCGCGGGCACAGTTCGCTCTTACAGTCCAAACGCAAACGGAGCTGGCGACTTCGGCTTCAAACTGGGCGGACTTGAGGTCAATCTCCTCCTTGAAGCCTTGGAGACAAAAGGCATGGTGCGCACACTTGCGGAGCCAAATATTGTCGCCATTTCAGGTCAAGACGCTGAATTCCTCGCCGGTGGAGAATATCCGATCCCGGTTGTGGAAGATGGCTCGGTCCAGATCGAGTATCGCCCCTTTGGTGTCGAACTTCTGTTCAAACCCACAGTGGTTGACGGCGACCTGATCAACCTTGAGCTGGGCGCCACAGTCAGCGCCATTGACCCCACAGTTGCCGTGCAAACAAACGGCATCACAGTCAACGGCTTCTCGGTACGCCGCGCAGTCACAACGGTTGAGATGCGTGACGGCGAAAGCTTCGCCATTGCCGGACTTCTGCAGGAAGACTTCAACGATCTTGTGGGCTCTGTTCCATGGCTCGGCGATGTTCCAATCCTGGGCTCCCTGTTCCGCTCGACCGAATTTGAGCGCCGACAGTCCGAGCTGGTCATCATCGTGACACCGCATCTGGTTGTGCCAACAACCGGAGACGCGTTGTCCCTTCCAACGGACAGAATGCGCATCCCCACAGAGCGCGAATTGTTCCTCTATGGAAAAGTCGAAGGTCGCCAAGGCGCTGCCGGTCAAGTGGCCCAACAGGACCTTCAAGGTTCAATC
Organism: uncultured Rhodobacterales bacterium; assembly: GCA_964642935.1. Lineage (GTDB taxonomy): Bacteria > Pseudomonadota > Alphaproteobacteria > Rhodobacterales > Rhodobacteraceae > CAKZTM01. The sequence continues at coordinate 22,302 of CAZXRG010000010.1, read as the reverse complement.
GGATATGTGGTGGAGTGAGACAGATGAAAAAACTTAGCTTAGCATCCGCATCCCTCGTTGTTCTGGCAGCAGCCTGTACAGAACAACCCCTTGGAACGCTGAACAACCAAGGTGCTTTTGGACACAGCTACGTGGACAACCAGTTGGCACAAGTCGCCTATGGGTCTGAAGCACGGCTGAAAAACCTCGGGACTGCGTTTCGCAATGAAGTCCCGACGATGGTGAACTTCGCCTTCAACCAATCAACCCTTGATGCCGAGGCCAAACGGGTCCTCGGTCTGCAAGCGGAGTGGATCAAACGCCACAAGAATGTGCGCTTCTCGGTGCATGGTCACACCGACATGGTTGGAAGCAATCGCTATAACCACAGCCTTGGCCTGCGCCGTGCGCGGAATTCTGTGAACTATCTTGCATCATTAGGTGTAAAAAGGTCACAATTGAAAGCTCTAGTGTCCCAAGGTGAGACACAGCCTCTGGTTGCGTCCGGAGGCCCTGAAAGGCTCAACAGACGCGCTGTAACCGGCGTTTCGGGCTTTTTACAGGGCTATCGCGGCTCTGGCATGGACGGGAAGCGTTCAGCAATCGTCTATAGCGAGTATGTAGGAGACACAGGCTCGGAGGTCGTCGTCTCAGAATAGCCTCAAAATTCAGTAATATTTAACTGAAATTAATTTGCCCCATTTCCGTTTTTCGTGCAAAATGATCGACGGGTGTGGGGCTTGTCTTGTGAGGATATTCGCGTGGCCGGCCGCTTTGGTGTTAAACTTCGGAAATTTATTACAGATGTAGCAGGATCCTCGACGGTTGAATTCGTCATCGCCCTGCCCATCCTATTAGCAATGCTGGCCTTTTCGGTTCAGTATGGAAACGCTCTCAAAGTTAGAAACAATCTGGATATAGTCTCCAGAGATGCCGCGCGCTATCTGGCCAGAGCCCCCCTAAATGCCGCCCAAACAGATGTGGATACGGTCTTCAAAGACCGCGCGAGGCAACTGATAGAAGACCGCGTGGCCAATACCAAAAGCACAATTTCGTCATTCACCCCCACCAGTAACGCCACAGGCGCCTCTGTGTCCGTGACCATCGACGTGCCGTTTCCGCTGATCAAATGGATCGCGCTGTTTTCAACCGCAGCCCCGACCCTGTCCATGTCCTCCTCGGAAAGCTGGGCGCGCACCGGTGATGCGGTCGTGACAACCAGCACGTCAGGAGGGCAATGAGATGAAATCCTTGCGCATGAACCTATCCCGCTTCCTCAAAAACGATACCAACGGCAATGCGACCGTTGAGTTCGTAATCATCTTTCCGGTCCTGATCTTCTTTGTGGGCTTCATCCTCCTGTTGGCCTTTGACTTCTTCTGGATGCTCACCTCCCAAAAAGCGGTCGAGCGCGGCGCCCGCATGGCCGTCACCAAACTCCCTGTCGCAGGCGTGCTGATCGAAAACGGGCGGGTTATCAATTATGAACTGATCACAGCCGCAAACGACGGCGAGCCTTGCCTGCCTGGCGGTAATTGCGCCGCAGTTGCGTCACATTCTTGCCGTGGTGGGACATATATTAACCAAAGTACATCACCATACTGTGATGTAACGCGATTCAACGAAATATACGATACGGTCCGCCAGTTTGCACCAAACTCGATCATTCCGGCAGACTTAACGATCACATATGAGGACAGTGGGTTGGGACGGGCGACCGAATCCTATATACCACTTGTCACTGTAGAATTGCGGCAGACTAGGGTTTTGAGTTCGTTCAACTTTCTGGACAGATTCTTCCCCACACTGGCGAATACAGCCGTGCCCACAGTGGCGGCGACATTTGTCGGGGAGAACATGGGTAACTAAGGGCAAATACAAGTTATGGCACTAAAACTAACCAAAGAGACGCGCGCAAAGGTTGAGGCCTATGCAGTCGCCAACGACATTCGGCGATTCGATCTTCTGGTTGAGGATTTGGACAATGAACTCTCGAAGAACTGGGCGCCGCTCAGCTTTGAAGAGGGTTTGACCAAATATCAAAAGGATCCGTTTGACGAGCTTGAGTTTATCGTCGTCGCTGTTGACCGTGCCGATGAAGCAAATCTTGGCCCTGCGGCCAATGTCATCACCTCTGCCAAAGCGATGGGGATCAAAGTCCTTTTGGTCGCCCATGAGCTGAGCCCGATTGCGCTCCACCAACTCATGCGCCTTGGCGCTGATGATTTCGCCCCCTACCCGCTTCCTGAAGGCGCGTTGACCGACAGCCTTGAGCGGCTGCGCGAAATACCGTCTAACCCTCAGGATACAAAGGAAAAATCCGGAAAAAACCGTCGCGGAATGATCCTTCCGGTCTATGGCATTGCCGGCGGTGTCGGGGCCTCCACTTTCGCGGTGAACCTCGCATGGGAAATGGCAACCTATACCAAGAAAACCAACAAGCGCGTGGCTCTTTTGGACCTGAATTTCCAATATGGTTCGATCTCGACCTACCTCGACATGCCCCGTCGCGAAGCCATTTACGACCTGCTTTCGGACGCTGGAAACGTGGATAGCGACAGTCTGTCCCAAGCTCTGAGCAGCTTTAAAACCCGCCTTGCGGTGCTCACATCGCCCCTTGATGCGCTGCCATTGGACATCGTCGGACCTGATGACATGGAGAAAATCCTGCGCACAGCCGCCATGTCCTATGACTTTGTGGTGGTCGATATGCCAAGCACTTTGGTGGGCTGGTCGGACAGGGTTCTACAAATTTCCGAGGCCATGTTCGCAGTCTTGGAAGTCGATATGAGGTCCGCCCAGAACGCTCTACGCTTCCTGCGCACCCTCAAAGCAGAGGACCTGCCGCACGAAAAAATCCAATACGCCCTCAACCGCGCCCCTGGATTTACAGACCTGAATGGGAAGGGCCGGATCAAGCGTTTGGCCGAATCACTTGGGATCGAAATCAACATTCTACTGCCAGATGGTGGTAAAGCGGTCACAAACTCCAACGATCAGGGTCTCCCGCTGTCAGAAACAGCCGCAAAGAATGCTTTGCGCAAGGAAATCCGCAGAATTGCCACATCTTTGGTGGATATGGCTGCTGAACAAAGAGCAGCAGTCGCCTAAGGGCAAGGGGTTAAGAGATGTTCAAGAGATACGCACGTTCGGACGCGCCATCAGCGCCTTCCATCGAAACGCCGACCCAACAACAGGTCGACGCCAATGCCCGTCGCAGTGACCGTAAGGCGCCACCGCCTGCACAAACGAAAGAAGCCGCCGACGCCCAACAGCGCGACCGGAAGCGTCAGGACAAGCTGCTTGATGTGCGCATGGACCTGCACAAAAAGCTCTTGGAGACCCTGAACCTCACCGTTTTGGACAAAGCCTCCGAGCAGGATTTGCGCCGTGAAATCAGTGCGATTTCCGGCGAAGGCCTGCGCGAAATGGGCGTGGTGCTCAGCTCCTCGGAAACAGACGCGCTCATCGGCGAACTTTATGACGAGGTCACAGGCCTCGGCCCGCTCGAGCCGCTTTTGAAAGACGACAGCATCAACGATATTCTGGTGAACTCCGCCGAACAGGTCTTCGTGGAGCGTTCCGGTAAGCTGGAACTCACCAACGTCCGCTTCCGCGACGAAAAACACCTGCTGCGGGTGATCGACAAAATCGTCTCCGCCGTGGGCAGACGTGTGGATGAATCAAACCCTTACGTGGATGCGCGCCTCTCAGACGGCTCGCGTTTTAACGCCATGGTCCCCCCTTGTGCAGTGGACGGCTCGCTGGTCTCCATTCGTAAGTTCAAAAAAGACAAACTCAGCATCGACGAGCTGATCCAGTTTGGCGCTTTCAACGAGGATATGGCGACCTATCTGCAAGCCGCCGTGGCCACACGCCTCAACATCATCGTCTCCGGCGGTACAGGTTCGGGTAAAACAACCACGCTCAACGCGCTTTCAGGATTTATTGACGACCTTGAGCGTATCGTAACCATCGAGGACACGGCCGAGCTTCAACTCCAGCAGGTCCATGTGGGCCGCATGGAAAGCCGCCCCCCCAACGTGGAGGGGAAAGGCGAGGTCACCCAGCGCGACCTGTTGCGAAACGCTCTGCGGATGCGTCCAGACCGCATCATCGTGGGGGAGACCCGTGGAGACGAGGTAATCGACATGCTTCAGGCCATGAACACAGGCCACGACGGCTCCATGACCACAATCCACGCCAACTCGGCACGGGATTCTGTGGCCCGATTGGAAAATATGATCGCCATGACCGGCGTTGAAATGCCCCTCAAAGCCACCAGAGCGCAGGTCTCCTCAGCGGTGAACCTGATTGTACAGGTCAGCCGCCTTCAGGACGGCTCCCGCCGCATGGTCTCGATCACCGAACTCACCGGCATGGAAGGCGAAATCATCTCCATGCAGGAAATTTTCAAATTCGAGAGAACCGGCTTGGACGAGGATGGCAAAATCATTGGCCATTTCACCTCCACCGGACTGCGCTCCGCATTCTCCGAGAGATTTGCACAATGGGGCTACGATCTGCCCGCGAGCATCTTCTCTCAAGCACGACATACAGCGTGAGGTGAACAGACATGAGTTTGGAACCTTTCATCTATGCCATAATCTTCGTCGGCGTCCTGCTGATGGTCGAAGGCATCTACCTTGTGGTCTTCGGGAAATCCGTACGACTTGAAGGACGCGTTAACCGCCGCTTGGAGCTCCTTGAAAAAGGCGAAGACCCCGAAGACGTGCTCAACACGCTTCGAAAAGAGCGCGAACAACACCGCGAAAGCATCAGCCTACCCATATTGGCCCCCCTTTCGGCCAAAGCGGCACAAGCCAACATCGCCTTCACCCCCACGGCCCTTGTCATGGTCATGGTGTTCTTGGGCGTCATGAGCTTTGTGATGCTCACCTTCTTCACCGGCGCCTCCCTGCCCATCCGACTGGGTGTCTCCACCGTCATGGGCTACGGCGCGGTCTTCATCTGGCTCTCCAATAAAGCCAAAAAACGAATTGCGCTCTTTGAAGAGCAATTGCCCGACGCGGTCGAACTTATCGTGCGAAGCCTGCGCGTGGGCCACCCGCTTTCAAGCGCCATCAACATTGTGGCCCAAGAGATGCCCGACCCATTGGGCTCGGAATTTGGAATGATCGCGGACGAATCCACCTACGGAATGGACGTGAACGAGAGCCTCTCGAAAATGGCCGAACGCGTAAACGTGCAGGATTTGATGTTCCTGACCGTCGCTGTGAACATCCAATCGACCTCAGGTGGTAACCTCGCTGAAATTCTCGACGGTCTGGGCAAAGTGATCCGCTCCCGCTTCAAATTGTTCCGCCGTGTGAAAGCCATCACCGCTGAGGCCCGCTGGTCCGGCTGGTTCCTATCGGTCTTCCCGCTTCTGGCAATCGTCATGATCAACGTATCACAACCGGATTATTATGCGGCCGTGAAGGAAAGCTCGTACTTTGTACCGGCTGCCGTTGTCGTGGGAATTCTCCTGCTGATCAACGTTATCTTCATGCGTATTATGGTTAATATAAAAGTATAAACATGGACCAGGTTTTAGACATAGTCTCCCAATCTTGGGACTTCCTAACGGCGGCCTTCGGCCCCATGGGTCCGTTCTTTGCAATCGGGGCTGTTGGCGCATTACTGATCGCGCTCTCTGTCCCTGCCCTGTTGAAACGCAAACCCGATCCGATGGACCGTTTGGGCGTTTCAGGCATCGACACGCGCGACAGTGCCAAATCCGGCTCGATCAAACTCAGATACGACGGGGCCACAAGCCCGCTTGACCGGTTTGCCCCCTACCTCGAACCAAAAGACCAAAAAGAACTGGGCGCCACTCGGCTCAAGCTGATCCAAGCGGGATATCGCGGCAAATCCGCCGTCTCGACCTATCATTTGGCCCGATTTGTCCTTGGCATCGGCTTTCTGCTTGCGGGCGTTCTGACAGCATTCCTTCGAACCGATCAACCGGAAATGGGAATGCTTGTCGTGACCGTACTTGGACCCGGAATTGCCGGCTATTTCGCCCCGTCATACTGGGTCGAGCGCCGCCGCCAGCAACGCCAGGAAGATGTCATCAACGGCTTTCCAGACTCCCTTGACCTTATGCTGGTCTGTGTTGAGGCCGGACAATCGCTCGATCAAGCCATCATGCGCGTCGCCACCGAAATCCGCGGCGGCTACCCGACACTGTCGGAAGAATTCGAAATCGTCTCAAGCGAAATGCGCGCGGGTAAAGACCGCTCAACCGTGCTTCGCGATATGGCAGAGCGCTGCGGCGTGCCGGACATCTCCTCCTTTGTGACGGTGCTTGTACAATCGGCGACATTTGGTACATCAATCTCAGACGCGCTGCGGGTCTACGCCAGCGAAATGCGCGACAAGCGCGTCATGCGCGCCGAAGAGAAGGCCAACGTATTGCCCACCAAACTGACCATCGGAACCATGTTGTTCACCGTCCCGCCCCTCCTGATCATTCTGGTGGGACCATCGATCTACGACATCTACGTCAACTTGCTGGGCGGCGGCTAATGTTACCAAAGGGGGGAGCCTTCGTCTGCGCTTGCCTTCTTGCCATATTGGCAGCCTGTGAAGCCCCCACATCACGCGGCCTGTCGGGCGACACGCTCACACCCTCAGGCACGCCGGACGTGGAAGAGGTCGTGGACGGCCTCATTGTCGGCCACCGGCTCATGGCCGCAGGCCAATACGAACTGGCCTTGAAATCCTACACCCGCGAAATCACCGATCAGGGCCTGAACGCGGACATTCTCTCCGCCATGGGATCGGCCAACCTCAAACTGGGCCGCCTCCAACAGGCCGAGAAACTGCTCGAACAAGCCACCGCTCAGGATCCGGATTTTGTACCCGCATGGAACAACCTCGGGGTCGCGCAAAACGCGCTCAAAGACTATGTGGGCGCCCATCAATCCTTCCGCGCCGCCTTTGCTTTGGATAACGGCGCGTCAGAAGAGGTTTGGCAAAACCTGCTTTTGGCTATAAACAATCTAAAAAACAATAAAGCAGAGCAGTCGGGTCAAACCAATTTTGATCTGGTCAGACGAGGCAACGGGCGCTACCTCCTCTTGGAAACGCCCTAACAGGGGTAAGATATGAGCAGATTTGCAGGCAATTGGGGCGTGATCGCCCTTTCCTCGGCTATGCTACTTTCCGGCTGCGAGGCCATGAGCCCCGGAAAACCCACCTTGGACGGCGAGATCGACGTCATCGAGGCGACCCAGCAAACCGACATCATGCTCACCTTGGCCGAGCCCGGTGAGGCCGTGAACTACTTCCGCCGGAAAATGGCCGAGAAGCCCGACGATATTAAATACACCCGAGGCCTCGCGATCTCCCTAAATCGCGCCAAGAAACCCGAAGAAGCGGCCCTTGTTTACAACCGCATCGTCCAGACAGGCGAGGCCACCAGCCAAGACCGCCTGCAATACGCCGAAACCCTGATCAAAACAGGCGCCATCGGGGACGCGGAGGTCCAACTCGACGCCATCCCGCCCACCGTTGAAACCTATCAGCGCTACCAGCTTGAGGCCATCGTGGCCGACAACAACAAAGAATGGGACAAAGCCGACAGCTTTTACAAAACCGCACGTGGCCTGACCACAAGACCCGCACCGGTGCTGAACAATTGGGGCATGTCCAAACTGGCACGTGGCGATTTTGAGGCCGCCTCCAACTACTTTCAGGAAGCGATCACCTTTGATCCGGACATGTTCTCGGCCAAAAACAATCTGGTCACAGCGCGGGCGCGCAAGAAAAATTATCGCCTCCCGGTCATCCCCATGTCCGAACTGGAAGAGGCGCAACTTCTCTATAACTCCGGCATAATCGCCGTGCGCCAAGGCGACGTAGACGTGGGCCGCGGCCTGTTCGAACTGGCCGTAGAAACCCACCCGCAACATTTCGAGGAAGCCGCCAGCGCGCTCGCCTCGCTTCAATCCAACGTATCCAATTAAACCATGCTCTCAGACGTCCTATTCTTTGTCGCCGCCCTCCCGCTCTGCCTGCTCGCCGGACTAAGCGATCTGCGCACCATGACGATCCCCAACTGGATCTCCATCGCGCTTGTCGCCGTATTCACCGTAATCGCGCTGATCATGCTGCCCTTTGAAACGGTGCTGTGGCGCTTGGGCGCTGCCGCCGTCATGCTCGCCATCGGCTTTGTGCTCAATTCCCTCAGGGTCATGGGCGGGGGTGACGCCAAACTTCTGGCCGCAATCGCACCCTTCATCCCTTACCAAGATGTGGCAGCGTTCATGTTCATCTTTTCGGTCTCGCTCTTGTCCACTCTCCTGCTCCACCGCATCGCCATGCGGATCAAACCGCTCAGACGCGCGACGCCGGATTGGGCGTCATGGGAAGCGGGCCGCAACTTCCCCATGGGCATTTCCATCGCAGCTGCAATCCTGATCTTTCTTGCGCTTAAAGCCTTCAACGGCGGCTGAAAATCCAGACATGCTCGCGGGGATCAACCATCTCCCACTCGGTCTCACTGGCGTTCAATGCACTGAGATAAGCGGTGAATGTCGGATGGGAAATCGGGCATTTGGGCACCACCAAAAACTCCGCCGCATCCGCCTCATGGGTCCCGCCGTAATACCAGGGCGAACCATAGTCCAACCGCTTTAACGGCGCGATCAGGGGCAAAGGATTGGCCACATCCACCAAAGCAAACGACGCCTCCCCATATCCGGCCGCGATCAGATCATCGGCAATTTTCAGCATCAAACCGTAATACCCGCTCTTCAAGGTACACTTTGGGATCTCAAACGCGCCAAGCTGCAAAGCCTCGACCCCGTCCCCCGAAGCCTCGGCCATTTCATCGGGAAGATCGGCCACCGACACCATAGCCTCCGGTGAGAAACTGCGCTTGCGCTCAATCACAAAACCGCTGTGCTTGGGATCAAGCATCACCGGCACATAATCCTTATCCGAGGCCACAATATTGCGGATCGGGCTTGTCGTCATATTCACAAACGAAGGCAAGATGATCGACATGGAGATAAACGCGAGCACCATAAAATAGGCCCGCCCGTCCCAGCCATAAACCCTGACGCCCTCCATCCGACGGCTCCAGATGAAACAGGCAAAACTCAAAGGCACCAGCCACTTCGTGTCATTCCCCCAGTTTTGATAGGTGATGTAGATGAACGCAGGGGCCAGCAAAAACAGCACCAAACCATCCCGTTGAAACCCTGCCGAGCGCAGCCCCACAATGACCGCCAGCAGACAGATTGTTCCGGGGAAAAACGACGGCAGCACCATCACCTCGGTGAAATCCTTACCGGGTCTGGGCCGCGCTTCCGTCTGGGAGACGAACATCAAATCGGACAGATAATGGCGCCAAAACTCAATCCCGCCAAACAGGACGGTCGCCAAAAGACAGATCACCAAACCCGTCAAAGCGCAGGCCAGCAACCGCTGCCAATCGCGATCCATCACAAAAACCAAAGCCACCACAGGGGCCAGAACCATGAAAAATGTAATCTTAAGAAGCAATAAAAACCCGAGCATCGCCCCAATGACGACCCCATCCAAACGGGGTCGCGACACCGCGCCCTGTTCAGGCAACAGGATCAAAAGCGACACCACAAAAACAGCCGCCCAGCCCCAGCGATTATAATACATGGACATGGACACCGTGGCCTGATCGCCCCCGTAGACCACCGCCGTGACCATAATCAGCGACAAGATACCGAACCAAAGCGCAAATCCGGCCCCCAAACGGCGGATGCCAACCCAGACCAGAAACGGGAGGAAACACAGACCAACCAGAATATTTCCAGCCACATTGGCCGTTGAAATTCCAAAGCCAAGATCAAGGAAAAACGAGATCGGTTTGAACGCCAAAACTCCCAAAGGTGTCAGGAAATCAATATGTTGCGCCTGCCCCATGGACAGTCGGATGGTCGCTTCGGCCGCATGAAACACATCCACTTCATGACCGGATATCGCCAAATGGCCGGGCACCAAAAGGAGCACCGCCTCGACCATCAAAAATGCCGCTAAGAGGACGGGCAATTTCCAATCCATAGCTCCAGCCTTCATAAAATCCATCTCCGAAATCGCACCAACTCTGCAGGTTTTGTCACGAATTAACTCTAACTTCCCGTGAATAGCCCGCCAATTGCCGAAATTTCGCCCTAAATTCAGGCCATTACAAGGCAGTCTTGTAATCTATCTTGTAATCTATGCGCTTAGTCATTGGCCAAAGTGCAACGCCCCCAACGTGTATTTGTAGAAAGCCCCACCAATGAAGCATATGAATTCGACCGTGCATGCGCCCGTGCCTCCGGTCACAGTCGCCGCAACCGGTCTTGAATTGGAACTTTGCCGCGACATCATGCTCAAGACGATGTTCCGTCGAAACCTGACACTGACCTCCGACATTGCCCGCGCGCTTTGCGTCCTGCCTCCGGTTATTCAGGAGATGATCGAGACCTGTCGGGAAAACGGAATGGTCGAAACACTCGGCGTGCGCGGCTCAACCAATGCCACCGAATTGCGCTACCAGCTTACAGATTCCGGCAAACAACGGGCCATCGACGCGCTGGAGCAGTCCGAATATTACGGCGCTCTCCCCGTCACGCTTGAGGAATTCCGCGAGCAGACCAAGCGCCAGTCGATCACCGATGTGGCCATCACAAAGGAGCGCCTGGAGGGCTCCATGCAGCATCTGGTTCTCCCCCCTGACCTGCTCGACCAGCTTGGACCCGCAGTAAACTCCGGCAAATCCGTGCTGCTTTACGGCCCACCGGGCAACGGTAAATCCTCGATCTCCAACGGCATTCGCGACGCGCTTGGCGACAAAATCTTCGTGCCCCGCTTCATCGAATATGAAGGTCAGGTGATCTCCGTTTACGACCCGATCGTGCATGTGGGCGTTGAGGATGACGGCGCAAACTCTTCCAGCCTCAGACGCGCCGCCAACCACGACCCGCGCTACGTGCTCTGCCGTCGCCCGACGGTCATGACCGGGGGTGAGCTGTCACTGGACATGCTCGACCTCAACTACAACAAAATTTCCAAAACCTATCAGGCCCCCCTACAGCTCAAAGCCACAGGCGGCGTATTCATCGTCGACGACCTTGGCCGCCAACAAGAGCCAGCCCAAGCCCTGATCAACCGCTGGATTGTCCCAATGGAGGGCGGCTACGACATCCTCTCGCTCCAATCGGGTCAGAAATTCGTGGTGCCCTTCGACACATTGGTCATTTTCTCCACCAACTTCGCCCCGGCCGAGCTCTTCGATGGAGCGGCTCTCCGCCGAATTTACTACAAAGTCCTCATCGATGGCCCGTCACGCGACGATTTCATTAAGGTGTTCTTCAAGGTCTGTCAGGCCTATAAAATCAAGCCATCCGAAGAGGTCATCACCCATCTGCTCGCCAATAAATACCCCACCGTCGACAACAACTTCGCATCCTTCCACGCGCCGTTTTTGATCGACCAGATGCTCTCCATTTGCGAATACGAACAGCGCGAACGGACGATGAGCATTGATCTCGTGGACCGCGCATGGGAAAACCTCTTCGTTAAGGAGCGCGTAATCGCAAAATGAAGACGGGAGTTGCCGGATGTGGCCGAATGGGGCTGCCGATGGCACAGGCGTTGGTCAACGCTGAAATCGACACGGTTGGCTTTGATATCCGACGGGGCAATGAGTTTTGCGACGTTAAGATGGAGTTTTCTCCCGACGATTTCGCCCTTGACCTCACCACCCTCTTCACGGTCGTGCGCGATGAACCCCAGACCGACGCGCTTCTGTTTGACACCCAAAAACTGCTCGAACACGCGCCGGCTCTGGAATATCTGGTCATCTGCTCCACGCTCTCGCCAAGCTACGTCAAAGACCTGCGCAACCGCGTGCCCGCCCATATCCACCTGATCGACGCGCCCATGTCCGGCGCCGCCATCGCTGCCAAAGAGGCCCGCCTCTCCTTCATGATCGGCGGCGAACCCGACATCATCAACGAGCTGATGCTGCACTTCTCCGCCATGGGAAACTCCTTCCATCTGATGGGCGAATTTGGCACGGGCATGACCGCCAAAGTGCTCAACAATCTGGTCGCCGCCGCCTCCACCGCCGCCACCAGAACCGCACTCAACTGGGGCGCACATCATGGCATCTCCCAAGAGGCCCTTTTGGACGTCATGCGCAAAAGCTCCGGTCAAACATGGTTCGGCAGCAACTTTAACGACATCGAGTTTTCAAAGGACGGCTACACCCAAGACAACTCCATCGGCATTCTGGCCAAAGACGTCCAAGCCGCCTTTTCCGCCGCCCCAAGCGGGGCATCACCCAAACTCACCGACGCGCTGATCGAAACCATTCGCCGATTGGAACCACTTTAGATAAGCTGCGCCCATGGCCGAGCTTCCCGATCAATTTCAACACTGGTTTCAGACCCGCGGATGGTCCCCGCACCCCCATCAATTGGCCCTTCTGGACCATGCCAGCACCCCGGCCCTCATGCTCATCGCCCCCACGGGTGGGGGCAAAACACTGGCCGGATTCCTGCCAACGCTGGTCGATCTGGCCAAACACGCCCCAAGCGGCCTGCACACGCTCTACATCTCCCCCCTCAAAGCACTGGCCACGGACATCCGCCGCAATCTGGCCAAACCGGTCGAGGACCTCGCCCTCAACATCCGCATCGAGGACCGCACCGGCGACACCTCCCAAACCATGCGAAAACGCCAACGCGTCGACCCGCCTCACATCCTGTTGACCACGCCAGAATCCCTTGCCCTCCTGATCTCCTACGAGGACGCCCCGCGCATCTTCAAAGGTCTCAAACGCATCATCGTCGACGAAATCCACGCGCTCGCCGAAAGCAAACGCGGCGACCAACTCATGCTCGCCCTCTCCCGCCTGAGCACACTCGCCCCCGACGCCACCCGCCTCGGCCTGTCCGCCACCGTCGAGGATCCCGACGCCTTGGGCGCATTCCTCAGCACGGCCACCAGCAAAACCAAAATCATCCAAGCCGACTCCGGCCCAATGCCCGACATCTCCATGCTGGTCACCGATGAGCCACCGCCATGGTCCGGCTCAGGAGGCGCTTACTCTGCCCCCGCCGTCATGAAGGAAATTAGAGCCCATAAAACCACCCTCGTTTTTATCAACACCCGCGCCAGTGCCGAGCTGTTCTTCCAAGCCCTATGGGCCATCAACCCGGACAACCTGCCCATCGGCCTCCACCACGGCTCCCTCTCCAAAGAGGCACGCGGGAAAGTCGAGGACGCCATGGCCAAAGGCGCCTTGCGCGCAATCGTCTGCACAGGCAGCCTCGATCTGGGCATCGACTGGGGCGACGTTGATCTGGTCATCCAGGTGGGCGCACCCAAAAACGTCAAACGCCTCGTCCAGCGCATAGGCCGCGCCAACCACCGCTACAACGCCCCCTCCAAAGCCCTCCTTGCCCCCGCAAACCGTTTTGAGGTGATCGAATGCCAAACCGCCCTTGAAGCGGTCATCGCCCATGATCTGGATGGAGAGCCACGCGGGAACGGCCCGCTCGACGTGCTCTGCCAACATATCCTCCTGATCGCCTGCTCCGGCGGTTTCGAGCCCGACGCCCTCTTTGAAGAGGTGCAAAACGCAGGCCCCTACCGATCCCTCACCCGCGAAGACTTCGAGCAATGCGTCGACTATTGCGCCACTGGCGGCTACGCCCTTCGCGCCTATGACCGCTGGCAACGCCTCCAACTCCACGGCGACACATGGCACTTACGCGACCCGCGCGCCTCCCAACGCGTCCGCATGAACATCGGCACTATCATCGACACCGAAATGGTCCCCGTGCGCATGCGCGGAGGCCGACGCAACGCCCTTGGCGAGGTCGAAGAAAGCTTCGCCGCCACGCTAGAGCCCGGCGACACTTTCCTCATCGGCGGCCAAGTGGTGCTCTATGAGGGCCTGCGCGAGATGACCGTTCTGGTCAGCCGCGCCGCCCATAAAAGCCCGCGCATCGCCGTCTTCATGGGCACCAAACTGGCCACCTCCACCCGCCTCTCCCACCGCGTGCAAGACTTCCTGAACACGCCTAGCAAATGGACCGCCCTGCCGCCCCACACCCAAACATGGCTCGAACAACAACAGGCCATCTCAAGCCTGCCCCGCCCCGACCGCCTGCTGGTGGAAACCTTCTGGCGCCGTGACCGCGCACATCTGTGCATCTACGGATTTGCGGGCCGAAACGCCCTACAAACACTCGGCCTGCTGGTCACCAAACGCATGGAGGAACAAGGCCTAGAACCGCTCGGCTTCGTCTCCACCGACTACGCGCTCCTCATCTGGGGCCTCAAACTTGTGGACGACCCCGAACCGCTTCTCAACGCCCAAATGCTCCGCGACGGACTAGAGCGATGGCTCTCCAACAACGCGGTCATGAAACGCACCTTCCGCAACTCCGCCCGCATCGCCGGTCTGATCGAGCGGAATTTGCCGGGCAAACGAAAGACCGGAAAACAGGCCACGTTTTCCTCAGACATCCTCTATGACACGCTGATGAAATACGACCCCGACCATCTGCTCCTGAAAATCACCCGCCAAGAGGCCGAGCGCGGTCTCGTCGATTTCAGCCGCATCGAGGAGATGCTCGAGCGCGTGCAAAACCGCATCGACCTCGTCCACGCCCCCCATGTCACCCCATTGGCAGCACCGCTCCTGCTTGAAGTCGGCAAAGTCCCGATCAAAGGCGAGGGCGAAGAGAGTTTGATCCAACGCGAGGCCGAGGCGCTGATGAAAGACGCAGGCCTCACCTGAGAAACCCCCTTGAATTGAGAACAAAACAAGACCATAGAGTGGGTCATGTATTGGCATGACTTCGAATTTTGCAACGCAAAGCTCCGCGCCCTGCCCGCAGGCGCGCTCCTCTGGGACGAGGCCGCGCTCCTATGTGTGAGCGATCTACACTTGGGAAAATCCGAGCGATTGGCCCGTCGCGCAGGCCAACTCACCCCGCCCTATGACAGCCTTGAGACCCTCATTCGCCTCAAAGACCTCATCGACCAACACGACCCCAAAATCGTCATCTGCCTCGGTGACAGTTTCGACGATCTGGCCGCCGGACAAGCCTTCAGCCCCGAACTCCGCCAAATGCTGATCACCCTGATCGCAGGGCGCAAATGGGTCTGGATCACAGGCAACCACGACCCCGGCCCGCTCGACATCCAAGGCTCATGGCAGGCCGAATACATCCACGACGGCCTCACCTTCCGCCATATCGCAGAAGAAGGCGCAGCCCCCGGCGAAATCTCCGGCCACTTCCATCCCAAAGCCACCGTCCGCGGCAGCCGCCGCCCGTGCTTTTGCTATGACAAAAAACGCCTGATCCTGCCCGCCTTTGGCACCTATACAGGCGGCCTGCGCGCCAGCGATCCGGCAATCGCCACGCTCTTTGAATCCGATGCCAGAGCCATCATGACAGGGCGAAAATCCACCGTCATTCCGCTCAAGGCTGCTTAAAGCAGTTCAAAATAGCCTAGGCAGTCAGACCCTCAGGCTCCGCCACACCGTTCACGCGCGAACAAGCGGTTACCGTATTGGCCAGAAGACAGGCAATGGTCATGGGCCCAACCCCACCGGGCACAGGCGTAATCGCCCCCGCCACCTCAGAGGCCGAGGCAAACTCCACATCGCCCACGAGCCGCGTCTTTCCCTCACCCTTTTCAGGCGCATCGATCCGGTTAATCCCCACATCAATCACAGTGGCACCGGGCTTCACCCAATCCCCCGTGATCATCTCCGTGCGCCCGACCGCCGCCACCAGAATATCCGCGCTACGACACAGAGCCTCGATATCCTTGGTGCGCGAATGGGCAATCGTCACCGTGCAGCTGTCATTGAGCAACAGCTGCGCCATGGGCTTACCGACAATATTGGAACGACCGACCACAACCGCATTCATCCCCGACAGACTGCCATGATGATCGCGAAGCATCATCAAACAGCCCAAAGGCGTGCAAGGCACCATAGATTTCTGACCGGTCC
Source organism: uncultured Rhodobacterales bacterium (assembly GCA_964642935.1). Lineage (GTDB taxonomy): Bacteria > Pseudomonadota > Alphaproteobacteria > Rhodobacterales > Rhodobacteraceae > CAKZTM01. The sequence continues at coordinate 6,308 of CAZXRG010000010.1, read as the reverse complement.
CAAGCAGGCCCACATTGGAAATATGAAACCCGTCCACATCCTTTTCCGGCGCAATCGAGTTGATCACCAAATCCTCATCCAGCCCCTTGGGCAACGGAAGCTGAACCAAAATCCCATGCACCGCAGGATCATTGTTCAACGTATCAATCAGCGCCAAAAGATCAGCCTCAGAGGTATCCACATCAAGCTTATGCTCGTAGGAATTCATCCCCACTTCCACGGTCATCTTCCCTTTGGAGCGCACATAAACCGCCGAGGCCGGATCCTCACCCACCAACACAACCGCCAGACCGGGCGTAATGCCATGATCCGCCTTAAGCATGGCCACATGCTCTGCCACTTTCCCCCGCACCGTCGCGGCAAAAGCTTTCCCGTCAATAAGTGTCGCTGTCATTGCTCTGTCCTCAGGTTCGCCTCACGAAAGGCGCAGATTATATAGAAATTGGGACAAGGTCACCCCTGCCCCAATGCGTCATTTTAACCGGTCTGATCCGTGCTTAGAACAGCCCGTCAATCAACCCGTCATCATTGATATGAATGGCCTCAGCCGAGGGCTTACGCGGAAGACCCGGCATCGTCATGATCTCACCGCAAATGGCCACGATGAAACCGGCACCCGCAGACAGACGCACCTCACGAATAGGCACAGAATGCCCTTCCGGTGCGCCGCGAACGGTCGGATCCGTGGTGAAACTGTACTGCGTTTTGGCCATACAAACCGGAAGATCGCCGTAGCCCTGCTCCTCCCAATCTTTCAACTGCTTGAGGATTTTTGCATCCGCAATCACCTCATCGGCCCGATAAATCTCCTTGGCCACAGTCTCGATCTTCTCAAACAGAGGCATGCTGTCAGGATAAAGCGGCTTATAATCCGCCTTGCCCGCATCAATGATCTCGACAACCTTATGGGCCAGCTCTTCCGTGCCAGCGCCACCTTTGGCCCAATGCATGCACAAGATCGCTTCCGAGCCGAGCGAGGCCACATACTCCTTAACAGCCGCAACCTCATTGTCCGTATCCGTGACAAAGTGGTTAATGGCCACAACCGCAGGCACACCGAACTTCTTGATGTTCTCGATGTGACGCCCAAGGTTCGGACAACCAGCCTTCACCGCATCCACATTCTCCGCACCCAGATCATCCTTGGCCACGCCGCCATTCATCTTCATGGCCCGAACAGTGGCCACAATCACCACCGCTTTGGGGCTCAGACCAGCCTTGCGACACTTGATGTTGAGGAATTTTTCAGCGCCCAAATCAGCGCCAAAACCAGCTTCCGTCACAACATAATCCGCCAGCTTCAAAGCCGTCGTGGTCGCCACAACCGAGTTACAGCCATGGGCAATATTGGCGAAAGGACCGCCGTGTACGAACGCCGGATTGTTCTCCAAAGTCTGTACCAGATTGGGCTGCATGGCCTGCTGAAGAAGCACAGTCATCGCTCCATCCGCCTTGATGTCGCGCGCATAAACCGGCGAGCGGTCGCGGCGGTAAGCTACAATAATATCCCCAAGACGCTTTTCCAGATCGCCCAAGTCATTGGACAGGCACAGGATCGCCATCACTTCGGAGGCCACCGTAATATCAAATCCAGCCTCCCGCGGGAAACCATTGGCAACACCACCCAAGTTACACACAATCTGGCGCAACGCCCGATCATTCATGTCCATCACACGACGATAAGCGATCCGGCGGATATCAATCTCCTGCTCGTTCCCCCAGTAAATGTGGTTGTCGAGCATGGCCGCCAAGAGGTTATGAGCCGAGGTAATCGCGTGGAAATCACCAGTGAAATGAAGGTTCATGTCCTCCATGGGCACCACTTGCGCATACCCGCCGCCGGCCGCGCCACCCTTCATTCCAAAGCAGGGACCAAGAGAGGCTTCGCGAATACAGATCGCCGCATTCTTACCGATCTTGTTGAGACCATCGCCCAGACCGACAGTGGTCGTGGTTTTCCCCTCACCCGCAGGGGTCGGGTTGATCGCGGTCACCAGAATGAGATTTCCGTCTTCCTTGCCGGAAACGCTCTTGATGAAATCTTCGGACACTTTCGCTTTGTCATGACCAAAGGGCAGAAGATCCTTTTCAGGAATATTCAGTTTTGCGCCAATCTCTTGAATTGGACGTTTCTTAGCGCCTCGTGCGATCTCAATATCGGTCATTGCCACGGTTGGGTCTCCCAATTGTCTTAATGCTTATTTCGAGTCTTGTGCTACGAAACCGTCGTTACGCGAAAGCTTGAATCGGACATTAGGACATTCAAACACGTCATTATTTGAAATAAATGACAAAAATTTCACGTCACTGTGGTATACCACATACATAGCCACCTAATTTGGGGCTTTGCAAGGCGAAAGCTTCTGGCATTGAACACAAAAAAGGGGCACCGAATATCGGTACCCCCAATTTCATAAATCTGCCAGACGTCTTAAGCCTGCGGCTCCGGCTCCAAGTCACCACCCTTAGGGCGAGACTTTCCAGCCGACGGAATAGCCGTCACGCTGCCACCACCATCTGTTGGCGTGATCTCGGGATCATCATCATCGTCCGCGCGGGGCGGCTCACCTGCGATAACCCGTTTGATCTCGGCACCCGTGAGCGTCTCGTACTCGAGCAAGCCTTGCGCCATCCGCTCAAACTCTTCGCTCTTATCGGTCAGAATTTTATGAGCCCGATCATAACCCGCATCAATCAAACGCTTCACTTCCGCCTCAACCGTCTCTTTGGTTTTGGCAGACACCGAGAAGCCAGCGGTCTGACCGGAATACCCCTCATGCGCTTCCGCATAATCGATATTTCCGACCTTATCGGACATGCCCCAACGCATCACCATCGCCCGCGCCAATTGGCTGGCCTGCTGGATATCGCCAGACGGCCCGTTAGAGACCTTCTCTTCACCGTATTTAATAATCTCAGCCGCTTTTCCAGCCATGGTCATCGCGATGTTCTGCTCGCACTGATCCTTATGCCAGTTCAGCCGATCCATTTCCGGTAGAGATACAACCATGCCCAAAGCGCCACCGCGCGGAATGATTGTCGCCTTATAAACAGGATCACATTCCGGCAGGGAAATCCCCACAATCGCGTGACCGGCCTCATGATAAGCAGTCTTTTCCTTCTGCTCGGCCGTAAGAACCATGGAACGCCGCTCGGCCCCCATCATCACCTTATCCTTGGCACTCTCAAAGTCGAACATGGTCACAAAGCGCTTCCCTGTTCGCGCTGCCATCAAAGCCGCCTCGTTCACAAGGTTCGCCAGATCCGCTCCGGAAAAACCGGGCGTTCCACGCGCAATGATCCGCAGATCAACGTCAGGGGACAAAGGCACTTTGCGCGCATGCACTTCAAGAATTTTCTTACGTCCGCCAATATCAGGATTGGGCACCTGCACCTGACGGTCAAAACGACCGGGCCGCAGCAACGCCGGATCAAGAACATCCACACGATTGGTGGCCGCAATCAGGATCACACCCTCATTGGCCTCAAAACCATCCATCTCAACCAGCAACTGGTTCAACGTCTGCTCACGCTCGTCATTTCCGCCGCCATAACCGGCACCACGATGACGACCCACCGCATCAATCTCGTCCACAAACACGATACAAGGCGCATTCTTTTTGGCCTGCTCGAACATGTCACGCACCCGCGAAGCACCAACACCCACGAACATCTCGACAAAATCGGAACCGGAAATGGTGAAGAACGGAACACCCGCCTCACCGGCAATCGCACGCGCAAGAAGCGTCTTACCCGTACCCGGAGGGCCCACCAAAAGCGCACCCTTTGGAATTTTACCGCCCAAGCGCGAGAACTTCTGGGGATCGCGAAGAAACTCAACGATCTCCTCCAGCTCTTCCTTGGCCTCGTCAATACCAGCCACATCATCAAAGGTGACGCGTCCGGCCTTTTCGGTGAGCAGCTTGGCACGGGATTTCCCGAAGCCCATCGCTCCACCACGACCACCACCTTGCATGCGGTTCATGAAGTAAATCCACACACCAATCAGCAGAAGGAACGGCAGCCAAAGGCCCAAAGTCGCCATGAAACCAGAGGTTTCTTGCGGGCTGGCAATAATCTCAACCTTCGCCGCACGCAGATCGGGCAGAATGTCCGCCCCACTTGGACGCACAGTCAGATAATCAAGATTATCGGTGCCTTTAATGTAAACTTTTTCCCCGTCCAGCCGCACCGAGGCGACATTGCCGTTCTCAACCTGAGTGAGAAACTCGGAGAAACTCAGATCACGCGCCGAGCTTGTGCCCTGACCGGTGCTGAAAATTTGAAAAAGCGCGATCATCAACAAAAACAGGATGACCCAGAACGCTACATTTTTGGTGCTATTCAAAGCAATTGCTCCCAGAAGGCGGTGGGGGGGTGGAATCGTAATTTGGCAGTTTCACCGCTGGAGCATAACATAGGCATTCACAAAGGCCTTTCAATGTCTGTTTATGCCTCGCGTCAATTTGGCCGAGAAAGGCTCAATAAATCGCAAAGATTTGCGCGGTTTGCGGTATAATAGCAGCTAATTTGAGCTAAATTGCGCAAATCCCCGTGACCTGCGCGTCAGCCCTGATCGAAAAACGGATTCGTCAAAGAGATTTCAGCGCGCCACCCCTCCCCAAATCCGGCCAAAGGCGCGGCAACCAGCGCTCCACCCTGCCAAATCGCAGGCGTGGTCAAAAGAGCCTCCCGCGCAAAACCGCTCTCCCGCCAAGTCTCACATTGCGCCAGTCCAGCCTCGCCCAAGGCTGCAATCTCGCCAGCATCCCCGCCTGAAACCTTCCAACGCCCGTCCCAAATCTGCCCGACAGGCACCGCCTCTTCGGTCTTTCCGGGCTCGCGACGCACAACCACACCACCTGCATTTTTGCGCACAATGCACCCGTGCAACGTCGCCGCCAGAAAATCCTCGCCAAGCTGATCGAGCACATTTTCAACCATATAAGCACGCGGCGCATAATAGGAGCCGGACACATACCGCACCGCCTCGGACATAATCCGCAATTGAAGCGAGCGTTGGCCCGACAAAAGCCGCTCTGCATCCACCTTCAACTCGCCCGCCAGATTGACCTCACAACAGGCCAGCGACAGATCGCGGGTGGCTGTGTAAACCACCTGTTTGGCCGACCGCAAACGCTCGGTGGTCTTGGAAATTTTCGGCACATCAATGCCCAACGCCCCCAACGTCCCCAAGGCTTGGCGCACCTTCACCCGATCATAACTTTCGTCCTCATTGGACGGATCATCCACATAAGCCGCACCAATCTCACCCAAATACCCCCGAAGCGCCTCACGGCGAACGCCCAGCAATGGCCGCGCCCAAATCACCCCGTCTTCAACACGAGACGGCTCCATGGACGACAAGCCGTCCACCCCAGAACCACGGGCCAGACGCATCAAAAAAGTCTCTGCCTGATCATCCGCCGTATGGCCGAGCAGAATGGAGCCTATCCCCTTCTCTCGCGCCCACTCAGCCATCAAGGACCGCCGCGCCGTCCTTGCGGCGTCCTGCAGATTTCCGCGCTTTTTGCGACCAACCCACGCCAACGTATCATGCGAATAGCCCATGGATTGCGCCAAGACGCCCACCGCTTGAGCCTCATCCGCACTCTCATCGCGAAGCCCATGATCCACCGTAACAATCGCCAGATCGCGACCACCCCAAGCGGACAATAAATGCAAGAGAGCGACAGAATCCCCACCGCCAGACACAGCCACCCCAAGCCTCCCCGAAGGCAGCCCTTCAAGCAGCTCAAAATCTAACGCTGTGTCCGGAGTTAACTGCAACCGAGATCGAGCTGGTTGGCGCGGGTCTCTTCCACAACCCCGCTGTTTGGATAGCGCACAAGAACCTCGCTCAACGTGCGACAAGCGTTCTCGACCTTGCCCAAAGCGCCCAATGACATGCCCACCCGCATAAGCGCCTGTGGAGCATAAGAGCCGTCGGGCTTGTCGATAAAACTGTCCAGATAGGCCCGCGCCGCCTCCTTATGCGCACCCGTTCCCTCATGGGCCTCGCCCATATGAAACAGAGCCCGCGCATTCAAAGGACCACCGGGGTAATTCGAAATAAACTGGGAGAACTGAAGCACCGCATTGGCATAATCCCCGTCCCCCAGACTTTGTGCAGCCGCCTCAAAATCAGCTTCCTCGGCAACCGCCAATTCCACACCATTGCCCAAATCAGCCTCAGGGCGCGGGGGCGCGATGGAGGCCATCTCAACAGGTTCCCCCCCCAAAGTCGGCGTCTCTCCAAGTTCGGAAAGATCACCGCCCTCAAGTTCCACCAAACGGAACTCCAGATC
>CAZXRG010000009.1:0-30234 GCA_964642935.1 uncultured Rhodobacterales bacterium | reverse complement strand
GGATCGCGGTTCAACCGCCGGATCAATCGTGCCGTTTGATGGCGGAACCACCATGCGGATCGGGTCATGCCAATGTCTCGTCCAAGCCTCGTTTTGACACGTCCGGCTTGAGGCTCTTTGAGCATGATCACGACTGATTTTTGCATATTTCGTCTTAGCCCGCTTCAATTGGCATAAGTCGAGCCTTCATCATCCAGTATCAGCTTTAACTCGGCCAAATGCTTGTCGATGACATCTGAATAGGTGTTCATGGCCTCCGCAGTTTCTTCGGCAACCTTAGGGTTGATCAACCGCAGAGGCTTTCCGGTTTGAAGCGCAAGAATATAGGTCTCGGCGGCGCGTTCGAAATAATAGAGCGTGTTCCAAGCCTCGCTCACCGTTTCGCCAATGACCATCACGCCATGATTTCCCATGACCAACGTTCTTTTCTTGGGGTCGGTCAGATGCCCGCAGACCCGCTCGCCCTCTTCTTCCAACGCCAGTCCCCCGTAGTCCTGATCGACCGCAATTCGGTTGTAGAACATGGTCGCATTCTGATCGATGGGCGGGATCAGCACGTCTTCGAGCGTCGACAGAACCGTGGCGTATTTCGAGTGGATATGCAGAGCGCATCTGGCCCAAGGCACATTGCGGTGCAGTGCTCCGTGCAGGCCCCAAGCGGTGGGGTCGGGCGCGTTCGGGCCTTTGGCAGTGTCGGGATCATTGGCGTCCAACAACAAAAGGTCCGAGGCTTTGATGCGAGAAAAGTGCATCCCGTTGGGGTTGATCAGGAATTCCGTTCCACTGTCATTCACCGCGACCGAAAAATGGTTGGCCACGGCCTCATGCCAATCGTATCGCGCGGCCCAGCGGAAGGCGGCGGCCAGATCGATACGCGCCTGGCGGATCGGGTCGTTGTGATCACTTGGATGGGGCATGGTCAGGCCTCTTCGTTGAGAAAGTCGTTAATGATGCGCGTGTAGATCGCTTTGAGTTGGTGTATCTGGGCGACGGGCACGCTTTCGTTGGCCTGATGCATGGTTTTCCCGACCAGTCCGAACTCGACGACCGGGCAGAGGTCTTTGATGAACCGCGCATCTGAGGTGCCGCCTGAGGTCGAGGCTTCAGGTATTTGTCCCGTTTCAGCTTCAACGGCGCGGGCGATACTGTCGGAAAATGCGCCCGGCGGTGTGAAGAAGCTTTCACCGGAAACCTTGAAGTCAGCTCCGATTTCAACGCCCGTGGCCTCTGCGGCTTGGGCACATTGTGAGGTGATCCATTCGCTTAAATCTGTGCTGTTTTGGGCGTCATTAAAGCGGATGTTCACGGTGGCCTTCGCCTCGGAAGGGATCACATTGTTGGCCGGATTTCCGGTGTCGATTGTGGTGATCGCCAAGGTGGAGGGGTCAAAATGCTCCGTTCCTTCGTCGAGTGTGTGCGAGGCCAGTCGATTGAGCGCATCCACCAGAACCGGCAGCGGATTTTTGGCCCGATGAGGATAGGCGGCGTGGCCTTGGACACCTGTTGCCGTGAGATAAGCGGTCATCGAGCCGCGACGGCCAATTTTCATCATTTCGCCCATTTTAGAGGGGCAAGTGGGCTCGCCCACGAGGCAAGCGTCCATGGTTTGCTTGTTCTCCGCCATCCAATCGAGGATCGCCGTGGTGCCGTCGGTGGCGGGGCCTTCCTCGTCGCCGGTGATTGTGATCACGATTGAACCGTTTGTAGGGGTGTTTGTGATCACATCAATGGCCGCGGCGACGAATGCGGCAACGCCGGACTTCATATCCACAGCGCCGCGCCCATAAAGCGTGTCTGCGCGAATGACCGCCCCGAACGGATCGTCGGTCCAATCGCTCAACTCACCGGGTGGGACCACGTCGGTGTGGCCGTTAAAACCGAGCGTTTTGCCGCTTCCCCATTTGGCAAAGAGGTTGGCAATGCCGCCGCGATCAATGCGGTGGGTTGTGAAGCCTGCCTCGGTCAGAAGGGCGTCCAGAAGCGGGATCGCGCCCTCGTCGCGGGGCGTCACGGAGGCGCAACGGATCAGGTCTTGGGTTAGTTTTACTGGATCGGTCATCTTTAGCTCTGAAACTGGTTTTCCTCATCTGCGAGATCAGTCGGGCAGAAGTCAACCGATGGGGCTAATTCGGCAGTTTTATTTAGCGACAAGTTTATGTGTTAACGAAAAATTGCCGCTCTTTGGACAAAATAAGGCCAGCATAATTGATGAATTGGGCAGGATATTTTCGTGGTTAATGGTTGCGAGCGTAAGAGTATGCCGAGTTTTTTTGCTAAAGTTCCTTTTTGGACCTGGATTGTAGCGGGTCTTATGTGTCTGGCTTTGTCGTTGCCCGGTTTTCTTAACAGGGATCGGCAGGCGGAGCGACAGGCGGCCCTTCAAGGCGAGATTCCGACTTTGGTTGAATTGCAGGATTTTGATGCGGCTCGCGATATTGGGCTGGCGTCAGAAGTTAACATGTTTGTTCAAACCAATCCTGACCATCGTTTCACCATTGATGCGATCACAGGGGCTGGCAGTAAAGCGGTCATAATACCGGTGTTCTCTGTCTATGCCGCACCTAGTGAGCGGGTGGTGACGCATGTGATCTTTGCTGAGGATATGGCTAAGTTTGATACTTGGTTTTCTGAAGCGTCCGTTGGCACCTCGCGCATGGGGGCTCTTTATGAGGTCAATGGTGCGGTGGATGAAGCGCAAGGGTATCGCGCCGCAATCCGGGTGACTTTGCGCGATGCGGGGCTGGAACAGGTTGATCCGTTGATCGTTGTCAGGCCGTTTTTTGACGGTCGTCATGCGGGACTGAGTGCGTCACAGCGTTTGAGTTATGGGAATCCGCTGGTTCTGGCAGGCTCTGGCCTTTGGTTGATCTGGTTTGGATTTGTGGTCTGGAGCCGTGCCAAGGTGCTCAAGCAAAATGTGAGCCGGAGGATCGGGGAAATCGAGGAGCGGTCATCTTCAGACGGTTCGGTCAATCTGTCCCGATTGGGGCGCACGTCCAAAGCCTTTGATGCGGCAAATGTGATCCGGTTTGATGCTGCCAATTCCAAGGTTGGAGTGGGCGGGACGCCTGCGGAATAGCCTTGATTGATCGTTGCGTTCAGTCGTCAAAAAACGGGGTCATTTGTGCGACGATGACGGCGTTTTCTGCCAGAGCACGATCCATGAGTTCGCGCTCATCTTCCGAGATATCGTGCCCGTCTTCAAGCCGTTCCTCTAGGGTGCCATATCCTGAGACATCCAAAGGCGACATATCGGCCTGTTTGAGAATGGCCACGGTTTCGCGCACGGCTTCGGCCTCATCCACACCGCTGGCGTAGCACATCAGGGCGGCTCCGGTGCTGTTTTCGGGCAGACCGTCATCGGTGCTTCGGCCAACCTCAACCAAGAGCGTATAGACCTGCTGGGGGCGTTTGGGTTTTTCGGACATTAGACGATGATCGGCTCTGAGGATTGTAGGGTGGCGTTGAACACGCGGCGGTAGCGTTCGATCTCGGCATCCGGGCCCATGGCTTTGCCCACATTGTCAGAGAGTTTGACGGTGGGTTCGCCGTTTGCGCTGATGGCTTTACAGACCAAGGAGAACGGTTTGAGCGCATCATCAGGCACAAGATCGCGGAAGTCGTTGGTCAGAAGTGTGCCCCAACCAAAGCCGACGCGCACACGGCCTTTGAACTGATGGTGAAGCTCTTCGATTTTGTCTACGTCCAGACCGTCGGAGAAAATCACCAGCTTTTCGCGGGGGTCCTGACCGCGCTCTTTCCACCAGTTGATCGCGGTCTCAGCGCCGGTGGCCGGATCTCCGCTGTCGATGCGGATACCGGTCCATTCGGTCAGCCAATCAGGCGCCTTGTCAAGGAAGCCGACCGAGCCGTAGGTGTCGGGCAGGATAATGCGCAGATTGCCATCGTAATCTTCCTGCCAATGCTCAAGTACATCGTAAGGGGCTTTGGCGAGGCTTTCGTCCGATCCGGCAAGCGCGGAATAGACCATGGGCAATTCATGGGCGTTGGTTCCGATGGCTTCCACTTCGCGGTCTTTGGCGATGGAGCAGTTGGAGCAGCCGGAGAATTTGTCGCCGAGCCCTTCGATACAGGCTTGAATGCACCAGTCCTGCCAGAGGAAGGAGTGGCGGCGCCGCGTGCCGAAATCGGCCAATGACAGGCCGTCGAGTTTTTGAAGGCGTTCGATTTTCCCCCAGATGCGGGTCATGGCGCGGGCATAGAGGACTTGCAGATCGAATTTGCCCATTTTGTGCAGGACCGCGCGGGAGCGCAGCTCGGTCAGGATGGCGAGGGCAGGAATTTCCCACATCATCACTTCGGGCCATGAGCCTTCAAAGGTCAGCTCGTATTGATCGCCCTTGCGTTTGAGTTGGTATTCCGGGAAGCGGAAGGCCTCGAACCATTCGATGAATTCCGGCGTGAACATGCGTTGTTTGCCGTAAAATGTGTTACCGCGCAGCCAAGTGACCTCGCCCCGGCTGAGTTTGAGGGTGCGCACATGGTCAAGTTGGGCGCGCAATTCTTCCTCGTCGACCAGATCGGCGAGCGGGATGGTTTTGGTGCGGTTGATCAGGCTGAAGGTGACATCCACATCGCCGTGGCGTTTCTGGACCGTCTGGGCCATCAGAAGTTTGTAGAAATCCGTGTCCAGCATGGAGCGCACGATGGGGTCGAGGTCCCAAGTGTGGTCGTGAACGCGTGTTGCAATATCGATCATGGGAATACCTTGGTTTAGGCGTCAATCAGGGTGACGCCGGCCGCTGTCATGCTCTCAAGTGCGGCGTTGAGGGAGCCGTCAAAGTCGATGGCGCGACAGGCGGTGACGTGAACCGATGCGTCGAAGCCCTCTTTGACCGCGTCCAGAGCCGACCAGCCAACGCAAAAATCAAGGGCCAGTCCGGCGAAATGGAGGTCGGTGATGCCGCGATCTTTGAGGTAGCCGGTCAGGCCGGTTTTGGTGGTTTGATCATTCTCGAAGAAGGCGGAATAGCTGTCGATCTTGGGGTTATAGCCCTTTCGGATGATCATATCTGCACGCGTGGTGTTGAGGTCTTTGTGGAATTCCGCACCGCCTGAGCCTTGCACACAATGATCCGGCCAGAGCACTTGGGTGCCATAGGGCATCTGGGTGGTCGTCATGGGATCGGCGTTGTGGTTGGAGGCGAAAGACAGGTGGTTGGCCGGATGCCAGTCCTGCGTGAGCACCACCGCGTTGAAATCAGCCATCATGGCGTTGATGGGGGAGACCACGGCGTCGCCATCTGTCACGGCGAGGTTCCCGCCGGGGCAAAAGTCGTTTTGGACGTCGATTACGATCAGAGCTTTGCTCATATCAGCCTCCCCTTGGACGGGCGAAGTAATTCAGGTTGCGCCCCGCCCGTCAAGCCGGAGCGCTTTTGGGGATCAATCCCGCAGCAGCTCGTTGATGCCTGTTTTGGAGCGTGTGCGCTCGTCCACGCGTTTCACGATGACGGCGCAATAGAGGTTCACGCCGTTTTTGGACGGCATGGTGCCTGCTACGACCACTGAATAGGGCGGGACTTCGCCGTAGCTCACGTCGCCCGTTTCGCGGTCGACGATTTTGGTGGACTGGCCGATAAAGACACCCATGCCTAGGACCGAGCCTTCGCGGATGATGCAGCCTTCGACCACTTCAGAGCGGGCTCCGATAAAGCAATTGTCCTCGATGATGGTCGGGCCTGCCTGCATGGGTTCCAGAACGCCGCCGATGCCAACGCCACCCGATAGGTGCACGTTTTTACCGATTTGAGCGCAAGAGCCGACGGTGGCCCATGTGTCGACCATGGTGCCTTCATCGACGTAGGCGCCTAGGTTCACGAAGGAGGGCATTAGGACCACGCCCGGTGCGATGAATGCGGATTTGCGCACGATGCAGTTTGGAACGGCGCGGAATCCGGCGGCGGACCATTGGTTCTCGCCCCAGCCTTTGAACTTGCTGTCGACTTTATCCCACCAGCTTGAGCCTTGTGGGCCGCCCTCTTGGGGTTCCATGTCTTTCAGGCGGAAGCCGAGAAGGACCGCTTTTTTGGCCCATTGGTTGACGTGCCATGAGCCGTCGCTTTGCTTTTCCGCCACGCGCAATGTGCCGCTGTCCAGAGCGTTGAGCGTGTCTTCAATGGCCTCGCGGGTTTCACCGGTTGTGGACGGTGTGATTGTGTCGCGTGCATCCCATGCCGCTTCAAGTGCTGTTTCGAGTTGTGCGTTTGACATGGGTGTTCCCTTTTTTGTGTCTGGTCAGAACTGGGCCAAGGCTATAGAGCTTATGGCTTGGTGTGAGCAACAGAAAAGGCGATTTCGGATGGCAAAGAAGGGCGTAGAAGCGCGGTTTCCCAAGGCGGAAGAAGATATCAAACTGTCCCACGGGGTTCCTGATACGCCTCAGACGCGGTCTCCGGCTTATGCTTTGGCCTTTGCGGACAATGAATTTCTGTGCCGTGACGAGCTGAGACCGATCCGTTTGCAGCTTGAATTGCTCAAGACCGAGATGGCTTTGACCGAAGCGGAAGTCGAGAGCACCATTGTGATGTTTGGCGGGGCGCGTATTCCGTCGCCTGCACAAAAGAGCGAGGCGCGGACCAAGACTTTGGCGGGATTGTCGAAATATTACGATGAGGCGGTCGAGTTTGCACGGCTTTGTACCGAGAAGTCCATGACTACGGATTGTCGTGAGTATGTGGTGTGCACAGGCGGTGGTCCCGGTGTGATGGAGGCTGGCAATCGCGGAGCCGTTGATGCGGGTGGTAAGTCCATCGGTTTGAATATTGTGTTGCCCCATGAGCAGGCGCCCAATGAATATGTGACCCCTGAATTCAGCTTCAACTTCCATTATTTCGCCATTCGCAAGATGCATTTCTTGATGCGTGCGCGGGCGATTACCGTGTTTCCCGGTGGGTTTGGAACGCTTGACGAGCTGTTTGAGACCCTCACTTTGATCCAGACAAAGCGCATGAAAGAGATGCCTGTGCTGCTGTTTGGCAAAGAGTTCTGGACGAGCATTATTGATTTTGATGCGCTCTCGGAAGCGGGCACGATTTCGGCGGATGACATCAAGCTGTTCAAGTTCGTGGAGACTGCTCAGGAGGCTTGGCAGATCATTGCCGATGACGCCTAAAACGCGCTTTTGATCACCTTAATCTCTCTCAAGTCCCGTCATCTTTCGGCCTAATTATCTAGGCAATTTTACCTAGTATTCAGTAGAAAGTCCCCTGTGTGTGAGCCGCGTTGGCTCGAAGTCGGGACTTAGGCGTAACGAGTAGGGGCTTTTGTCCACCATGTTGGTGGGCATAGGCGAGAGATTGTATGTGCTTAAAGTGTTTGGCTGCTCAGCAGTCGCTTAACGATTGCAATGATGGGCAAGGTGCTGCTGACACATTAGCGCTTTCTGGCACCACCAAAGCTGCCGCCTCGCCGAGCGTGGATGATCATCGCTCCATTCTTTATTATCTCGATGGCGGTGAGAACTTCCGGTGGAATGCCGAAAGCAATTTGGGCACGTCGGTTTTGGTGACCTACTCGTTTTCCGAAGTTGGCGATTTTCCATCCACTGCGAGTTCTGCGGGCAACCCTTACAATGCGTCCAGCTTTAGCGATTTCACGAATGCCCAGCGCAACAATTTCCGTCTTGCCGCGGCTGAGTTCATGGCCGTTTCAGGCATCGTGCTTGTGGAAGTCGAGGGTGATGCGGATATTAACGTCTTTAACGCCCATGGCACAAACGTTGGTGGCTATGCGGATCTACCCTATGTGAACGGCAGCTATCAGTCCGAGGTTGAGCTGGTGGTGGACAGTTCCGGTGATTACGGGGTCGGGTCCTACGGGTATTTCACCATTCTTCACGAGTTGGGCCATGCGCTTGGGCTCGATCACACGTTTGAGGGCGCTTACGTTCTGGACAGTGCGATGGACTCTACGGCCTCCACGGTGATGAGCTATAATTACGATGGCTCTGCGACGGGGTTGCAGGCTTTGGACGAAGCCGCACTTCAGCAGGTCTATGGCACGCGGGCGGTGTCTGCCGGTTGGGCGGTGAGCCAGAATGCCAATACCTCCCGTGTTGATGCGATCGGTTCTGACGGGGCGGATAGTTTTTCGGTGCCCATGTCGGTTCAAGGGGTCACTTTGGCCACCAAGATCATGGGGCGGGATGGCGATGATGTGATCACGGGGCAAGGCGCGGTTGATGTTCTGCGCGGCAATAAGGGCGATGATCTCCTCAACGGAGCCGCTGGTAACGACAAGCTGCGCGGGGGTGGCGGGTCAGATACGATTTACGGTGGCTCTGGCGATGATTACATCAATGGCGGCTCTGGTCAGGACACCATTTATGCGGGTGGTGGTAATGATACGATTTATGGCGGGGCTGCGAGCGATTTGGCCTATGGCAGCTCTGGCGCGGATATTTTGTTCGGCAAGCTGAACGATGACACGCTTGATGGTGGTGCGGATAATGACACGCTTGAGGGTGGTCGCGGTGATGACCAGCTTACGGGCGGGTCGGGTGTTGATCTGTTTGTCTTCAAGGCCAACTCGGGTCACGACACGATCACGGATTTCGACGCATCCGGCGAGGTTCTTAGGTTTATGGGCACCGGTTTTGATTTCTCCGATGTGTCCGTTTCAACGGTTTCGGGTCATGCGCGGGTTGAGGTCGGCTCGGTTGTGATTGATCTGTCGGGTGTCTCGGCGACCTCGATTGGGGCGGATGATTTCGAGTTCGTTTGAGCCGATTTATTCAACCAGCCCGTATTCGCTGACCCAGGTTTTCTGAACGCCGTTGAAGTTGTCATCCGAGATCAGGGTGATGACGATTTGACCGTTTGGGTCGGTCCAAAGGCTGATCCCTTCGGCATTTCCGAGTTTGGAGAATTTGGTTTCCAGCAAGGTCTCCCCCGCATCAAAGCCTTCATCGGATAGGGTGAACCGACGGATGCGGGTTTTAAAGGCGCTGATCACGTCGAAGTCGCGCTCTAGCAGGTAGAATTTTCCATCGGGGCCAAAGTCCGCACCGACGACCAGGAAACGTCCGGAGCGGGGGATCGAGAAGGTCTCTTTCCATTTTTGATCCTTGTAGCGGAAGACCGGAAACGGGCGCTCCCATTTGCCGGAGCGTTCGGGGATGGCGTAAACCATGCCGTCTTTGTCAGAGGCGAGGGCTTCCAGACCGGAATTGGATTGAAACCGCCAAAAGAAGTTCCACTTGTGGGTCCATTGTGGGTTTTTGAAATCGCTATCGAATTTCCAGACCCGATGGTGGCCTTCATAAGAGACAAAGATCGAGCCGTCCGGCGTGATGGCCAGACCTTCCGCATCGATCAGGAAATCGTCGGGGGGACGGTTTTTGACCAAAGGGAGCTGGGTGAGCGCGTCGGTTTGGATGTTCGTGAGTTTGCCGCCTTCGCGGGTGATCGTGCCACGGGCGTAATGCCCGCGATCTGACAGCGCGATAAGGTTTTCTCCACTGGGGGAGAGCCACAGGCCGGAGAAGCCACCGAAATTCGGATCATCATGGGACCATTGATACTGACCCCGTTGGACAAGGTCAGCCGCTTGGGCGGAAAGGGTGGAGGCTGCCAGTAAAGCGGCCCATAAAAACCGGATCATTAGTTGTTCAGCACCTGCGTACAAGACTGGGGAAGCGTGGCCAGAGTGATGGGCGCTTTGGGCTTGCGTTTTGTTTTGGGTGCGTTTGGATCGGGCGGCTTGAGGGCGTCCGTCACCCACCAGACCGCTTGCTCGCATCCGTCCCCTGCCGGAATGGGGGCCTGATCCTGACAGTTGCGCGAGCCCTCCGGGCAGTTCAGGCGCACATGGAAGTGGTAGTGATGGCCCCACCACGGGCGGATTTTGCGCAGCCATGCGCGGTCATTGCGGGATGCGTCTTTGCACATCCTGAGCTTGGCCGCTCCGGTCACAAAGATGCGGGCCACCGCCGGATCAGAGGCGGCGGCTTTGAGGATTTCATGGTGCGCGCGGGTCCAGTTGGAATTGACATTGCGCTGGTCTTTTGTGCGGATCGAGATGGAGGAGAGCTTTTCACGCTCCGCACGGGTCAGGTTCAAACGGCTCGGCGGGAGCATCCAGATATCCGCATCAAGACCGACCTGATGGGAGGCGTGACCGCTGAGCATGGGGCCGCCGCGCGGCTGGGCGATGTCGCCCACATAGAGGCCTTTCCAACCGGCACGCACTGCGGATCGCGACAGGCGCTCGATGAATGAGATGACCTCCGGATGGCCCCAGTTGCGGTTGCGCGACAGGCGCATGGCTTGCCATGTGGGGCCTGTTTCCGGCAATTGAACAGCGCCCGCGACGCAGCCTTTTGCGTAGGTGCCAATGGCCTCTGGCTGGTGGTGGGAGGCTGTGTTTTTGCGACCAAACAGCTCTTTGGCCGCCTGTTGGGCGAAGGACAGCGACGGGAGAAGGAGGAAGATTAAGAGGAGGCTAAGTCGATACATGAGCCGGGTCCAGACTGTCTGTGAGTTTCACCCTCATGAGGAAGGCGATACCGATTAAGAATAGGACAATGATTGGCGCGAAAATACCAAATTGATCGTTACCTGTCCATGTTGTTACCAAGCCGATTGAAATGGGCGCGATAAAGGAGGTGGCTTTGCCCGAGAGTGCGTAAAGGCCGAAGGCTTCGGTCATGCGCTCGGGATCGGCCAGATGGACCAACATTGTGCGCGAGGCGGCTTGAAGGGCGCCCCCGGCGGCTCCGATGAGAGCGCCGCAGAAGTAGAAGATGATGTCCGGCAGGTTGGAGGTGGTCTCAATGGACATTCCAAAGACACTTGTTCGGGACGTGAAGAAGCAGATGAGCGAAACGCCAAGGAGGACGGTGATGGAGGTGTAGATCACCAGTTTGGGGCCGAATTTATGGTCCGCTTTGCCGCCCAAGAAGGAGCCGATCGCTCCTGTGATGAGGGCGAGGATGCCAAAGACGCCGATCTGGATGATCGACCAATTGAGGACGGTGGAGGCGAAGATGCCGCCGAAGGCGTAAAGTCCGCCGATGAGCGCGTCGCGGTAGAACATTGAGCCTAGCAGATAGTTCAGGAAGTTCGGGCGTGAGGGCAGGGCCTTGATGGATTTGCCTAGGTCTTTGAGGGCTTTTGAGACTGCCCCTTTGGTGCGTTTGATCTTGGGGGCGTCGGGGACCCAGAGGAAAAACGGGACCATGAAGATTGCAAACCAGATGGCGGTGATCGGGCCAACGGCGCGGGTGCCTTCGCGCATATCTGCGTCCAATCCGGCCATGGGGGCGTTGCCAAGGAGGGTGGTGCCCTCGTTATTTTCGGCCACAAACAGGAGCACGAAAAGGAGGACAATCAGCCCGCCCACATAGCCCAATGCCCAGCCGGTGCCGGAGATTTTGCCAACCTCTTCTTTGGCGGCGATTTCAGGCAGCATGGCGTTGGAGAATGTGGTGCAATATTCGACCCCGATGATGCCCACGGCGAATGCGATCAGGATGAATGTGTAATTATCGATGCCCGGTGCGGCGTACCAGAGCGTGAAGGAGCCGATCAGATAGAAGATTGAAAACACCGCAATCCACGGCTTTTTTGGGCCGGTAGTGTCGGCAATTGCGCCCAAGATCGGCGCGGTTAGGGCCATTAAGATGCCAGCGGCTCCGGTGGTGAACCCCCAGATGGCTTGGCCTTCGGTTTCGTTTCCGGCGACTGCGGATGTGAAATAGGGGGCGAAAATGAATGTGACCAGAAGCGTGTGGAAAGGCTGGGAGGCAAAGTCGAAAAACATCCATCCCCAGATCGATTTTTTCTGATTTGTATTTGCCATAACCTGCCCGTTTGCTTTTTCACCATAAGACAGGTTTCAGCGGGGGCACGCAACGGTTTTGAGCGGTGTTTTCAGGATTACGCGCGAAACGGGGGCCATGGGCGGGTGTCTTCTGCGTCGCTCCAGTTTTGCACCCAATCCGGCGGGGTCGGGTTCCAATCGGGAACGCCCATGGCCTCTGCGATGACTTGGGTTGGGACCAGACCGTTTTTGTTGGTCACGGCGGCTCGATAGACGATGTTGGAGGCGGCCTCGCCCTTTTTCCAGACGGTTTGCTCGATATAGAAGAATTTGTCGTCCCGCGCGACATTGCGGGAATGGATTTCGAAGCGATCAAATGGGAGGATGCGGCGGCGATAGCGGACCGAGGCACCGGCCATGGCGAACCCCCATCTATTTTTGATCATCACCCGCCCCAATCCGATGCGAATGGCCAGAGGGATGCGGCCAATGTCATAGACCGACAAAACCCGCCCGTTGTTCATTTCAAAGTTGAGATCAAGGTCGATGGGCCAGCAGATGTGATGGGAGACATGGGTGCCCTCCAAATCCAGAGGCGGCATGAATTTCGCACGGATCATCTCTTTGGCAATACGCAAGACGGGGTACATTGTTCTTCTCCACTGGGGCTTTGACTTCATTGCGTGGTTTTTGAGGGGCGTGCAAGTGGGGCGTGTTGGGAAAGACGGAGGGCAAGTCTTGCCCCTGTGCGTGACTCTGCCTAGGTAGGGGTAACGGATTCACGCCAAGGAAAGACCCAGATATGCTCTCGATATTCCAGATATTGCTTATGATCCTCAACCTGTGTTGGTGGGTGGTGATCATTCATATCATTATGAGCTGGTTGATTAACTTTCAGGTGCTCAACTTGCACCAGCCTTTGGTCTCTCAGATTTGGTACGGGTTGAACCGGCTTTTGGAGCCGATTTACGGGCCGATCCGTCGTGCTCTGCCGCAAATGGGCGGGCTTGATCTGGCACCTTTGATCTTCATTATCATTCTTTATGCCGCGCAGATTATCATTCGAAATAATATGTACGCCTTTGCATAAAGAAAAAGGGCGGCTCCCAGCCGCCCTCGTGTCTTTGGATATCTGATCTCTTTACGAGCCGTCAAAGGCCGTGCCCCAAAGCTGTTTCACCCGCTTGTCGCGTCCGCAACGGGAACGGTAGAACTTATATTTGACCGGGGCTTTCTTGTAGTAATCCTGGTGATATTTTTCAGCCGCATAAAACGTACCTGCCATGATGATCGGGGTCACGATTGTCTGACCGAGCGCTTTTTGAGCGGCTGCTTTTGAGGCTTGGGCTGTCACCGCCTGCTGAGGAGTGGTTGCAAACACGGCCGTGCGGTAGCTGTCACCGCGATCACAAAACTGACCGCCCGCATCCACCACATCGACCGAGCGCCAGAAGGAGTTGACCAGCTGCTCATAGGTGACAATATCCGCGTCGAACTGGATTTGCACGGCTTCATAGTGGCCAGTGCCGCCCTTGTTGATGGATTTATAGGTCGGGTTTTTGGTGGTGCCGCCCGTATAGCCGGAGGTGGTTTTGACAACGCCCTTTACGTGATCAAAGTCTTTTTCGACGCACCAGAAACAGCCGCCTGCAAAGATGGCGGTTTGGATGTTTCGGGCATGGGCGGTGCTTGCGCTCGTGAGAAGGGCAAGGGCCATGAACAGGCGGATAATCGTGGTTTTGATACGCAAGGGTCGTCTCCTATACAGGTTTCAACATCTTGTTTGGCGGATCAGGCGTTCAAAAACAACTAACAATGGGGTGAGAGAAAATTACAACCAAGCTCCGTCGTCGGTTCGGCTTTCGCTTTTTCAACCGGTTGGGTTTGGGTCGGCTCCACATCAAGTTGGGTCATCAGATCGCGGATTTTTGCCACCAACTCGGGGGGGGTGTTGGTGGGCAGGCTCATCATAATGTCGCCCACGGGGATTTGGACGGGCTGACTGTAAGGGTTGGGAATGCGCAGCTTGAGGCTGCCTGTGGCCTCGCCCACGCGGATGCGCACTGCCCCGTCCGCGAGGAGCGGAGGCTCAGGTGCGCGCTCGTCATTTACAGGAGCGCGGGCAGGGCGGGTGTTGATCACCGGATTGGCCGCCTCAGCAGCCGCGACCCCGATGCAAAAGGATTTGTTCTCGATGGCATGGGCTGCCTCAATCGCGCCGTCGCTTCCAAAGTCCTTTTCTTTGTCCAAGGCGGGCCCCGCAAAGACGCGAAACACGTCGCTTTCGCCCCGCGTGGCCGTGCAAATCTCACCGGGAATGGATTTGCGGGCCATTTTCTGGATGACCGACATGGCTTCATTGCGCGACTGATAGGACCCCATGGCCACCCAAGCGGTGGCTTTGGGAAGGGTGGGCTCAAATACGTTGAAGTTTGGCATCTCCGCAATCAGCGTGCCGTCGTCGCTGCCCTCGGCCCCTGCAAAGCGGATGTCCTCCAGGGTGCCACCGAGCGCGTCATGGTCAACCCCAGCGCTGGCAAAGACGCGAAAGACCGAGCGGCCCTCTACGAAGTCTTCCTGAATTTCAGCAGGGATTGCGGCTTGGACCAATTGGGATTGGACCCGAAAAGCACCATCAGGATCGACCGCTTGGGCCACTTCCACATAGCCGTCCTCATTGGCGGAGGGTTGCAGGTAGGGGTCGAGGAACGACACGATGGGGGCAATCGGGATGTCTTGGGCAAGTGGACGCGGGGCTGCGAGGCGGGGTGCGGTGGGTCCGGTGTCGGACCGCGCAATAATCGGCTTTGTCTCGTCAATCTCTGGGGCTTTGCGGATCGCGGTCACGGAGATTTTGGCCACTTCCATTGGGGCCACGCCAAGGGCACGGGCAGCCCCCGGGGAGAGCTGGATCGGGGCGCTCGTATTGGTGGGCGCGTCCGTGCGCACGAACATGGCACCTTTGATCTCAAGTCCGGTTTGCTCATTGCGGATCATCACCCGCTCAGGCTGGATGGCATCAGGAACGCTGACCCAAATGTCGCCAATCGTTGGGCGGCCGTCCCACATGGCCATGTCGGTGGCCTGAAAAATCTCGGGCTTCACTATGTCTTTGCTTTGAGGGATGGAGGAGACTGTGATCGCCTCTTCTTCTTCCATGACCATCTCTTCGGTGTCTGTTTCGCCCTCCATGGGTTCAATCATGGAGTCTGGCGCAAAAACACCGGGAAGGGCGGTGTCGATAAATCCCGGCATCGGGACGCTGGAGCATGCAACAAGGGGCATGGCTGCTGTGATCAATAGCAAACGCTTCAACGCACGGCAGCATTGGCCACGTGAATTACCTGTCATCTGACAATCCTGTCTGCGCTTGTTGTCGCGCTACTGCTCAATTTTTGTACCGATTTTCTCGGCTTTGGAGAGATTCTAACCAGCTTGGGCTTCTATTGTGAAGTAAATTCCAGCCTATTCACTGCTATTGTTGTGAAAATCCCGCAGTTTGTGACGGGTGTTTTGAGGGGCTTCATGTCATGTGCCGACGAAAATGTTACGCCATGAAACATGGTTTGGGCCTATATCATCGGAAAGGTTTATGGAAAGGACCAAGGATGCTTATCAAGACTGCGAACCCGATCAAGTCGTCGGAGATCACGCCAAAGTCGGTCTATTTGAACCGTCGTCATCTGATTGGCGGTGGTGCGGCTGCTTTGGGGTTGGGGTTGAGCGGGATGGCGTCTGCGGCCAAGCTTGATTTTGTGCCCTCCCCCTTTTCCACGGATGAGACGCTGACGCCTTACGAGGCGGCGACCACCTACAATAATTTCTACGAGTTTGGCACCAACAAGGAAGATCCTGCGCGTCGGGCTGGTGATTTCACAACGACCCCTTGGTCCGTGAAGATTGACGGCATGGTCGATCGCCCTGCGGATTACGCCCTTGAGGATTTGGTGTCCCCGCATCAGTTGGAGGAGCGGATTTACCGCCTTCGCTGTGTTGAGGGCTGGTCTATGGTGATCCCATGGGTCGGGGTCTCTTTATCCAAGATGCTGGAGATGGCGGGGCCACAGTCCGGTGCGAAATACGTGGCTTTCGAGACCGTGGTGCGCCCTGATGAGATGCCCGGTCAGCGCGGTTTGCGTCAGCCTTTGGCTTGGCCTTATGTGGAGGGTCTTAGGCTTGATGAAGCCATGCATCCGCTCACGCTTATGGCCAATGGCATGTATGGCGAGGAGCTTCCCAATCAGAACGGAGCCCCTTTGCGTCTGGTTGTGCCTTGGAAATACGGGTTCAAATCGATCAAGTCGATTGTTCGCATTACCCTGACCGATAGTGAGCCGCCGACCACGTGGAACCTCGCCAACGGGCGGGAGTACGGGTTTTATTCAAACGTGAACCCTGAGGTGGATCACCCGCGTTGGTCTCAGGCCACCGAGCGGCCCATTGGCGGTGGGCTTGGTGCGGGGCGGAAAGACACGCTGATGTTCAACGGTTATGGCGATGAGGTTGCGTCGCTTTACGATGGTATGGATCTCAAGAAGAACTTCTGATGCTTTCGTTCCTGTCTCCCATTTTGCGCCGGATACCGGTTTGGCTGGTCTATGTGATCGGGTTCTTCCCCGGTATCTGGGTTTGGTATGCGGCCTTTAACAACAAGCTCGGCGCTGATCCTTTGGCCGCTCTGGAGCATGAAACGGGGATATGGGCGCTGCGGTTCCTGATCGCGGCTTTGGCGGTGACGCCGTTGCTGCGATTGCTTCGGCTTAATCTGGTGAAATTCCGGCGGTCTTTGGGCCTGCTGGGGTTTTATTATGCGCTAATGCATCTGACCGCTTGGGTCTGGCTGGATCGTGGGTTTCTCTGGTCTGCCATTTGGACCGAGATCGTGAAGCGCCCCTATATCACCATCGGGATGGCTGCTTTTGTGATACTCCTGCCCTTGGCGGTGACCTCGAACAATTGGGCAGTTAAGCGGGTGGAGACGGCCCTGTGGAAGCGCATCCATTGGTGGGCCTATCCCGCGACCCTTTTGGGGGCGGTTCACTATCTGATGGTCGTGAAACGTTGGCCGCCTGAGCCGATGATCTATCTGGGGATTGTTGTGGGGCTGCTGGCATGGCGCGTGGTGCCTTCGATCAAACGCCGTGGGATGCAGACGACTTAGGGCGGCAGATGTCATCCAGATACAAAAAAAGCGCCGCGTGGCGCTTTTCTTTTGGTCCCCTGCTCATGCACCTCTTTTTGGGTGCTATGGGATTTAGCTTAAGTGGGCTCGCTTAGTTGACTGTCGCGCACTCGGCACCACAAGCGTCAACTTGCGCGGCAAACGCCAGAATAGGCTCTTTACGATCTTCAGAACCCATTACGATGTTCGCAAAAAACAAACCGGCAGCAAGTACGACAACGATGTCGACCGTTTTAGAGTCACCGGAAGCAGCAGCAATATTCTTGGCACTGGACTTTAGCATTTTAGCACTCCTCGCGTCTTTCCAGATGCCCCCTAAGGAGAGGTTATGCACAAGATGCGTGGCGAAATTAAGATGTTATTAATGTTTATTAACGTTTCTTAAGGATTTTCCGGTGGATTTGGCGCAAAAAACGCCAGTTTGCGGCGATTTTCCGTATTATTCCCCGTAGAGCGCTTGTGGATTGCAAGCCGGAGAGTCTCGGAGCAAACTGGTCTGGCCCAAGTACGGATCAGGAAGCACATGCGCCTTTCACCTCTTTTGGCCCTTCAGGGGGTCTTTTTTATGAATGCAGTGGGAATCGCCCTTTGGCTCCCGCGCATTCCGGATGTGAAGGAGATTTTGGGCCTTGATCTGTGGACCGTTGCCCTCTGTCTGATCGGAGCACCCGTGGGGACCATGATCGGGTTCCTGTTTGCCGCAAGGATTACGCGGATGGCCGGATTGAAACGGGCGTGTATCTGGTCGGGCGGGGCCATGTGTGTCGCACTTATTCTACCGGTGGCTGCGGGCTCTCCGGTTGGGCTGTTTGTGGCTCTTGTGATTGTTGGTCTGATCATCGCGGTCATTGAGGTGGCGATGAATTCCAAGGCCAATGCGCTCCAGCAGGATTTGGGGCGCCGGATCATGTCGCGCTGTCATGGCATGTGGAGCTTTGGGGCGATGTTTGCCGGTATCGTGGCGGGGCTGTTTGCGCAAAACGGGATATCTCCGTTTATCCAGCAGATTATTATGGAGCCCATTGTGGCGCTGCTCGCGATCCTGTTTGCCATGGCTTTGCCGGATGACGGGCCGCGCGATGCGGTTGAGGAAGGCGGGTTCAAACTGCCAAATGGCACGCTTCTGATCCTCTGTCTGGTGCCCATCACGGCTTTGCTGATTGAAGGGGCGATGCTGGATTGGTCGGTTCTGTTCCTGCGCTCTGAGGTGGGGGTGAGTGCCTTTGAAGCCTCGCTCATATTCTCGGTCTTTGCCATGGCCATGGGCTTTGGACGATTGAGCGGGGATTGGATAACGGACCGTTTGGGGGTGTCGCGTGTGATCCTCCTGTCGGGCTTTTTTATGGCCATTGGGATGGGGGGATTTGCCTTCTCCGAAGGGCTTTGGGTGGCGGGCATTGCCGCTATCTTTGCAGGGTTTGGTGCGGCCAATGTGTATCCGCTGGCGGTCTCGATTGCGCCTGAGGTGCCCGGTGGCACGCCGGAAGGAAACGTCGCCTCGATTGCGCTGGCGGCCTTTACGGCCTTTCTGGTGGGGCCGCCCTTGATCGGGTTTGTGGCCGACACGTTCAGTCTTGCGGTGAGTTTCATGGTGTTGTCACCGCTCGGGTTTATTCCGGCAGTGTTTGTGATGAGTGGTTGGATCAAAAAAGTTATTGGAGATACCTAATGGTTAAGGCGGTTGTGTTTGATATCGGAAATGTCCTTTTGGAATGGCATCCCGATAAGGTTTACGGAGGTCTCATTCCAGACCCGGTTGAGCGTGCGGCTTTTTTTGAGGAGGTCGGGCTTGATGAGATGAACCTCGATGTCGATCGGGGGGCGCCGTTTAAGGAGACGATTTACGCCAAGGCTGATGAATTCCCGCAATATGGCGATTTGATCCGTGCGTGGCATGATCGCTGGATCGAGATGGCACAGCCGCTCATTCCGGGCTCTTGGGAGATTTTGCAGAGTTTGAAGGGGCAAAATGTGCCAGTCTACGCGCTCTCCAACTTTGGTGTTGAGAGCTATGCTTATGCCAAAACGGTTTACCCTGAGTTGGAGGCTTTTGATCTGGAGTTTATCTCCGGGCATTTGAAGGTGATTAAGCCGGACCCTGAAATTTATGCGCATCTGGAGGCCAAAACCGGCCTGCCGAGCGATGATCTGGTGTTCTTTGATGATCGCGCGGACAATATTCAAGCGGCCAAAGCAAGGGGATGGCACGGGTTTGTGTTTACCTCACCTGAGCAAATGCGGGCTGATCTGGGGAGCCTTGGTCTTAACGTTTAAAGGCTTGTCATACGGCGTTTCAGGGGCTAGGAGGCGGCTTGTTTTCTTTAAGCAGGATAAGCCTCATGTCCCGACCTATGATCCTTGGAATTCTCGCGATGGCCGCGATTGTCGTGGCCTCCAACATTCTGGTGCAGTTCCTGTTCGGGAATTGGCTCACATGGGGCGCCTTCACCTATCCGCTGGCATTTTTGGTCACGGATGTGATGAACCGGCTCTATGGCGTTTCTGCTGCGCGGCGGGTGGTTTTGATTGGGTTTGTGGTTGGATTGATCTGTTCGTTTATCGGGACGCAGATTATGGGCGAGTTTGGACCGTTGGTGACATTGCGCATCGCGATTGGCTCTGGTCTGGCCTTCCTGACGGCGCAACTGCTTGATGTTGCTGTGTTTAATCGGCTTCGTGAAGGGAGCTGGTGGAAGGCGCCATTGGCCTCTAGCGTCATTGGAGCGGCTGTGGATACGGCTTTGTTCTTCTCCATCGCATTTTCCGGCGCGTTAACCTTTATAGCACCCTCCGTGGATGTCTCTTGGGCGTCTGAAATGCTACCGATTTTGGGTATGGGGCCGGTTGCACCGCTCTGGGTGTCCTTGGCTGTGGCGGATTTCGGGGTGAAACTGGCCTTGGCACTGATCGCTTTGGTGCCGTTCCGCCTAATTGTTGGGCGCTTTCAGGCGGCCTGATCACATAAACCAAAGTTTTTATTTTGACATGGGCGCGACCTGTGCCATCTTTCAAGTATCGAAACAATTTGAAAGGAGGTGATCCAGTGTCTCACGTGAAATTGGTAAGCGAGGCTGGAGCTAAGCAGGAGGGCCAGGTCTAAAGGGCAACCCCTTTGGAAACCGGTGACCTTCAGAGCGCGGTGCAAGACCATCGGTCCAGCCCGCCTCCGATACCACAAGAGTAAAATGAAAGGGCTGCGCATTTGCGTGGCCCTTTCGCCTTTGGTAAGTAGTTGAAATGATACGGATTAACGATCAGATAGAAATTGCCGACTGGGAGATATCGGAGACCTTTGTGCGCGCCTCCGGTCCCGGTGGGCAGAACGTCAATAAGGTCTCCTCAGCGGTGCAGCTTCGCTTTGAGGCGGAACGCTCGCCCAATCTTCCGGGGCCTGTGAAGGCGCGGTTGAAGCGGTTGGCGGGGCGGCGGTGGACCAAGGACGGGGCGGTGATTATCTCTGCGGAAAGCCATAGAAGTCAGGGGCTTAACCGCGAGTTGGCGGAGGAAAAGCTGGTGGAGCTGATCCGAAAGGCGCTGGAAGTGCCTAAACGGCGGATCAAGACGCGGCCTACTTTGGCGTCCAAACGCAGGCGGCTTGATGGGAAAACCCAAAGGGGTCAGGTGAAGGCGCTGCGGGGTAAGGTCTCCGACGAATAGGCGCGCCTGATTGTCCCAAAATGGCACAAAAGGTTAACTTCGTTAAAATTCCTGAGGGGCCCAAAAACCGCGTATGATTTGCATATGATTTCCGCGTGACTCGCATATGACGGTTTTGGGGGTGATCCTAAATCTTAACGGGCCGCTCTGTGCAAAACGCGATTTTGGGCTTTAGGCCGTTTTCGGCTCCGACCAGCGCAGGACTTCCGGGTAGTACATGGAGCGCCAGCGGCGGACTTTCGGGTTCATGATCCTTCTCCAGAGCCACGGGTTGTAGAGCATGAGGACCATGGCCGGATAACCGAAGGGGAGTTGGGGGGCTTCGGTCTCGGTGTAGGTTTGCAGGAGCGGGAAGCGTCTGTCGGGTTTGATGTGGTGGTCGGAATGTCGTTGCAGGTTGATCAGCATGAAGTTGGTGAACCGATGGGCGGAGTTCCATGAGTGGCGGGGGGCCACTTTTTCGTACTTCCCGTTGTCTTTGCGTTTTCGGGTGAGCCCGTAATGTTCGATATAGTTGATCTGTTCCAACTGCAGGATAGCGATGAAGGCATGGGTCAGGTAGAGGCCGATGCCTGTCCAGCCACCGATCAGATAGGCGATGGCCAGCATCAGGGCGGCGATGCCCATATAGCGCCAGAACGGGTTGGCGCGGCCCAAGGCGGGCTGGTTGCGTTTGCGCATTTTATCCGCCTCCACGCCCCAAGCGGAGCGGAAGGAGCCGATCAGGACGCGGGGGAAGAAGGCGTAGAAGCTTTCATTGTAGCGAGCGGTGGCCGGGTCTTTCGGGGTGGCCACATGGGTGTGGTGGACGCTCAGGTGTTCGGTCACGAAATGGCCATAGAGGACCGAGGACATCAGCCACTCGCCCAATCGGCGTTCCCAAAGGCTCTTTTGGTGCATGAGCTCATGGGCGTAGACGATGCCGATGGCCCCTGAGATCACGCCCATTCCCATCATCAGGGCGATCCCTTCGCGCGGGTTCAGGTGGTTGGTTCGTGTGACCCACCACAGGGCTGTGAAGACGGCGATGAGTTGGATGGGGAGCCAGATCCATGTGATCAGCTTGTACCAGAACAGGTCGTCTTGGCTGTTCGGGTCGGGGTTTTCGCTATCTAGACCGCCGATGGCGTCAAGCACGGTCATTGCGCCGAAACCGTAGAGGGGGATGGCCAAAAGGCTCCAGCTGCCAAACCATGCGGCAATGGCTGCGATCGGGAGGAACAGGAGGGAGAGCCAGAAGGGGAGGGCTTTGCCGAAGGATCCGATATTGGGGGGGTTAGACATCTGCCAGTTCACTCATGGTGGTTTTGGCCTGATCAAACACCTTTCGCATGACGGTTGGCAAGTCCTTGGAGTTGAAGCTGTTGGCGTCGATGAAGTCGCCGGTCGGGCTTTGGGTGGTTTGGCTGATGCGTGCCACATGGACCTTTAAGGAGAGTTTAAAGTGGGTGAAGACATGGGTGACTTCCTTGGGGGCCGTTGTCCAGTTTGCACTTAGGGGTGGGTTTGGGGCGGGAGGTGTCTCGGACCATGTTGAACCCGGAAATCCTTTCATACCGCCCAAGAGGCCCTTTTCGGGGCGGGTTTCTAGAAGGATCGCGCCGTCTTGGCGGATCGCCACATAGGCGTGGCCTGTGCGTTGGGGCTTTTCGGGTTTTGGTGTTTTCTTTGGGAGCGCCTCAGCGATGCCTTGGGTCTTGGCTTTGCAGAGCATTTTGATCGGGCAGAGCATGCAGGACGGGCTTTTGGGGGTGCAGATGGTGGCGCCTAGGTCCATGACCGCTTGGGCGTAGTCGCCGGGGCGGTTTTGGGGTGTTAGGCGGACGGCATGCTCATAGAGGGTTGGTTTGGAGGCGGGCAGAGGCTCGGTCACGGCGAAGAGCCTTGCCATGACCCGCTCAACGTTGCCGTCCATGACGGGGGCGGGGCGGTCAAAGGCGATGGAGGCCACGGCGGCGGCTGTGTAGGGGCCTATGCCGGGAAGTGTTTTGAGGCCCTCTTCGGTGTCGGGAAAGGCGCCTAGGTCGACCACGGCGCGGGCGCATTTCAGGAGGTTTCGCGCGCGCGCGTAGTATCCCAAGCCGGCCCATTCGGCCATGACGTCGGCGTCATCGGCCTGTGCGAGGTCTGTGACGGTGGGCCAGCGGATCATGAAGCGGTTGAAATAGGCTTTGACGGCGGCCACGGTGGTTTGTTGGAGCATGATTTCCGACAGCCAGACCGCGTAGGGGTCGGGGCGTTCTCCGGCTTTTCGGTTTGACGGGCTGACGCGCCACGGGAGATCACGGGCGTGTTGGTCGTACCAAGCCAGCAGGTTTGTGTTCACTTTATCCATTACAGGTCCGTTCTAGCCTTCACGCGCAGCAGTGTTAAGCGGTAAGGTAGGGCCATGAGCGGGAAGTCCAAATATCCGGTGCGGCGTAAGTCGACGCGTGGTTTTGTCCATGCGGCGGGCCTGATGAGCACCCAGTTGCGCAAGGGAACCGGGTCGCGGGGGTTCTCGCAGGCTCGGCTTTTGACCCATTGGGCAGAGGTGGTCGGGCCGAATTTGGCGGCGATCACGCGGCCCTCCAAGGTGTCGTTTGCCAAGGAGGGGTTCGGGGCGACTTTGACCATTTTCGCCAGCGGGGCCCATGCGCCGGAAATCCAGATGCAACTGCAGGATATTCGGGCACGGGTGAATGCCTGTTACGGGTATAATGCGATTTCACGGGTTCGGATTACGCAGACGGATCGTCATGGGATCGGTTTTGCGGAGGATCAGGCGGGGTTTGAGGATGATCGCCCTGAGCCGGAATTGTCGGAGGCGGATCGCGAGGCGCTCGGTCTCGACAATGTGAGTGATGCGGGGCTTCGTGACGCATTGCTCGCGCTCAGTAAAAGTGTTTTAACGCGCGAAAAGTAATCTCTCGGAGTTGTCTCACATGGCTGACCAGAAAAAATCCCCTCTTCTTTTGATTGGCGCTATTGCGGCCGTGGCTATTGCGGGGGCGGCTTGGTTCTTCACCCAGAATGGCGGGAACACGCAAACGGCTTCGAGCGAGGTTGCGGTTGAGGCGGGAGAAGGTCGGGTTGATCTGTTCCAAGGGGAGGCGGATGCGCCGATTGAGTTGATTGAGTATGCCTCTTTCACCTGCCCCCATTGTGCGTCGTTTCACCAGAATGTTTATCCTTTGTTGAAGGCGGAATATATCGACACCGGTAAGGTGAAATATGTCCTGCGTGAGGTTTACTTCGATCAGTTTGGTCTGGCAGCGGGTCTTTTGGCGCGGTGTGGCGGTGACATCCGTTATTACGGGTTGGTCGATCTGTTGTTCCAGAAACAGTCCGAGTGGGCCAGTGGTGAGGGCGATGCGATCGTTCAGGGCCTTTACAAAGTCGGACGCCAAGCGGGTCTTGAGAATGATCAGATGCAGGCCTGTCTTCAGGATCGTGATCTCTCGGCGGCTTTGGTTGAGGACTATCGCCTGAAAGCCGGACGTGACGAGGTGAGCGCGACGCCGAGCTTTGTGATCAATGGCGAGAAGAAAGCCAATGAGGGCTGGGATGCGCTCAAAGCCACTTTGGACGGAATGCTAGAGTAAGCCGTCCAAGGCCTCTTTATCCTGAAATTTGAGACGGACCGGAAAGGTCAGGACTTGGGTGCGCAGCTCTGCTGGTAGGCGCACCGCGTCTTTTTCGGTTGTGACCAATTGCGCGTTTTTCGCTTGGGCCTCGCTTAGGAGGCGTTTCAGGAGGTCCGCGCGGTAAGGGGCGTGATCGCCAAAAGAGCGGGTTTCGATGATGTTCGCGCCTGCGGCTGTGAGGGAGTTGAAGAACTTCTGAGGCCGTCCGATCCCTGCGAAAGCCAGAACCCTCAGGTCTTTCCAATCCATGCCTGTTTGCAGGGGCTGGAGTTCGGCTTCTAGCGTTTTGATCGGGACTGCGTGGCTGGAAAGGAAGCTTTTACGGGCGGCTTTAGGGCCGATGACGATCATGGCGTCTGCGCGGTTCAGACCATCTGTGATGGGTTCGCGCAATGGACCTGCGGGGATGACCTTGCCGTTTCCAAAGCCCACTTCCGCGTCGACCACCAATATCGAGGTGGTTTTGAGGAGGGACGGGTTTTGAAATCCGTCGTCTAGGATGATGATCTCGGCACCTGCCTCTTTGGCGGCGCGTGCGCCTTCTGCGCGGTCTTTGGCGACCCAAACGGGGCCAAAGGCGGAGAGGAGGAGGGGTTCGTCGCCCACGTCGTAGGCTTTGTGTTTGGCCTCTATCACGCGGATGGGTCCGGTTTCTGAGCCGCCGTAGCCACGGGAGACCACATGGGCTGACTTGCCGGAGAGATGCTCCATCAGGGCCATGACCACGGGGGTTTTGCCTGTGCCCCCAGCCGTGAGATTGCCGATGCAGATAACCGGGATGCCCGGATCAAAGCCCTCTTTGGCCAGTCGTTTGCGGGTGATGGCGGTCCAAAGGAGGGAGAGCGGGGACAGGAGTGTGGCGGGCAGTCCGGCTGGCCTATTCCAGAAACCCGGCGCTTTCATGCGGCGTTTGCGGCGTCTAGATAGGGGCGCATCAGATCGAGGACGGCGTCGGTCACGCCTGCCCCGTCGCTTGAAACTTCCCATGCGGCGGCGGCGAATTTGGCGGCCTCATCGGGGTTGAGGAAACGGTCAACGGCTGCGGCCAATTCTGCCTCCGAGCGCACGCAATGGGCGGCTTCGCCGTCATAAAGACGCTGGTAGATATCCGCGAAATTATGAACGTTGGGACCGTGGAGGATGGCCGAGCCTAGGGCGGCTGGCTCAAACGGGTTGTGACCGCCCACGGATGCCAAGGAGCCGCCCACAAAGGAGACGGGCGCGATGCGGTACCAAAGGCCCATTTCGCCCAGAGTGTCGGCCAGATAGATTTCGGTCTGGCCTGTGATTTTCCCGCCTTCCGAGCGGGTCGAGGTTTCAAAGCCCTTGCGCTTGAGCAGGGCGTAGATGTCCTTGGCGCGTTCGGGGTGACGGGGGGCTAGGATCAGCACCAGTTCGGGACGTTTTTTGAGGGCCATGCGGTGGGCCTCGGCGATGATTTCTTCTTCGCCGTCATGGGTGGAGCCTGCGAACCAGATCGGGCGGGTGCCGACCTGTTTGATGACTTCTTTGCGGGCCATCTCGTCATGGGGCAGCGGGACTGCGCCTTCTTTGAGCGAGCCTGTGACTTTGATTTTATCCGCGCTTGCCCCGATGGAGGAAAAGGCGTCGAGCATGTCGGGGGTTTGCACCAGCATCATCTCGAAACGGGCGAACAGGCTTTTGGTCATGCCCTTCATGCGTTTCCATGATTTCGCGGTTTTATCCGAGATGCGCCCGTTGATCAGCAACATGGGGACGCCGCGTGCGTGGGTTTGGCTCATCAGGCGAGGCCAGAATTCGGATTCGGTCCAAACGGCGAGGTCCGGCTTCCAATGGTCCAGAAAGCCCGTGACCGCGCCTTTGGAGTCCACGGGGATATATTGGTGGATCACATTTTTGGGCATGCGGGTGTTTAACAGGAGGGCTGAGGAGCGTGTGCCTGTGGTCACCAGAAGGGACATGCTAGGGTATTCGGATTTGATTTGCGCCAGCAGCTCAAGGATCGAGAGCGACTCGCCTACGGATGCGGCGTGGAACCATGCCAAAGGGCCGTCAGGGCGTGGGATCGAGGATTTCCCCAAACGCTCCTCAAAGCGGTCGGGGTCTTCCTTTCCAACGGCCAGACGGCGTTTGATCTTGGTGTTTGCCCAAGCGTCCGCGACGCTCGTTGCGCCGAGATAGGCCGCCAGAGCCAGAGACTTCCCCATAGGTTGCACCCCCCTCGGGCACGAAATTGGGCGGTTAGATCAACCCAGTTCTTCGGTTGGTCCCGCTTCTTCACCCTCATCACGCAGGCGGTGAAGATGGGCGATAAAATAGCGCATATGCGCGTTATCAACGGTGCGTTGGGCCGATGATTTCCAAGCGTCAAAGGCGGTTGCGTAATCGGGGTAGATCCCGACCACATCAATAGCTTCGACGTCTTTGAATATCTTCTTGGTCGGATCGACGAGCTCGCCGCCAAAGACGAGATGCAGACGTTGGGGCATTTGTGTCTCCTTTGATACCTTTAGCGTCTCTATACCACCTCGTTAGAGGCGAGCAAGGAGCGCTGTGTGAAGTTTAGGATCAGCCGCTATAATACCAGGTAAATGCGGTGGATTATTGTTGAATTTGACGGGGTCGCCGTTTTGGGTGGTGACCGTGGCGCCCGCTTCTGAGGCGATGAGCGTGCCTGCGGCAATGTCCCATTCCCAGGTTGGTCTGAGGGTGAGCATGCCGTTGAACTGCCCGTCGGCCACCAGGCACAGGCGGTAGGCCAGTGAGGAGCGGAAGTGGCGTTGCACGGGGGGGACGCCTTTGGGCCAGAACTCCGGGGTGAGGTTGTGTTTGTTGGACAGGATGGTGGCGGTTTCAAGGGTCTCATGGGGGCTGTGGGAGATTGGGTCGCCGTTCAGTTTTGCGCCTTGCCCCAGCTCTGCCGTGTAGGTCAGGTCCAACTCGGGGAGGTGGACGACGGCGGATTGAACTTGTCCATCCTTGGCGATGGCCAGAGAATGGGCGAAGGTTTTGGAGCCTTCAATGAAGGCGCGGGTGCCGTCGATGGGGTCGATGATGAAGAGCGATTGATTTGAGGCGCGATCAAGCGTGTCCTCGGTTTCCTCGGACAGCCAGCCGTAGTCGGGGCGCGCGCTCAAGAGCTCGCGTTCCAGCATCTCGTTGACTTTGAGATCGGCTTCGGTGACCGGGCCTTGGCCGTCGCCTTTGTCCCATTTCTCCGGATCGTTTCGAAAGAAGGAGGAGGCGATTTTTCCGGCTTGATGGGCAGCGTCGATCAGAAGGGAAAGATCAGCTTCCGGCAATCGTCATGTCCTCGATCAGCAATGACGGGACCACGCGGCTGAGATGGGTGCGCGCGTCATTGGCGGGGATGATGCGCAAGAGCATGTCGCGCAGGTTGCCTGCGACCGTGCATTCGTTGACCGGGCCTGTGATTTCGCCGTTTTCGACCCAAAAGCCGGAGGCACCGCGGGAATAATCCCCTGTGGTCGGGCTGATGGTGGAGCCGATGAAGGAGGTGATCCAGAGGCCGGTGCCCATGTCTTTGAGAAGCTCTTCCACCGATTTGTCGCCCTGTGTCAGCTCCAGATTTCCGGTGGTGGGAGAGGGGGGTGAGGTGGTGCCGCGAGCCGCGTTTCCGGTGCTCTCCATGTCCAGTTTGCGCCCCGTGGCCAGATCAAGGGTCCAGCCGGTGAGCACGCCGTTTTCGATAATGGCGCGCTTTTCCTTTGGCAGACCTTCCCCGTCAAACGGGCGTGATCCGGATGTGCGGGGACGGTTGGGGTCCTCGATGAGGGAGAGGTGTTCCGGTAGGATGCGTTTTCCTAACGCATCTTTGAGCCAGCTTGAGCCCCTTGCGATGGCCGCTCCGTTGATGGTGCTGGCCAGATGGCCGATGATGGAGGAGGAGACGCGCTCGTCAATGAGGATCGGGTAGGTTCCGGTTGGGGGGCGGGTGGCCCCGAAACGCTCGGCTGTGCGCTCGCCTGCGATACGGCCAATTTCAGACGGGCTCATCAAATCGGCGTAATGCGTGCGCCCGTCGCCGAAGTAATCCCGCTCCATGCCCAAGCCTTCGCCGGTGATGGCCACGCAGGATGTGGACCAAGCGGTGCGGCGATAACCTGCGGAAAACCCGTTGGTTCCGGCCAGCCAAACATCCGTGCCCGACCAGCCCGAGCCTGAGGCTTGCACTTTGGAGACCCCTTTGACACCCCTAGCCGCAGCCTCCGCCTCAAGGGCCAGATTTTGCAGCGCCAGTGGTTCGGGGCTTTGCGTGTCATCGCTCATATCAAGCGCGTCCACATCCCAGCTTTTGGCCAGTTGATCAGGGTCGGCCAGACCGCAATAAGGATCGTCCGGTGCCACTTTGGCCATGGCCACGGCCCGTTCGGCCATGGTGGTGAAGGTGCTCTCGCGAATGTCCGAAGAGGCGATGTTCGCCTGTTTCTGACCGATCAGAACGCGCAGGCCGACGTCGATGCCCTCGGCACGCTCGGCATGTTCTAGCTTTCCGTCGAGCACTTCGATGGAGATACTGTCACCGGCCACGAAGATTGCATCCGCCGCATCGGCTCCGGCCTTTTTGGCGGCATCCAGCAGCTTGTCGGAGAGGGCTTGTAGATCGGGCGCGTCGGGCATGAATTTACTCGCGTGATTGAGGTGCTCGGCTTTATCTAGTGGGTCACAGGCGCGTTTGCCAGTTCTTTAGGGTTTGGGCTTAGGAGTGGGGCGCTTATTCGCCGTCTTTTGTGGCAGTCCAACCGGAAAAACCATGGGCTTGATGTCAATGGGTGAGGGCGGGGCGCTTTGGGCTTGACCGTGGTCAGAAATCTCGTGTTGATGTGCCGATTATTTTGAGAAGTGAGGTTCGATATGGCGTGGTCCCCTGAGAAGACGGAAGTGAAAAGCTGGAACGAGTGGGATACTCTGCGCCATGTGATCGTGGGGCGGGCGACCGATTGTCATATTCCCCCTGAGGAGCCTGCACTGGATGCCAAAGTGCCCGAGGATTCCGATATGCGCGGGATGTGGGGGAAGCGGCCTCAGGAGAGTATTGATCGGGGCAATGAGCTTCTCGACAACTTTGCTGATATGCTGGAAAAGCGCGGGCTTCGGGTGGATCGGCCCACGCCCATTGATTTTTCCCAACCTGCGAGCACGCCGGATTTTCACACTGATAGCCAGTTTGGCTGCATGCCGCCGCGCGATGTTTTGTTGACCGTCGGGAAGGAGATCCTTGAGGCCACCATGTCTTATCGCTGTCGTTGGTTCGAGTATCTTTGTTATCGGCCATTGATGCAGCAGTATTTCAATGAGGACCCCGCGTTTCGCCATGAATCTGCGCCCAAGCCGAGGCTGACGGATGCGGATTATCATCCCGATTATCTGTCCGAGAAGATCGGGGTTGAGAAGCGGCTGCAATGGGCGGCGGAGAAGTTCTTTGTGACCACGGAAGAAGAGCCTTTGTTTGATGCCGCCGACGTGCTGCGGTTCGGAAAGGACTTGGTGGTTCAGCACGGGTTTACCACGAACCTCAAGGGCATTGAGTGGCTCAAGCGGCACTTCCCTGAGCATCGTGTGCACACCGTAAACTTCCCCGGTGATCCTTATCCGATCCATATTGATGCGACCTTTACGCCCATCAAACCGGGGCTGATTTTGAACAATCCCCAGAGGCGTCTCCCCGATGAGCAGCGCAAGATGTTCCATGACAATGGCTGGGAGATCGTGGATGCGGCGCAACCTGCCCATAATGCGCCGCCTGCTTTGTGTTATTCCTCAACCTGGCTGTCCATGAATGTCTTGGTGTTGGATCCTAAAACCGTCTGTGTAGAGGCCTCGGAAGTTTACCAGATGGAGCAGTTGGACAAGCTGGGCCAGAATGTGATCCCCGTTGATTTACGCGATGCTTATGCCTTTGGTGGCGGGCTTCATTGTTGCACGGCGGATGTCTATCGGGATGGGGAATGCGAGGATTACTTCGGGAATTTGGCGGGGTAG
>CAZXRG010000008.1:28651-30294 GCA_964642935.1 uncultured Rhodobacterales bacterium | reverse complement strand
AGGCCTAGGAGGGCGGCGGCGGGGCTTTGCAGGAGCATTAGCCAGAGGGGCGTGATGAGTGCGGCGGTGAGTGCCGACAGGGAGGAGATGCGACCCATGTAGGCGGTGATGAGCCATGTGGCGCATGCGATCAGGCCTGCGGGGAAACTGATGGCGAGGACCACGCCCAGGAATGTGGCCACGCCTTTTCCGCCTTTAAAGCCGAGCCAGATCGGGAAGAGATGGCCCAAGAAGGCGCCTAATCCGGCGAGGAGGCTGGCGGTTTCGCCCCAGAGGGCTTGTGCGATGAGGACCGCGATTGCGCCTTTTCCCATGTCGAGGATCAGTGTGGCGGCGGCTGCTTTTTTGTTTCCGGTGCGCAGTACGTTGGTCGCACCAATGTTGCCCGAGCCGATGTCCCGCAGGTTTCCAAGGCCGAACAGGCGGGCGGAGAGGATGCCAAAGGGGATTGAGCCGATCAGATAGCCTAGGATGATTGCCAATATGCTCATTTTGCCGTCCCGTCGTAGATTTCTGTGCCACCCAGATAGGTTTTGAGCACGCGTCCTTGCATGCGGGCAAGGTCGAATGGGGTGTTTTTGGATTTTGATTTGAGGGCTGCGCGGTCCAGTTGGAACGGGTGGTTGGGGTTGAAGAGGATCAGGTCGGCTGGGGCTCCAACCTCCATGCGGCCATGGGGGAGGTTCAGGAGTTTGGCGGGGTTCAGGCTGAGCGCTTTGAACAATTGGGGAAGGGTGATTTGGCCCTCGTGGAACAGGCGCAATGTGGCCGGAAGGAGGGTTTCCAGGGCAACGGCGCCAGAGGCGGCTTCCTCGAACGGGAGGCGTTTGCTTTCCTCGTCTTGGGGGGTGTGCATGGAGGAGATGATGTCGATTTCTCCGTCTGCAAGCGCGTGGACGATGGCCAGTCGGTCGTCTTCCGCACGCAGGGGCGGTTTGAGTTTGAAGAAGGTGCGATAATCGCCCACGTCGAATTCGTTCAGTGTCAGGTGATGAACCGAAGCGCCTGTGGTGACTTTTGTGCCTTCTTTGCGGGCACGGCGCAGGGCGTTTAGGCCGACTTCCGTGGTGATTTGGTCGATGTGGTAGCGCACGCCTGTGGCTTGCACGAGGGCAAGGTCGCGGTCGATTTGTAGGCGCTCTGCCATGGGGGAGACGGCGGGCAGGCCCAGTTTGGTGGCGAATGCGCCCGATGTGACTGCGGCCCCTTTGGAGAGGTTGGCGTCTTGGGCGTGACCGATGACGAGCGCGTTCATGGAGGCGGCGTAGGAGAGGGCGCGGGTGAGGACTTTATTGTCGGTCACGGGGCGGTCGGCATCGGTGAAAGCGACGGCTCCTGCGTCCATCATGAAGCCGATTTCGGTCATCTCTTTTCCGGCACGTTCTTTGGTGAGGCATGCCATGGGCAGGACGCGCACGAGGCTGTCTGTGTTGGCGCGTCGGAACTGGAAGGCGAGCAGTTCAGGGGTGTCGATGGGCGGATCGGTGTCAGGGCGGGTGACGATTGTGGTCACCCCTCCGGCGGCGGCGGCGAGGCCTGCGGTGCGAAAGCTCTCCTTCTGGCGTTCGCCCGGTTCGGAGACTTTGACGCCTATGTCGATGATGCCGGGGGCTAGGTAGTGGCCCTTGCAGTCGATGGCACCT
>CAZXRG010000008.1:0-28551 GCA_964642935.1 uncultured Rhodobacterales bacterium | reverse complement strand
GCCTATGTCGATGATGCCGGGGGCTAGGTAGTGGCCCTTGCAGTCGATGGCACCTGTTAGGTCAAGATCGGGATTGCCGCCATAGACCATCTTGGTGATCAGGCCGTCTTCGATCAGGACAGTGCCGAGATCGTCGGTGCCTTGTTCGGGGTCGATGAGGCGGGCGTTGGTTAGGAGTGTCATGCGAGCTCTCTGGCTTGGGTGAGCAGTTTTGCAGCTTCGTGTCCGTCTGGGATATTGTAAAAGCCGATTAAGACTTTTGTTGCGTCCTTTATGTCCGTTGTGGAGGTTAGTGCCGATACAACACCGCCAAATCGCTCTCGAGGCGTTGCGGGCGGAAGTGCACCCCATGGCATTCTTGAAGTCGAAGGCATGGACGCGTCGACAGGCTTTTGGCCGAAATAAACCTGATCCCGTTCGCCTTCTATGACAATAATTTTGTCGATCTCTGTGTGGGCTATCTTCATGTGCCTTTTCCGTGCATTCCGTTGGTGGACGAATGCGTGCCGGTCGCTAACGGCGTATGCAAAGGTTTTATCGTGCTTGGGCATTAACGGAGATGAAACGATCCAGAGCAACGCACCTATGCCGGCCACAATCCATCCGATAGGAGAGAGAGAAAGGCCAATTATAACGCCTGAGAGCACGACCACATATGCGCTTGTTCGGTGGTGTTTGTTCCAGTTTCCAGTCGAGCCGAAAGGCGCCTCGAAGCCTTCCCAAAGAACCGTTTCACCCTCTTCAAGAAACCTGTCCCAATCCTGAAACGGGCGCATATCGGTGGGAGCGCTGTCATTCTCGAATTGCTCCAACAGGTCAGGCATAGACGGCCTTTGGTTGGGTTCGCAAGTTGCGGGCGAGCAGGTCCATGATCGCCATGCGCACCGCCACCCCCATTTCGACCTGTTCCTGGATGACGCTTCGGTTGATGTCGTCGGCTAGGATGCCGTCGATCTCCACGCCTCGGTTCATGGGGCCCGGGTGCATGACGATGGCGTCGTCTTTGGCGCAGGCCAGTTTGGCCGGATCAAGGCCCCAACGGTGGTAGTATTCGCGCTCGGACGGGATGAAACCGCCGTCCATGCGCTCGCGTTGAAGGCGGAGCATCATCACGACGTCGCAGCCCTCTAGGCCTTTTTCCATGTCCTCAAAGACCTCTGCGCCGAGTGTGTCGGTGTTGGAGGGCATGAGGGTGCGCGGGCCGATCAGGCGGACGCGGTTGTCCATACGGCCCAGAAGGATGGCGTTGGAGCGGGCGACGCGGGAGTGGTTGATGTCCCCGCAAATGGCCACGGTGAGGCGTTCGAGTTTGCCTTTCCGGCGCCGGATCGTGAGGGCGTCCAGAAGCGCTTGGGTGGGGTGTTCGTGGCGACCGTCGCCTGCGTTGATCACCGCGCAGTTCACTTTTTCTGCGAGCAGGTTCACGGCACCGGAGTTGGGGTGGCGCACGACCAGAAGGTCGGGGTGCATGGCGTTCAGTGTCAGGGCGGTGTCGATCAGCGTTTCGCCCTTTTTGACCGAGCTTGTTTGCATGGCCATGTTCATCACGTCCGCACCTAGGCGTTTGCCTGCGATCTCGAAACTGGCTTGGGTGCGGGTGGAGTTCTCAAAGAACATGTTGATCTGGGTGAGACCTTCCAGTGCGTTTGAGTGCTTTTGGGAGGTCCGGTTTTGATCAACATATTGATCGGCCAAATCCAGAACGGCGGTTATGTCCTGTTTTGACAGGCCTTCAATGCCAAGAAGGTGGCGTCGGCTGAATTGGGTCATCGGCACTTCTCGATAATTTGGCGCGTTATAGCAGGGGTGGCGGGTGCTGCAAGCTGGAGTTGGGCTGTTGGGGTTATGATTGAGGTTTTGTGGGTTGATGGGGGGAGGCTTTTTGCAGGAAGTCTTCTAGCGTACTGACGAAGCCCTCAAAGTTGTCGATGTTGATCATATGGGTGGTGTTTGGGACGGTGGTTTTCTGTGCGGTCGGGCGCAATTCGTGGATGCGATCTATGGTCTCCGGGAACGGGCTGAGTGCTTTGGCGCTGAGCATCAGAAGGGTCGGGCAGGTGAGGTTTGAGAGGGCTTTGGCTGACAGGGGGCTGCGGGTCTCGGTGATTTGCTCTGTGATTGTGATGGCGTTTGAGAGGGTCATGGCTTTGCTGGCCTCTTCCCAGTCGGCCCATTTGGGCGCTTCACAGACGGCATTGAGGAATTGCGCGACGCCAGCCTCGGTATTGCCCTGTTTGATCAGTTTGGCTCCGTTGCAGAATTCTTTGATCGGGGGATGTCCGGGGGCTTGTCCTTCAACGGGGCCACCTGGTTCCATGAGGGAGAGGGACAGCAAGAGGTCGGGGCGTTTGGTGGCGATATAGGCGGCGATGTAGCCGCCGTAGGAATGGCCGACCAGATGGACGGGGCCTAGGTTTAGGGCCTCGATGAAGGCGATCATGTCTTCGGATTGGGCTTGTCCGGTGTAGGAGAAATCACCCTCTGGCAGATTTGGCCAATGGTGGCGGCGGCTTGGTGCGATGGCGCGGAAGCTTTTGGCGAAATAGGCGATTTCGCGGGTCCAATAGCGGTAGTCCAAAAGCGAGCCATGGATGAAGATGAGCGGGGGGCCGGAGCCTTCCTCGATGTAGGTGAATTCATGGTCGTTTGCGGTGAGTGTTTTGATCATAAGCGGTTTAGTTTTTGGCCCCTTGGGTGCGCTTTTGCCTTGCGCGGTTGGATTTTGCGCAATTGATCAGGTTCCGCAACTGGAGAAAAGCCGCAAATTGAGGCTTGATCGGGGTGCTTTTTGCGTTCGATGCATCAAAATTAGGCAGCGTACTGTCCTGTGGTTGAGTTGTCCTCTAGGTTACCTTGCGTCAAAAATTTCTATCCCCTTAACTTGACTGCAGCGGATTTGCTTTGGGGATTTGAGAATGCCAAGCGACGGGGCGGCGGTTAAGATCATTGATGTGAATAAGACCTTCGGGAGCGGAGCCGATCAGGTGACCGCTTTGGAGCAGATCAATTTTGATGTTCGCAACAATGAGTTTTTCACCATTTTGGGGCCTTCGGGCTGCGGGAAAACGACGCTTTTGCGCATTATGGCGGGGTTTGAGACGGTCTCGGGGGGCGAGGTGATGCTCTATGGGGATCGTATTGCTGATCTTCCGCCCGACAAGCGGCCCATCAATACGGTGTTTCAGAATTACGCTTTGTTTCCCCATCTGTCGGTGGCTGACAATGTGGGGTTTGGCTTGCGGATGCTGGGGCGTCACAAGAAGGATATTACCAAGCGGGTGGAGCAGGTGCTTGATCTGGTGCAGCTTGGGGATTTCAAGGATCGCAAGCCCTCGCAATTGTCCGGTGGTCAGCAACAGAGGGTGGCTCTGGCGCGGGCCCTTGCGCCTGAGCCTAAGGTTTTGCTGCTGGATGAGCCTCTTTCGGCACTTGATTTGAAATTGCGTCAGTTGATGCGGGTTGAGCTGAAGCACATCCAGCAACAGACGGGCATTACGTTCATTTTTGTCACCCATGATCAGGAAGAGGCGCTCAGCATGTCCGATCGTATTGCGGTCATGTCTGCGGGGCGGCTTCAGCAGGTGGGCAGTGCGGAGGATATTTACGGGCGGCCCAAGAACCGTTTTGTGGCGGATTTCATTGGGGAGACCAATATTATCGAGGCGGATGTGATCTCCAACAACGGGAGCGGTCTGTGGTTGCGGATTGCAGACGGGCTGGAGTTGGAGGCGGCGGGGGACGCGCCGAGGTCGCGCAAAGCAACCGTGTCGATCCGGCCTGAGGCGATTTCGATTGGCACCAATGGGGGGCATCCCTGTGTGGTGGATAAGATGGTCTATTTGGGCACGGACACCCATTATCATGTGCGCCTTGAGGATGGCACGCCGATGGTTGTGCGCTCTCAAAACGGGAACGGGGCGGGGGTCGGGTTTAACCCCGGTGATGCCGCTTCAATTGATGTCGCCAAGGGCGCGGCACGGGTGTTGGCAGAGTAGTGGCGGGGGCGGGATCATCCGGGACCACCAGTGACGCTTTTGCGCCAGCGCGGCTCTATCTGATCCTTCCGTCTTGGGCTTTGATCGGCTTTTTCCTCTTAGTGCCTGTGGGTTTGATGCTGGTCTATTCCTTCCTGACCAAAGAGTTCAGGGGCGGGGTGATTTGGGAGTTCTCTCTGGCCTCTTATGATCGGTTCTTCTTTGATCGCGGGTTGTTTGGCGATGAGCCGCCACGGATCAACTGGACTTATAT
The DNA here is from genome assembly GCA_964642935.1 of uncultured Rhodobacterales bacterium. Classification (GTDB taxonomy): domain Bacteria; phylum Pseudomonadota; class Alphaproteobacteria; order Rhodobacterales; family Rhodobacteraceae; genus CAKZTM01. The sequence continues at coordinate 24,303 of CAZXRG010000008.1, read as the reverse complement.
TTCGATTTTCTGGCGCTCGGCTTGGCAGGCGGGTTTGGCGACGATCCTGTGTCTGATTGTGGGCTTTCCGACCGCTTGGTTTATTGCGACCCGATCGCCCAAAAGCCGGTCGCTTTGGCTGTTTCTGATCACCATTCCCTATTGGGTGAATCTCTTGATCCGCACGGTGTCCATGAAGTTTCTTATTCGCGACAATGGGCCTGTGAATGAATGGTTGATGGCCATGGGGGTGATTGATGCGCCCATCGGGATGATTAACACCAATTTTGCGGTGCAATTGGGGCTGTTTTATTCTTACCTGCCGTTCATGGTGTTGCCGATTTATGCGGCGGTGGAGCGGTATAATTTCTCCCTCAGCGAGGCGGCGGCGGACCTTTATGCGTCCAAATGGCGGACCTTGTGGTTGGTGGTTATTCCGGCGGTGCGTCCGGGCATTATTGCGGGGTCAATTCTGGTTTTTGTGCCCTCCCTTGGAGCGTTTTTAGCGCCTGACCTTTTGGGCGGTGCGAAAAACTGGATGATCGGCTCGCTCATTGAGGATCAGTTCAAAGGGGCCGCGGGCAATTGGCCGTTTGGAGCGGCTGTGGCCATGGTGCTTTTGTCCATCGTGCTGGCGCTCTTGTTCTTTTATGCGCGCAATCAGGGGGGGAAGCGGCCATGAGCTCTTTGTCGCGATATCCCGGCTTTTTGGGCATGACCATATTCTGTCTGATCATCCTTTATGCGCCTTTGATTATTGTGATGGTTTATTCGTTCAACGAGAGCACCTCGATCACGCGCTGGGGCGGGTTTAGCTTAGTGTGGTATGAGGAGGTCTTCTTCGGGGTGGAATCTGCGAAGTTCAAGACGGCGGCTTGGAACTCTTTGGTGATTGCCATTGGGGCGGCGACCACGGCGACGGTGATTGCGACGGCGGCGGCTTTGGCGATGCTTCGGGGGGGCGTGTTTAAGGGGCGGCAAGCGACGTTTGCGCTGATCAATCTGCCCTTGATGGTGCCTGAGATTGTGACGGCGGTGGCGACGTTGATCTTCTTTTCCTCGCTCGGGTTTCAGCGCGGATTGCTGACCATTTTGCTGGCACACATCGTCTTTTGCATACCTTTCGCCTATCTGCCCATTGCCGCGAGGCTGCAAGGGATCGAGGGTTATTTCGAGCAGGCGGCCATGGACCTTTATGCGAGCCGTTGGCAGGCGTTCCGGCTGATCCTGATGCCTTTGATGCTGCCCGGTATTATTGCGGGGTTTCTGCTGGCGTTTATCATCTCGCTGGATGACTTCATCATTACGAATTTTGTTAAGGGGGCGGGGATCGAGACACTTCCCACGGCCATCTTTGGCGCGGTCAAACAGGGGATCAAGCCCAATATCATGGCGATCAGCACATGTATGCTGGCGGTCTCGGTCCTGTTTGTTGCGGCCTCATATCTTGTCACGAAACTTGGAAATCAAAACCGATAAAGGAGCTCTCATGAGACTTTCGAAACTCACTGCAACCACGGCCGCTTTGGTCCTCTCTGCCGGATTGGCAAGCGCTGAAGGCAAGCTGTCGATCTATCACTGGTTTGAGTATATCCCACAGGAATTGCTGGACCGGTTTTCCGCCGAGACCGGCATTGAAGTGACCATGGACACTTATGACAGCAACGAGTCCATGTTGGCCTCGCTCAAGGGCGGGACATTGGGGTCATATGACGTGGCTGTTCCGGGCGATTACATGGTGCAGATCATGCGCGATGAGGAGATGCTGGATACGATCGCTGAGGGCGAGTTGACCAATAAGGCCAATATCGAGGCGCAATGGCTGGACGTGGATTTTGATCCCGGTCGGATGCATTCGATCCCGTATCAGTGGGGCTCGACCAGTTTTTCGGTGAACCGTGAGGCTTATGACGGGGACATCAACACCACGGACATCATCTTCAATCCACCCGAAGAGCTTAAGGGCAAGATCAATGTGCTTGATACGCAAGGGGAGCTGCTCGCTTTAGCCTCGCTCCATCTTGGCATTGAGCAATGCTCCACGGATCGGGAGGCTTTGAAGCTTCTCTCCCAGACTGTGAATGCGGCTAAGGAGAACTGGGCCTCGTTCAACTCCGATGGGGCCAAGGATGTGTTGGTCTCCGGTGATGCGGCTGTTGGCATGATCTGGAACGGTTTTGGGGCCAAGGCGCGTATTGAAGGCGCGCCGATTGAGTATGCGTACCCTAAAGAGGGCTATGTGGTCTGGATGGACAATGTCGTGCTTTTGAAGGATGCGCCCAATCGGGAAAATGCCATTAAGTTCATGGACTTCCTGCTTATGCCCGAGAACATTGCCGAGGTTTCGAATTTCGCGCAATATACCGCTGGCGTGACGGGCGTGAACCCGCTGTTGAGCGACGAGTTGAAGGTCTCTCCAGAGCAGAACCCGCCATCGGATGCGCCTGCGGGCACGTTTGTGAAGGTGTGTGACGAGGAAACTCAGGCGCTTTACGATGCGATCTGGACACGTTTGAAGCAGTAAGATTTCTGCCCGCTGCACATGATGTGTGGCGGGCATGACCTTGGATAAATCAGGAGAAAGAATATGGACGGAACGACACCTATTACCGAACTGCACCCGCTTTCTCCGCTGACGGCGGATGAGATTTTGGCGGCCATCGAGGTTGTGCGCGGCTCCATTGAGGACGGCGCGACGGCTTTGTTTGAGACCATCGAGTTGGCCGAGCCGGATAAGGCCGTGGTGCGCGCCTATAGCGTTGGGGATGCGATCACGCGGGAGGCTTGGGTGAATGCCTATCATTCCGGTAAGACGGGGGTGCAGCGGTGTAGGGTTTCGCTGAGCGAGGGCACGCTTCTCTCCCAGACCCATTACGAGGATGCGGCGCCGATGATTGCGCCGCCGGAGTTCTCGGAGATCGAGGATGCGGTGAAGGCTGATCCGCGGTTTATTGCGGCCTGTAAGCGTCGTGGCATTACGGACATGGCGCTTTTGAATGTGGACCCTTGGTCTGCCGGTAATTTTGGCGGCGCGGGCGAGGAAGGCAGGCGGATCAGCCATGTCTTTTGCTGGGTGCGCAAGGCGGAATTTGACCATCAGTATGCTCATCCCATTGACGGGCTGAACGCCTCTGTTGATATCGACACGGGCGAGGTTCTGGAGGTTTACGACGAGGGTGATATCGAGATCCCCATGGACGATTGGAATTATGATCGCACCTATCAGACAAAGGTGCGCGAGGATTTGCGACCCATAAATGTGGTCCAGCCTGAGGGCGTGAGTTTCACCGTCGATGGGCATCGTTTGAAGTGGCATGATTGGGAGTTGCAGATCGGGTTTAATGCCCGTGAGGGGCTTACTTTGCATGATATTTCGATTTCGGGACGTCCGGTTTTGTACCGTGCGTCCATTGCCGAGATGATGGTGCCTTATGGCTCTCCTGACGGGCGGCATCCGCGCAAGAATGTGTTTGATGTGGGGGAATACGGGATCGGGCGACTGGTCAACTCGCTTGAGTTGGGTTGCGATTGTCTGGGCGTGATCCAGTATCTTGATGCCACTTTGAACGGGCGGGATGGGGAGGTTGAGACCATCAAGAACGCCATTTGTCTTCATGAGGAAGACATGGGGATCATGTGGAAGCACTATGATTTCCGCTCCGATCGCACGGAGACGCGGCGGGCGCGGCGCATGGTGATCTCGACCATCGCGACGGTGGGGAATTATGAGTACGGTTATTACTGGTATCTCCACATGGACGGGATGATCGAGTTTGAGATCAAGGCCACAGGTGTGATCAATACGACCGCTTGTAATGTAGGGGAGCCCGGGCCTTACGGGGTTGAGGTTGTGCCCGGTGTGTTGGGACAAATCCATCAGCATACCTTCTGCGCGCGGCTTGATATGGCGGTGGATGGCGATGCCAATGTGGCCGTTGAGTGCAACACGCAGGCCGAGCCTGCCGGACCAGAGAACCCTTATGGCAACGCTTTCCGAATGGTGGAAACGGTGCTTGGCTCAGAGGCGGGGGCGGCGCGAAAGGCCGATCAATCCTCCCATCGGTATTGGAAGTTCAAAAGCACGGAGAAGACTGGTCTGACGGGCAATGCGACGGCTTATAAGCTGATGCCCACGGATATTGTGACGCCCTTTATTTCGCCCGATAGCCCGTCGGGCAAGCGTGCCGGATATACGTTTAACGATCTTTGGGTGACCGCTTATGATGCGACCCAGCGCTTTCCGGCGGGTGAGTTTGTGAATGGCTCTGACGGCTCTGACGGGTTCCCCAGTTTCATCAAGGGTGACCGGAATTTGGAGGGTGAGGATTTGGTGGCTTGGCACACATTTGGCCTCCACCATATTCCGCGCCCTGAGGATTTTCCGGTTCAGCCTTGCATCACTTGCGGGTTCAAGCTGATGCCTGTGGGCTTCTTTGATGACAGCAATGTGCGTGATCTGCCTTGGGAGAAGAATGTGGCCAGTTGCCATGCGAAGGCGGGGCATTAAAGCTCTGCTTGTTTCTGGATGATCCCGTCTTGACGGGGCCCCAAGAAAGCGCAGAGTTGGGGCCTTGGAGGAGATGTTATGCAAGTCGAGCGCGTTGATACATTGGTTGTTGGGGGTGGTCAGGCCGGATTGGCCATGAGCGAGCACTTGAGCAAGCATGGTATCGCGCATCTGGTGCTGGAGCGCGACCGGATTGCCGAGCGTTGGCATAGTGAGCGTTGGGATTCTCTGGTGGCCAATGGGCCTGCTTGGCATGACCGCTTTCCCAGCATGGAGTTTTCCGATGTGGGGCCCGATGAGTTCGCCTCCAAGTTCAGCATGACGCGGTATTTCGAGGAATTTGTCGAGAAGATGAATGTGCCCATTCGATGCGGTGTAACCGTGCTGTCGGTGGAGCGTTTGGAGGATGGCGCGGGCTTTTCGGTGGAGACATCGGAGGGGTTGATCGAGGCTCAGAAAGTCGTGGTGGCCACGGGGCCGTTTCAGGCGCCTTTGATGCCTTGTGTGATACCTCAAAGCGTGGACGTGGTGCAGATGCACTCGGCCTCCTATCAGAACCCTGCGCAGTTGGATGAAGGGGGTGTTTTGGTGGTGGGCGCTGGCTCCTCGGGCGCCCAGATTGCAGAAGAGCTGATGGACAGCGGGCGGGAGGTTTACCTTTCGGTCGGGCCTCATGATCGGCCCCCTCGTAGCTATCGGGGCAAGGATTTTGTCTGGTGGCTTGGGGTGCTTGGGAAATGGCAGATGAAACGGCCTCCTGCGGGGGCGGAGCATGTGACCATTGCGGTGTCCGGTGCCAAAGGCGGGCGAACCATTGATTTCAGACGCTTTGCGGATGGTGGCATGACGCTTTTGGGCATGGCTCAAGGGTATAGCGACGGTGTTTTGAATTTTGCGCCTGATCTGGCGCGAAACATTGCCAAAGGGGACGAGAATTACCTGTCGCTCCTTGATGAGGCGGATGCTTATGTGGCGCGCGAGGGGCTTGATTTGCCCCTTGAGCCACAGGCGCGGGAGATCGGGGCGGAACCGGATTGTGTTGCCAACCCTGTGCTTGAGTTGGATTTGGAGAAAGCTGGGATTTCAACGATCATTTGGGCCACTGGCTATCGGCAGAATTTCGATTGGTTGAAAGTGGATGCTTTTGACGGGGACGGGAAGCCGGATCATGTTCGTGGTGTCTCAACGGAGCCGGGGGTCTATTTCTTGGGGCTTCCTTGGCTGTCCATGCGCGGTTCGGCTTTTATTTGGGGCGTTTGGGTGGATGCGGAGTATTTGGCCGCGCAGATTGCGGGTGCGGATCAACGGGGTTTGGCGGTCTGATGCGCTCCAAGGACCTGTTGGGTGAGTTGATCGGGTTTCCGACCGTGAGCAGCGAAAGCAATTTGGCGCTGATCTCCTTTTGTGAGGGGCTGTTGGCGGAGGCTGGGGCCGAGGTCACTCTGATCAGGGATGAGACCGGGCAAAAGGCCAATCTTTACGCCACCATTGGTCCCAAGGATCGCGCAGGTGTGCTTTTGTCAGGCCACACGGATGTGGTGCCTGTGACGGGGCAGAATTGGATGCGCCCACCTTTTGAGATGAGCGAAGGGCAGGGCAAGTGTTTCGGGCGTGGCACGGCGGATATGAAGGGGTTTCTGGCCTGTGCTTTGACTGCCGCGCAAAAGGCGGGGGGCATGGAGCTGGCGACGCCTTTGCACATTGCTCTCTCTTACGATGAGGAGATCGGTTGTGTGGGCGTGCGCTCGCTGATCGAGATGCTGGAGGGCGCTCCGTTTCGGCCTCAATTTTGCATTGTGGGGGAGCCGACCTCTATGCGCGTGGCCACGGGGCATAAGGGGAAGACGGCGGCGCGGGTGGTTTCCACGGGGCGGGAGAGCCACTCGGCTTTGGCACCGACCGCTTTGAATGCCATTCACATGGCCTGCGATATGATCGGGTTTATTCGCTCTATTCAGGATGAGATCGCTTTGAATGGGGTGCGGGATGATGATTATGATGTGCCTTACACGACGCTGCATGTGGGTACGATCAGCGGGGGTGTTGCGCTTAATATTGTGCCCAATCACTCGGAGTTCATGTTTGAAATCCGCAATTTGGCAGGGGATGCGCCGGAGGCTATTTTGGCGCAGGTGGAGGCTTTGCGGGATGACTATGTGGCCGGGCTTCGTGGGGCGTTTCCTGAGGCGGATATTTCCATTGAGATCACCAATTCCTATCCGTCTTTAAGCACGGACCCGTCCAGTGAGGTGGTTCACTTGGTGCAAGGTTTGAGCGGGCAATCGGCGGCTTTGAAGGTGGCATTCGGGACCGAAGGGGGCTTGTTTTCCTCCCATCTGGGCGTGCCCACGGTGGTGTGTGGGCCGGGCTCCATGGATCAGGGGCACAAGCCGGACGAGTTTATCGAGGTTTCTGAACTCAAGGCTTGTGATCGGATGATGGACGCTCTGCTAGAGCGCTTGGTTGTCGGGATTTGAGCACCGCCTATTCGTCGCCGGGCACGCCGTAGGAGGGGGCTTCGCGCGGGTCTAGGGCGCGTTGCACATAGGCGTCCAATTGGGGTTTGTAGACCTCCCACGCGGTTGCGATTGCGTCAATGGGGCAACTTTCCGTCCAGTCACAGCGCAGATCAGCCACGGGCCAAGCGACTTTGTCGCAAAGCTGCATGCCTGCGGAATGGATCGGTCCGGCTTCCCCACCTGCGGCCAGTCCGGCCTTCATGGCTGTGATCAGGCGGTCGCCCAGATGGCCAGTGCTTTGCTCAAATGCTTCGACCAGTGTTTTCGGGATGTCCTCATTGGCCAGAAGATTGCCTGCGGCGATGACATCTTTGCCAGAGGCGTCGGTCCAAATGCCCAGCGATTTAGGGCCGGAGTGGATGGCGGTTTGACCATTGGCATCGATGGCCAAAACTTGTCGATATTCGATGTGTTGTCCCTGATCGCGCACGCCCGCGATGGCTTCTTTTGCACTCATGCCACCTTGCATCAGATCAAGGGCGAAGGGGCCGAGCCTTGGATCGGTGATGTTTTGACTGGCCACAGCGCCCACACCTGCGCGGGTATAGGCGCAGCGGGCAGCGACGGCCGGAGAGGAAGAGGAAATGGCGAGGCCGAACATGCCAGTGTCCGCGCAACGTGCGACGAGCGAGAAGGTCATTCGGGGATCACCGCCGTGCCGTCGATTTCCACCAGCCATTCGGGGCGGGCCAGTGCTTGCACGACGAGGCCCGTTGAGACCGGATAGACGCCTTTGATATATTCGCCCATGGTCCGGTAGATCGCCTCGCGGTGGCGCACGTCGGTGATATAGACGACCACTTTGACGAGGTGCTCCATCTCGCCGCCCGCTTCCTCGATCAGCTGTTTGATGTTTTGCATGACCTTATGGGTTTGCTCGACCGGATCACTACTTTCGATGTTTTTGGCGTCATCGAGGTTTTGCGGGCATTGACCGCGCAGCCAGACCGTGCGGCCTCCTTGGGTCACCACCGCTTGGCAGAGGTCATTGTCGAGGTTCTGCTCTGGATAGGTGTCTTTGGTGTTGAATTTGCGGATGCGTGTATGGGTCAAACTAATTTCCCTCATGGAGGCGGCGTGATGGGCTTTTTGAGTATTGTTAAGCAGGGGATGGGACTATTGCAAAGACGAATTTGGCTGGGATGTGATCTTAAAGCGGATCGGCAGTTTACGTCCCCAGACTTCCCCCATAGTCTGCGCTCATGACTCGCGACTTGGATGATTATGAGGCTTTGGACGCTTTGGCTTGGCAAATCGAGCTGGGCGCGGATGAGGCTATGTCCGAGGAGCCGATCAATCGGTTTGAAATGGTTGCGCCGGAACCTGCGCCTAAGGCTGCACCGGCTGCCGCACCCGTGGAGTATGTTGCCCCTGTTGGTCCTGCTGACGCGGGCGCGGGGGAGATTGCCGAGGCTTGCACCTCTTTGGATGCGCTTCGTTCGGCTTTGGACGGGTTTGAGGGATGTGCGCTCAAAAAGGGTGCGCGGCGATGCGTCTTTGCCGATGGCAGTCCTGAGGCGGATGTGATGATCATCGGGAAGGCGCCGGATCGCGATGAGGATCAGGCGGGGAAACCTTTTGTGGGGCGCTCCGGTCAATTGCTCGACAAGATGCTGGCGGCCATTGGGCTGGATCGCAGTGCCGAGGCGGCTTCTGGTTCGGTTTATATCACCAATGTGATCCCATGGCGGCCTCCTCAGGATCGCGAGCCGTCGCGCGAAGAGTTGCAGATGATGAAAGCCTTTTTGGAGCGCCATATCGGTTTGGCTTCTCCGAAGTTTATCGTGACCATGGGCAATCCGGCGACGCAAACGCTGTTGGATGTGAGCACTGGTATCACCCGTATGCGCGGGACTTGGGCGGAGTTTAACTCCATTCCGGTGCTGCCGATGTTTCACCCGGATGCTTTGTTGCGCGACCCGTTGAAAAAGCGCGAGGCTTGGGCAGATCTTTTAAGTTTGAAAGCGAGGTTGATGTGAAGATTTTGGCATTCTCGGATCTCCACTGCGATATGGAGGCGGCGGCCCAGATTGTGTCTGCAGCTGAAAAGGCGGATTTGGTGATCGGGGCTGGTGATTTCGCGCAGGTTCACAATGGGCTTGAACAGACCATGGAGGCGCTGAAACCGATCAATGATCGGCTGGTGATTGTGCCGGGCAATAACGAGACCTTGGACGCTTTGAAGACCGCCACGGATGCGTTGATCCTTCATGGGGAAGTGATTGATCTTGATGTGGTGACGGTTGCGGGTATTGGCTGTGCCATACCGCCTTTGCCGTCCACGGATTGGGGCTCGTTTGATATGAGCGAGGAGGATGCGGAGAAGATGCTGTTGGACATGCGCTCGGCTGATATTCTGGTCACCCATTCGCCGCCCAAAGGGGTGGTGGATAAGCACGCGACACTGGGTTCTTTAGGGTCTGTGGCTGTGCGGGGGTGGATCAAGGCCCATGAGCCGGAGTTGGTCTTCTGCGGTCATATCCATGATTGTTGGGGGCAGTCGGCAGAGATGGGTGTCTCCAACATCTACAATCTTGGCCCGACGGTGAATTGGTTCGACGCATGAGTGAACGGGAGTTCGTGCCGGTTCGGATTGCGGTTTTGACGGTCTCGGATACGCGCTCGCTTGAGGAAGATCGCTCTGGTGATGTGCTGGTGGGTCGCCTTGAGGGGGCCGGGCATATCTTGGCGGATCGCGGGATAATTCGCGATGAACGGGGTGAGATATCGGCGCAATTGCGCGATTGGTGCGCGCGCGATGATGTGGATGTGATCCTGTCCACGGGCGGGACCGGATTGACCGGGCGCGATGTGACCGTTGAGGCCCATCGGGATGTTTACGAGAAGGAAATTGACGCTTTCTCAACTCTTTTCACCCATGTGTCGATTGGAAAGATCGGAACCTCTGCGGTGCAGTCACGGGCTTGCGGCGGTGTTGCGAATGGAACGTATTTGTTCGCACTTCCGGGCTCTCCGGGGGCCTGTAAGGATGCTTGGGACGAGATTTTGGAGAAGCAATTGGATTACCGGCACATGCCTTGCAATTTTGTAGAGATTTTCCCGAGGCTTGCCGAACATATGCAGCGTAAATGACCGGTTTGGCGGACGATTTTCCTGAGTTCAAGCGGCTTGGCGAATGGCGTGAAGACATCAAAAGCTATCGCGGGGCTCTGGTCATCCCAGAAGCGCCTGATGGGCGGATTTTGCTGCAAATGCGCGATGATGTGCCCGGCATTGCCATGCCCGGGAAATGGGGGCTCTTTGGTGGGGGTATTGATCCCGGTGAAGGGCCTTATGAGGCGGTTGTGCGGGAACTTCACGAGGAAATCGGGGTGCTTCGCCCCATGTCGGAGTTCACGCCCAAATATGCAGTTTTGAACGGTGAGCCCAGTTGCGGGCTTTTGTATATTTTCCACCTCAAACTTGATGTGCCAAGCGATCAGATCAAAGTGCTTGAGGGCGGTGGATTTGCCATGGTGAAGCAATGGCAGGCCGAAAAGCTCGACCTGATTTGGTATATTCGCGATGTTTTGAACGAATTTTGGTCAGAACAATGAAAATAGCCGACGGATTCTCCTGATTTCTGCGTATTATTAGAGGCGGAGTGATCTGGACGGGACTGATTCCTGTATCACTCTTAATAATGTGGTGTTTGGGAGATGATCATCCATGCGGTTTATGTCACGCTCTTTGCTGGGAATTGTGATTCTGGCGATCACTTTGGGGCTTTTGGCCTTGGCGGCCTCTCGGGTGATGAATGCGGTGGACGATCGGGGCGCGCGGGAGGATCGCAAGCGGCCCAAGCAAGAGCGTGAGTTTACGGTTAATGTGGCCGAGCTGACCTTAGTGACCGCCAATCCGATTATCACCGCTTATGGTGAGATTTCATCGCGGCGCACGCTTGAGTTGAGGACTGCGGCTTCGGGCGCTCTGATCGAGATTTCGGACAGTTTCAAGGATGGTGGTTTTGTGGCTGCCGGTGATCTTTTGTTCCGGATTGATCCGGCGGATGCGCAATCGGCGCGGGATCTCTCAGAAAGTTCGGTCAAAGAGGCCAAGGCGGAGTTCTTGGAGGCGGAGGCGGCTCTTGAGTTGGCCCAAGCCGAGTTGGACGCGGCGATTGAGCAAAAGGCGCTGCGCGATCAGGCGGTTGAGCGCCAATTGGACCTTAAGGAGCGCGGTGTTGGTTCGGATGCGGCGGTTGAGGCGGCGCGGTTGAGCCTGTCTTCGGCCTTCCAGACGGAGTTGTCGCGCAAGCAATCGGTGGCTCAGGCCAAGGCGCGAATTTTGCGGGCCGAGATTGGCGAGACCCGTGCGGCCATCAACTTGGCGGAAGCCGAGCGGCGGTTGGCGGAGACCAATGTGACCGCGCCCTTTGACGGGATTTTGAACAATGTGGCCTCGGTTCAGGGGCGGCTTGTGGGCAATAACGAGCAGGTCGGGGCCTTGATTGATCTTGAGGCTTTGGAGATTTCGTTTCGTGTGTCCAACAGCCAATATGCGCGGCTGATTGATGAGCGCGGGCGCATTCGCCCTGTGGATGTGTCTGCGACATTGGATTTGTCCGGAGCTCCCATTACGGTGACGGGCGTTGTAGATCGCGCCAGTGCGGAAGTCGGGGCAGGTCAGACGGGTCGCGAGATTTTTGCGCGAGTTGATCCCGATGATGCGCGGGTTCTGAGGCCCGGTGATTTCATGCGGGTGGAGATTGCCGAGCCTCCTTTGGACGGGGTTTCGGTTATTCCGGCCTCAGCCACGACCTCGGACGGGAAGCTGTTGATTGTTGCTGGAGAAGATCGGCTTGAAGAGATCAAGGTGAAGATTTTGCGGCGTCAGGCGGACAGTTTGATTGTTGGGGATGCGCCTGAGGGGCGCCTTTACGTGAGCAAGCTGCAGCCTCAGCTTGGGGCCGGTGTGAAGATCAAGCCGGTGCGTGAAGGGGCGGTGATCGAGGACAAGAAGATGGTCGCGATCACGGACGAGGAGCGCGAGCGGTTCACCAAGCGGATTGAGGGCAATGCCTATATTCCCAAAGACGCCAAGGAGCGGATTTTAAAGCAGCTTCAGCAAGAGGCTATTCCCGAGGACGTTTATGCGCGTTTGGGCGGGGAGGGTCGCCGTGGTCAGGGTCAAGGTCAAGGACGACCTGCCAGCGCTGAAGCAGCAGCAGCGTCCGAAAGCGGTGGCATTGCGCTCGATGCGGATCGACGGGCGCGTCTGATCGCCTTTGTGGAGGGCAACAAGCGGATGCCTGCGGAGGCCAAGTCGCGGGTTTTGGAGCAACTTAAAGCCGATGAGGTTCCCTCGGACGTTGTGGAACGTATCGAGAGCCGGATGGGGAGTTAAGCGATGGCTATTCCTGCAAAAGTAGCGACAAAGGCGAGCGGGCTCCTCTCTTATTTTGCCCGTCACAAAACCATTGCGAACCTGTTGATGGTGATCACTCTGGTGGCCGGTGTAATGTCCATGTCCCAGCTCAGATCGCAGTTTTTCCCCGATGTGGTGATCGACAATGTGCGGGTCAATGTGGCTTGGACAGGTGCTGGTGCGGAGGATGTGGACAATGCGATTGTCTCGGTTCTAGAGCCTGCTTTGCTGTCCATTGAGGGGATTGAAAGCTCCTATGCCGTGGCCTCTGAGGGTCGTGCCAGCATGACTTTGGAGTTTGAGCCCGGCTGGGATATGGCGCGGGCGGCGGATGATGTGAAGGCGGCTGTGGATGCAGTGAGCAATCTGCCGGAGAACACGGAAGATCCGGTTGTGCGGCGCGGGGCTTGGCGGGATCGGGTCACCAATGTTGTGATTTCGGGGCCTGTTTCACCGGATCAGTTGGGGCGTTTTGCCGATGAGTTTGTCGCCCGTCTGTTTCGTGAAGGTGTGACGCGCACGACGATCTCTGGCATCTCTGATCCTTTGATCCGTGTGAATGTGCCTGAGGCCAATTTGATCCGCCATGGTGTCTCGCTCGGGGACATCTCAGGTGCCATTGCCCAAGAGGCGGAAGCTGATCCTGCGGGGGATGTGGCTGGCGGCACGGCGCGTCTGCGTTCGGGTGTGGAAAAGCGCAATGCGGAGGATGTGGCCGAGGTTGTGGTGCGCTCCAATGAGGATGGCTCCAAGCTGGTTGTTGGCGATTTGGCCAGTGTCGTTTTGGAGGGGGTCGACAGTGGTCGGGCCTTTTACGTGGGCGAAAATCCGGCGGTTCGGGTGCGGGTGGATCGCGCCGAGTTGGGCGATGCCATTTCTATGCAAGCGACCGTTGAAGAGGTGGCCGCTGAGATGGAAAGCAGCCTGCCCAATGGCGTCACTATGGAGCTGACCAGCACGCGGGCCGAGCATATTACCAATCGTATCAACATTCTTTTGGAGAATGGTCTGACCGGATTGATGCTTGTGGTTGGACTGCTGTTTTTGTTCCTGAATGCGCGCACGGCGTTCTGGGTGGCAGCTGGTATTCCGGTGGCCATGTTTGCGGCTTTGGCTCTGATGTATCTGGCCGGATTGACCATCAATATGATTTCGCTTTTTGCTCTGATCATCTGTCTTGGCATCGTGGTTGATGATGCGATTGTGGTGGGAGAGCACGCGGATTTCAGGGCCAGACGGCTTGGGGAGACGCCCATTGTGGCGGCTGAGAATGCAGCGATCCGTATGTCCTCGCCCGTGTTTTCGGCGACCATCACGACCGTGATTGCGTTTTTCGGGCTGACCGCGATTTCGGGTCGGTTCGGCTCGTTGATTGCGGATATTCCGTTTACGGTGACGGTGGTTCTGATCGCCTCGCTCATTGAATGTTTTCTGATCCTTCCCCATCACATGAGCAAATCGGTGGTGATTTCGGCCAAGCCCAAATGGTATGATTTGCCGAGCCACGTAGTGAATAAGGGCTTCACGTGGTTTCGCCAGACCATCTTCCGGCGGTTCATTTCCTTAGTGATCCAACTGCGGTATCCGGTGATTGCAGGGGCGATTGTGATCCTCTCGCTTGTTGTGACCATGTTTATTCGCGGGGATGTGACCTGGCGGTTTTTCAACGCGCCTGAGCGGGGGAGTATTACGGGGAACATTGCCATGCTGCCCGGTGCCACGCGCGAAGATACCCGCGATATGATCCGCGAGATGGATCGCGCGGTTGGGGCGGTTGGCGCTAACTTTAGAGAGGAGCATGGGGACAATCCGGTCGAGTTTTCCATGACCCAAATTGGCGGCACTTCAGGGCGTGGGCTGTCGGGTCAGGGGACCAAGGACGCGGATCTTTTGGGCTCGGTTGATATTGAGTTGATTGACGCGGATTTGCGGCCCTATTCGTCATCCGCGTTTCTTGGCGCCTTGCAGGATGAGGTGCGCAAACATCCGCTTCTTGAGACGTTGAGCTTCCGCTCCTGGGGTAGTGGTCCGGGCGGAGATAGTCTTGATGTGTCTCTGTTTGGAGCATCTTCGGAGGTGCTTAAGGAGGCCGCTGAGGTCCTTAAAACCCAGCTTGAGCAATATCCAGAGGTCAGTGCTGTTGAGGATGATATGGCCTTTGATAAGGCCGAGTTGGTCTTGGAGTTGACCCCGCTTGGCAAGTCCTTGGGCTTTACAATCGATGGTTTGGGGGCGGAACTTTATCAGCGTTTGAACGGGATAGATGCGGCGGAGTTTCCGGTTGGGTTGCGCACGGGCACCATTAAGGTGGGGCTGCCGGACGAGGATTTGAGCGCGGATTTCATCAACACCACGCGGATGCGCTCGCCTTCGGGGAATTATGTGATCCTGTCGGATATTGTCTCGGTCACGGAAAAGCTGGGGTTCAGTCAGGTCATACGCGAAAACGGGCTGCGTCGGATTAATGTGACGGGGGATATCTCGGAGGATGATGCAGAGCGCGCCAAGGAGATCACGGCAGAAATTCGCGATGTGATCCTGCCCGATGTGGCCTCTCAATTCGGGCTGAACTTCGAGATGGGCGGCTTGGCTCAGCAGGAGCGGGCCTTTCTGAGCGATGCGACGTACGGGATTTACCTGTCGCTTCTGGGGATTTTCCTGACTTTGGCTTGGATTTTCGCCAGTTGGACGCGGCCTTTGGTGGTGATGCTGATCATTCCGTTCGGGCTGATCGGGACCATTTGGGGGCATTATGTCTGGGATGTGCCTTTGTCGATGTTCACGGTGGTCGGGCTGATCGGTATGACGGGGATTATCATTAACGACTCGATTGTTCTGGTCACGACCATTGATGAATACGCCAAAACACGCGGGTTGGTGCCTGCGGTGATTGATGCGACCTCGGATCGATTGCGACCTGTTTTGCTGACGACGTTGACGACGGTTTTGGGGCTGGCGCCTCTTCTTTATGAGACGTCTAGTCAGGCGCAGTTCTTGAAGCCTACGGTAATTACCCTGTCTTACGGGCTGAGTTTTGGACTGCTTCTGGTGCTCTTGGTGGTGCCATCTATGGTCATTGTGCAGCAGGATATCGGACGTTTGTTTACAGCGCTTCGGCGCGGTGTGACGGGGGCTCGGGTCGGCTTGGCTCAGCGGGGATTGCTGATCGTCACGACACTTTTGGCGGTCGGGCTGTCTGCGCTCACCCTGGGCTATTGGGCCTTTGTGGGGGAGATGAGCGGCTTGGTTGCGTTCATGTCTGGGCTAACGGGCATGACCGGTTTTGCGGGGAGTTTCGTGACACTTCTGATCGGGCTGATGGTGCTTTATGTGGTCGGGCTTGTCATTGCGGGTATGATTTTACGCACTGGTCGGAAGGTTGTTCCGGCGGAATAGAGGTCTTTCTTGGTTTAGAAAGATCTTGGCAAATCAAGCACATGCTGGGCGATGTAGCTTAGGATCAGGTTCGTGCTAATTGGGGCGGTCTGGTAGAGACGGGTTTCGCGCCACTTGCGCTCAATGCCGTAATCCCGCGCAAATGCGAAGCCTCCGAAGGTTTGCATGGCGGCTTCTGCTGCGGCCCAAGAGGCCTCTGAGGCGAGCAGTTTGGCGGTGTTTGCAGCCTCTGCGCAGTCTTCCTCAGACTCATAAAGTGCTGCGGCTTTGGCAACCATTAGGCGTGCGGCCTCGGTCTGGGCATGGGCACGGGCGAGCGGGAATTGAATGCCCTGATTTTGACCGATGGGGCGGTCGAAAACGGTGCGATCCCGGGCATATTCCGTGGCGCGTCGCAAGAAATAGGCGGCGTCGCCAAGACATTCATAGGCAATGAGAATGCGTTCGGCGTTCATGCCTGAGAGAATGTACTTAAGGCCCTGATTTTCTTCACCAATCAGGCTGTCGGCAGGGGCGGTCACATCGTCGAAGAAGACCTCCGTGGCGGCATGGTTTATCATCGCGTCGATGGGTTTTACGGTGATGCCGGGCAGGTCCATGGGGATCAGAAATACCGATAGCCCGTCCGATTTCTTGGTGATCTGATCGAGCGGTTTGGTGCGGGCCAGAAGCACCATGAGGTCGGAATGTTCGGCCCGTGAGGTCCAGACTTTTTGTCCGTTGATGACGTAATTTTCGCCCTGTTTCACCGCTTTGGTTTTGGTCTTGGTGGTGTCTGTGCCCGTAGTCGGCTCGGTCACACCGAAGGCTTGTAGGCGCAGGGAACCGCTGGCAATTTCAGGGAGATAGGTTTGTTTTTGGGTCATCGAGCCATGGCGCAGAAGCGTTCCCATCGTATACATTTGAGCATGCGCGGCGCCCGCGTTGCCACCGCTCTCGTGGATGGTTTCGAGAATTGCGCCAGCGGCAGAGAGGGGCAGACCGGAGCCTCCGTATTCTTCTGGGATCAGCGCGGCCAGATATCCATCGTTTGTGATTTTCTGCACGAAATCAGTCGGGTAGGAGGCGGTCTTGTCCAGATTTTGCCAGTAGCTTTCGGGAAAATCGGCACAGATTTTGCCAACGGCATCGCGCAGATCGCTCCACGGATCGGTCAAGGGGATCATATTGGTCATAAACGCTGGTAACTTGGCGATCTTAACTTGTCGAGGTTCTCAAGCTGAACGACCCAAAAAATAGGGGTTTGCGCCTGCTGTTGGGCCATGATGAGGGCGCGGTCGCGGTGATTTATCGAAAATTTATCCTGTATTTGCCATAATTTAGGGAGAATCATAGGCGATGTTCAGGCTTCGAGTGGGAGTGTGTAAATGTTATTTAGTAAATGGAAGACCCGTAAACTGATGCGCCTTGCCGGCGTATCAAGTGTTTGTGCCGCGGCTTTGTCGCTGGGTTCCGGCGTGGCTTTGGCGCAAGATACGTCGCCTCAGGCTGAGACTATTTTAGACACGGCGGGCCTTTCGCCTGTGCAAAAGGCGGGTGCCCGGGGGAATTTGACGGGATTGTTCAAGTCTCCACGACGGCTTTCGGCCCAAGAACAGCAGGTGGATGCGGATGACCCGATTGTGACGGTTGCGGCCGTGGATGCGGTTGAAGGTGATGCGCCTGAGCAAGCTGAGAACAACGAGTTGTCAGATGATGCGCGGCGCTCGGATGTCTTGAAGGCTCTGGCGGCCAGCGATGCTGGGCCGGAGGCTCTTAAGGACGCTGATCCGGACTCCCGTTTGGGCAAGATTGCGGCCTATCGTTTCAAGGTTCTGGAAATCGAGTTGCTCAAGCGCAACCTGTTGGAGGCGCGTAAGGTGTTGAGCCTGATCAGCTTGCCCGAGGCGAGTGCTGCGGACCTAGAGGTCGAACTTGATGACGCGGCCAAAGCCAAAAGCGCGCTTGAGATTGAGGTGGCAGAGATCAGGACCGGCCTGTCTGCGGTTGGTGGTGTGAATGCGGAACTGGAAGCAGATTTGGTTGAGGTGCGTCGGGCGCTTGGACAGCAGGAGAGGGTTCTTGCAGATGTGACTGCCAAGAAGAATGCGGCGGAGACGTTTGAGAGAACTATGAAGCGCGTTCAGGTCACGGAAGGTGAGTTGGCAGCGCGTAAGGCGGATGCCTATGAATTGCTTGAGGCGGCGTCCAATACGCCTGTGACGCAGGATGTTGTGGCGGAAGTTCACAGGCTTTTGGATTTACCGTTGATCCAGTAATCCTTACGGCGGTGCGTTAGCCGCGCCGTCTTCGCCTGCGACCCCCGCTTGATCCATCGCCGCCCTGATTGAACGACACATCCGGAAGTGTGACCAGTGCGTTGAGGAGCGGGAAGGGATCGGCGCTGTTTGGGATATGGGTGGCGGCCACAAAATGCTCTTGGAACTTTGGTTCGATGGCGGTTTCGATTTTATGGATATTTTGAACGGTTTCCTCGATCTCGCGGCGTGAGGCGCAGTTGAGGAGGGCGATGCGGGCTCCCGTACCTGCGGCGTTTCCGGCCGATGTGACCTTGTCGATGGGGCAATCGGGGATCATGCCGAGGATCATTGCGTGTTTGGGCGAGATATGGGCGCCAAAGGCTCCTGCAAGGACCACGCGGTCGACGGTGTCTACGTCCATTTGATCCATCAGGAGGCGCGCACCTGCATAGAGGGCGGCTTTGGCCAGTTGGATTTCGCGGATGTCTTTGTTGGTGACGGTGATCAGCGGGCCGTCGTTGTCCGTGCCGTCATAGACCACATAGGAGTGGGTGCGCCCGTCCTCGATGCAGCGTGTTGTGCCCGTTTGGGCGGCTGAGCCGATGACGCCTGCCGCATCGAGCAAGCCCGCGGTGCGCATTTCTGCGACGATCTCGATGATGCCAGAGCCGCAGATGCCGGTGATGCCGGAGGCGAGTATGGCTTCTTCGAATTTTGGATCGTCGGACCAGAGATCAGAGCCGATGACCTGGAAACGGGGTTCTTTGGTCTCGGGGTTGATTTCGACGTGCTCGATGGCACCCGGTGCGGCGCGTTGGCCGCTTGAGATTTGAGCGCCTTCAAAGGCGGGGCCAGTGGGGGAGGAGCAGGCGAGGACTTTGTCTTTATTGCCCAAGAGAAGCTCTGCATTGGTGCCCACGTCCACGACGAGTACGAGGTCTTCGGATTGGTTCGGGGCCTCTGAAAGAGCCACGGCGGCGGCATCGGCCCCCACATGTCCGGCGATGCAGGGCAGGATGTAGATGCGGGCTTCGGGGTGGAGTTTTAGGTCCAATTCGCGAGCCCAAAGTGTCATGGATTTGGAAGTGGCCAGCGCGAATGGCGCTTGGCCGAGTTCCACGGGATCAATGCCCAAGAGCAGGTGGTGCATGACCGGATTGGCCACGAAGACGGCTTCCATGATGAGTTCAGGGTCAATCTCGGCCTCGTCCGTGATTTGGCCCGTGAGCGCGTTGATCGCTTCGCGCACGGCGGCGGTCATTTCAGCGTCGCCACCAGGGTTCATCATGGCGTAGGACACGCGGCTCATGAGGTCTTCCCCAAAGCGGATTTGCGGGTTCATGATGCCAGAGGAGGCGATAACCGCGCCGTCGCGCAGGTCGCACAGATGGGCGGCGATGGTGGTGGAGCCGAGGTCAATGGCGAGGCCGTATATTGCGCCCTCATAATAGCCCGGCCAGACTTGGGTGATGCGTGGGTTGGTGTCCGCGGTGTCGTGATAAACGGCGCAGGTGACGCTCCATTTGCCTTTGCGCAGGGCCGGTTGGAGCATTTGTAGGGTGCGCAGATCGCCTGTTGCACCGGAAATGTCCCATTGGTCTTTGAGGGCTTTGACGAGGCGCTCAAGGTCGCCCGATGGCTCGTGCATGTCGGGCTCTTCCACCTCGACGTAATAGAGCCTTGTGGCGGGGTCCATGACGATGTCGCGGGCCTCGGCGCGTTTGCGCACGACCTGTTTGTGGACTTGGGATTCCGGGGGGACGTCGATGACGATGTCGCTTTGGATGGTGGCTTGGCAGCCCAAGCGGCGGCCCTCGATCAGGCCGCGCTTGGATTTGTAGCGTTCCTCAACGCTGTTCCATTCGGAAACCGCATCGGGGGAGACGGTGAGACCGTGTTTTGGGAACTCCCCAAAGGAGGGCGTGATCTGGCATTTCGAGCAAATCCCGCGACCGCCACAGACGCTATCAAGATCGACGCCCAATTGGCGGGCGGCGGTTAGCACGGGGGTGCCTTTCGGGAAGGTCCCCCGTTTCCCTGATGGGGTGAAGATCACAAGTGGGTCTTTGGTCATGAAAAACGCTCGGTTAATTGCACCTTGGTTGTGGCAAGCGGTGCGGGATTGGTCAATTCGAATACGGGCGTTTTATTAGCCTCTCAGATCAGCCACGACTTTGATCAGCCGCGACGACGGCGACGGCCTTCGCGACGGCCTCCACCTCCTGCGGCTGCGGGCGCTTTGTTGAAGCTGATCCATTCAGAGCCATCGCTGTCCTTGTCCATTAGGTAGTTTGCCGCGCGGATGCTTTCCATTTCCTTACCCGGTTTGGATTTGGTGGACCCCATGCCCGTGAGGCTTGCAAGAATTTCGGGATCAATCTCCTCGGGCACGATGATGCCCGCGGCGGCCAGTTCGTCGCGTTTGGCTTGCAGCTTTTTCTCGCTGACGGGGATCTGGATCGGGTTCATGATCGCCGAGGTCATGCCTGCGGTCATGGCCATGGCCAGAAACGCGTTGTTGATGCCGTGGCGGTTGGGTAGGCCGAAGGAGATGTTGGAGGCACCGCAAGTGGTGTTAACGCCCAGTTCATCGCGCAGTTTGCGCACGAGGGTGAAAACCTGCAGGCCAGCAGAGCCCATGGCGCCAATTGGCATAACCAGTGGATCAACCACGATGTCATGGGCGGGGATGCCATAGTCGGCGGCACGCTCTACGATGCGTTTGGCCACAGCAAAGCGTACATCGGGGTCTTGGGAGATGCCTGTCTCATCGTTGGAGATGGCGACCACGGGGACGTTGTATTTTTTGATGAGCGGGAAAATCTCTTCCATGCGCTCGCTCTCGCCGGTGACGGAGTTGACCAGAGGGCGGCCTTCGCAGGTCTCAAGGCCTGCCTGAAGGGCGCCGGGGACCGAGCTGTCGATGCAAATGGGCACGTCCACGGTGGTTTGCACCAGATCGATTAATTGTTTCATCAGAGGGGGTTCGACGAAGTTGTTATCCGCATAGCGCACATCTTCAGCCATTTTGTTTTGAAAGACGGCACCGGAGTTCACGTCCAGAATGGTGGCACCCGCTTCCACTTGCGCAATGGCGTCACTTGCGACTGTCGAGAAATCTCCCGCTTCGAGTTGGGCGTTCAATATCTTGCGCCCAGTGGGGTTAATGCGCTCGCCAATGACCGTGAACGGCTGGTCAAAGCCGATAATTGCGGTTTTGGTTTTGCTCTCAACGACAGTTTTTGTCATTTTTTCAGTGTCCTCATAGGAAAATCTCTTTGTGCATCTCTAGCTTGAGCAGAGGCGGCTTGGTCGCGGTCTGGCGACATCACCCCGTGCAAACGCGACATGCATGATCGAATCGTTAACAGGCGTTTACGACAAAAATGGTCGCAATTGGAAGTTGAAGTGTCGTTTTACTTCTGTTATGCTGCACGTGCACATTAACACCATTGACGGTATAGACCGGAGTATTCGCACGTGCCTTATCCTAAGTTGCCAGAGCTCTCTTTTGAGTTCTTTCCACCTTCATCTACATCTGCAAGTTTGCGTCTTTGGCGTACGGTTGAGCGTTTGGCGCCCTTGGGGCCTAAGTTCGTGTCGGTCACCTATGGGGCTGGCGGAACCACGCGGGATCGGACCTATTCGGCGATTATGACCATCCGCGATCGGGCGCGTTTGAACGTGGCCGGGCATTTGACCTGCGTTGATGCCTCGCGTGATGAGGTTTTGGATGTAGCCAAGAAGTATCGCTCCATGGGCGTTCAGCATATTGTCGCCCTTCGTGGTGATCCGCCCAAGGGGGCAAGCGTTTTTGAGCCTGCCCCGAATGGTTTTGAGAGTGCGGCTTCATTGGTCAAAGGTCTGTCTGATGTAGGCGGGTTTGATATTTCCGTGGCCGCTTATCCTGAGAAGCACCCTGAGGCGTCTGATATGGATGCGGATATTGCCAATCTTAAGCGCAAACTGGATGCGGGGGCCTCTCGGGCGATCACGCAATTCTTCTTTGATAATGATCATTTCCTTCGGTTCCGCGATAAGGCGGCTAAGGCGGGGATCACTGCACCCATCGTGCCGGGTGTCCTGCCCATCGAGAATTTCGAGAAGATGGTGAAGTTTGCCGGGCGTTGCGCCACTTCTGTTCCAACTTGGATGCATGATGCGTTTGGCAATGCGAAG
The DNA here is from genome assembly GCA_964642935.1 of uncultured Rhodobacterales bacterium. Taxonomy (GTDB): domain Bacteria; phylum Pseudomonadota; class Alphaproteobacteria; order Rhodobacterales; family Rhodobacteraceae; genus CAKZTM01. The sequence goes on along the minus strand of CAZXRG010000008.1, from coordinate 2,116 downwards.
ACAGAGGAAGATCAGGAGTTGCTGGCCCTTTCGACCTGCGCGGAGCAATGTGATAATCTACGCGCGGAAGGGGTGGAGCATCTCCATTTTTACACGCTCAACAATCCTGATCTGACCTATAATGTCTGCCGCGCCATTGGTGTTGAGCCCACAGGTGTCAGCTTGGCCTCAACTGCGGATGTTGCTTGATAACATTGCGCTAGTTGTTGCCAGCGTGGATGTTGTCCGCTAGGCTTTTCTTAACTGGGGCGCGATGGACTTTTCCGCGACCCCGCAAAGGTTCGAGAAAATGCCTATTAAGGGTATGGATGGTGCGAGCGGTGCTCCCCGTCCTCATAATAATTCACGTGCGAATGGTTCTCGCGAACTGTTCGCAGCATTGGATCTTGGTACGAATTCGTGCCGGATGCTGATTGCTGAGCCCAATGGTTTGGAGTTTCGGGTGGTGGATGCCTTCTCGAAATCTGTGCGATTGGGGATGGATTTGGAGCGGACGGGCTATTTGTCCCGTCCTGCGATCCGGCGGACCATTTCAGCGCTAAAAACCTGTGCTGATAAGCTTGGCCAGTTTAATGTCTCCCATAATAAGTTCATCGCCACTGAGGCCTGTCGCCGTGCGGATAACGGGCAGGAATTTCTGGATGAGGTGCGGGCGGAAACCGGTCTGGAGTTGGAGATTATAAGGGCCAGCGAGGAAGCGCGGCTTGCGGTGATCTCTTGTGCCTCTTTGATCGAGCCTGAAAGCAAGCAGGTTCTCATTGTTGATATTGGTGGTGGGTCGACGGAGCTGGTCTGGATTGATGTCTCCGAAGTTGAGCCCCAAAACAAAGCGGCTGCTATTTTAAAAATCCGCCCGTCGCGTCGTGATCCCCAAAACCCGCGTGATGCAGATGGGGCGCGGGTGGTGGATTGGATTTCAGTGCCCCTTGGGGTGGCCACGCTTCATGAGCGGTATCGCGATGTGGACGAGGACGGAGCGCGTTTTGCACTGATGTCTTGGCTCTTTGAAGAGCATATGGCGGAGTTCCTGCCTTATAAGTCCGAAGATCTTGCGCCGCTTTTAGACGGGTTTCAGGTGATCGGAACCTCTGGCACGGTCACGACCGTTGGCGCGGCCCATTTGGGGCTGCAGCGCTATGATCGCTCCAAGGTGGATGGTTTGAAGATGCGCTCCACGGAAGTGGATGCAGTTGTCAGTCAGTTCCTTGAGTTGGGCCCTGAGGGTCGGCGCAATCACCCCGGGATCGGGCGGGATCGCACGCGGCTCATTATGGCCGGAGCGGCAATCTTACAAACCCTCGTGCGTATCTGGCCAACTGATTGTATACGCGTGGCGGATCGGGGGCTGCGTGAAGGCATGCTCTATTCGATGATGTCGTCTGCGGGTGTATTTGAGGATAAAGTTTGATGGTTGGTAAAAAGAAAAATTCCTCGGGTCGTGGTGAGCGGGCTTTGAAGGTTCAGGTCAAAAGTGCCAAAGGGCGCAAACTGTCCTCGACGCTTTGGTTGCAGCGCCAATTGAATGATCCTTACGTCAAACGGGCCAATGCCGAGGGGCTTCGTGGTCGCGCGGCCTATAAAATCTCCGAGATTGACGACAAGTTCCGCTTTATGGTGCCGGGTGCGCGTATTGTGGATCTGGGATGTGCGCCGGGTGGTTGGTGTGAGATCGCGGTGAAACGGGTGAATGCACTTGGCGTGCGTCAGGGCAAAAAGATCGGCACTGTTTTGGGCGTTGATCTACAAGAGGTCGAGCCTATTCCGGGCGCTGATCTGCATGTGCTGGATTTTCTGGAAGAGGGTGCGGACGATAAGGTCAAGGAATGGCTTGGTGGTCGCGCGGATGTGGTGATGTCGGATATGGCGGCGGCCTCCTCTGGGCACAAGAATACCGATCATTTGCGGATTATGGCGCTTTGTGAAGCGGCGGCGCAATTTGCCCTTGAGGTTCTAGAGCCCGGTGGGACCTTCGTGGCCAAGGTTCTGGCCGGTGGTGCGGAGAGCGAGTTGTTGACCCAGCTTAAGAAGAACTTTGACAAGACCACGCATTTTAAACCCCCTGCAAGCCGGTCGGACAGTTCAGAAAAGTTCATTGTGGCAACGGGGTTTCGGGGTG